>JAAESG010000658.1 GCA_024229615.1 Gammaproteobacteria bacterium | reverse complement strand
TGGAACAATTGATAGTCGCGCGCCTTCCGGTGGCTGTGCCACATTTTCCGGATGATCAACTTACCGATAAATCGATGCGCTTCATCAGCGCCGAAATTGTTCGCGAAAAGCTGTTTCGCGCACTCAAGCAGGAATTGCCATATTCGATAACAGTCGCTATAGACCACTACATAGAGGAGACTGATATTACCAGGATTTCAGCAACGATCTGGGTTGAGCGTAAATCACAGAAAGCGATTGTGATTGGCAAGAATGGTGCTCTGCTGAAAAAGATTGGCTCGCTGGCCCGTGGCGATATAGAGAGACTTATCGAAACCCGCGTTTACCTTCAGCTATGGGTCAAGGTGCGGGCAGATTGGGCTGACGATGAGAAGGCCCTGTCGGCTTTTGGTTATTCCGATGGAAACCAGAGTCACTGATCAGGTTTCTTTTATTCTGCGTCGGCGTGACTGGCAGAATAGCAGTCTGATTCTGGATTTCTTTACCCGGGACCATGGTTGCATCCGTGCACTTGCCAAGGGAGCAAGGCGTAATCCTGCGAAGATACCTTACCAGCCTTTCATGATGTTGAGCATTGGTTGGAGTGGGAATCAGGAACTGAAAACACTGATCGCGATCGAGGGCCAGATCTTACCAGTTGCTGAAAAAAACTACCTGCCGTTGCTATACGTAAACGAATTGATTGGTGCCCTGTTACCTCAAGGTGAGGCTAATCCCGAAATATTCTCGAGTTATCTGTCATTGTTGCAAGGTGCCATAGATGATGTCGATGAAATCTGCCTGCGTCGCTTCGAGCTCGATTTGATGCAGCGGCTTGGTTATTTTCCTGATTTGTCCGCGGACGCTCACAGTGGTCGGGCCTTGCAGGTCGAGCTTTACTACCAGTTTGTGATCAATCATGGTTTTGTCGAATGCTGTGAAAGCGCGAGGGATTCAGTGAGTGGGCGTGTCGTACTAGATTGGGGCGAGGGAAAATACCATTGCGAGGCTGTACTGCGACTGGCGAAATCAGTGCTGCGCAGCACTATTGACTTTAACTTGCATGGAAAAGCGTTAAAATCTCGTGACGTATATCTTGAAATGGTGAGACGACGATGACCAATCCTATCACTCTGGGTGTCAATATCGATCATGTGGCTACCTTAAGACAGGCACGTGGCACACGCTTCCCCGACCCCGTTTATGCAGCCCAGGTTGCGGAGTATTCCGGTGCGGATTCGATTACTTTTCACCTGCGCGAGGATCGACGCCATATCCAGGAGCGTGATGCACTGCTCCTCAAGCAGGTAGTCAACACCAAGCTGAATCTCGAAATAGCGATTACCGATGAAATGATCGCTTTTGCCTGTGATCTGAAAGCTGAAGATGTCTGCCTGGTACCCGAAAAACGAGAAGAATTGACTACCGAAGGCGGGCTCGACGTTTCCGGTCAATTGGATCAGGTGCGAGTGGCATGCGCCTGCCTGGCGGAGGTGGGAACGCGTGTGTCGCCGTTTATCGATGCAAGTCACGAGCAAATCGATGCTGTCATTGAATGCGGTGCGCCTTGCGTGGAAATCCACACCGGGCACTATGCCGACGCACAGGGCGATGAACAACAAGCGCTATTGGCGAAGATAAACGAGGCCATAGCCTATGCACATGCCAAAGGCCTGCAAGTCAATGCAGGCCACGGCCTTAATCGACACAATGTTCGCCCTATCGCGGCAAATCCACAGGTAACCGAGTTGAATATCGGTCATTCGATAGTAGCCGACGCGGTTTTTCTGGGGCTTGAGAAAGCCGTCCGAGATATCAAGCAACTCATTCTGGAAGCCCGGGCTCAGGGCCTATGATTTTCGGCATCGGTGTCGATATCGCCGAAATCGCCCGCATCGAGAGACTCAGCCTGCGTTTTGGCGAGCGTTTTGCACGACGGATTCTT
Organism: Gammaproteobacteria bacterium; assembly: GCA_024229615.1. Classification (GTDB taxonomy): domain Bacteria; phylum Pseudomonadota; class Gammaproteobacteria. Next base: position 29,260 of record JAAESG010000658.1, on the reverse strand, counting down.
ACCGATGACGAACTCGCCGTATGCGGCAGTCGCAGGAACGCTAACAGCTATCTTGCTACTCGCTTCGCTGCAAAGGAGGCGGTTGCCAAGGCCCTCGGTACGGGAATTGGCGAACAGTTGAGTTTTCACTCTATACAAATCGATAATGATGCTCAGGGAAAACCATTGCTGAGTTTTCTTGGTGACGCAGTGGACTTAATTAGTAGACTCGAAATCAGCAATGCGACGATTTCCTTATCCGATGAAAAGCACTACGTGGTGGCCATGGTGGTGCTCGAAACTTAAGGGAACTCAGCAAAATGCAGAGATTTCCACGAAACAGTAATTTGCCTGCGATTTTCGATTGCGCAAGCGATTGAAAATCGAAGAAAAATGTGGAGTCGCATTTATCGTGCTCTGCCAGGTCAGAGTCTGTCCCGGAACCTGAACAGCCCCTTCGGTCCTGGGATGTCCGAAGCCGAGCTTGCTTAACTCGAAATCCCGCGCTCATTCATTTGCTTGAGATATCGGTCGACCTCAAGTTTTACCGCCGTTAGTTCCTGGTTCAATTTGTACACCGATTTGCTGAGCGGAGTGTTGCTGTTACGCGCCAGACGCTGCTGAAAGCCAAGTACTTTTTGTCTTAATCGAGGCAGGCTCGCATAGCAGGTTACTCCGTGTAGTTTGTGTGCGATCGCGGCCAGTCGATCCTGGTCTAGTTGTGCCAGGGCATTTTCAAGTTGTAGTTGCTGGTCAGGGATATCGCGCTGCAGTATCTCAAATATCTGTTTTAGCAAGGATTCGTTGTCTGCGGAAAGGGCCAGGGATTTCCCGTAGTCTACCGAGCAATCGGGAATTACTTCGGTATTATCTGATTTGCCGGTCTCGCTTGATTGTCGCTGTGGGGTACCGTCGAGTAATGCTCGAAATTTTACCTCATCGATTGGCTTGCCGAGAAAATAATCAAATCCCAGTTCGATAAGTCGCCCGGCCTCATCGTTAAGAACGTTCGCGGTTAGTGCCACGATCGGGGATTGATCCTCTGGTTTTTCTTCGCGCATCAAGTGTAACAAGCTGATCCCATCGATATCGGGCATTTGAATGTCCAGAATGATCAGATCGAACTGAGCGGCTTTATAGATTGCCAGAGCCTTGCTGCCGTGCTCGGCTTCAGTGACTTCATGTCCCCAAAGACGAATCAATTCACTTGCCAGTTTTAAATTCACCTGGTTGTCGTCAACCAGTAAAACACGCTTGGCTTGGAGTTGTTGCACTGGAGTACTCGCGTCTGATTCAGGCTCGGTTGCCGAGGTCCCGTCGATCAGCTCTGCAATCGCTTGACTGGTGTTGATAACCGAAATGAACTCGACTGAATGCGGATATGCGGGCAATTCGACTCCCTGGTCGTAGTGCATGACGATGATTCGTGCGGTCTTGCTGATTTCACGATTGAGCAGCTTATCCAGGTCGATGTTGAGATGTCGTAAATCAAACACCAGCAGATCGATATAGGTGATATTACGCTGTATCGATTGCAAAACCGGGTCGGTTCCAGCAGTGTTGTCGACCAGGTTACATGCAGTACTGATACCTGCGCGATCAAATAGAGTCTGAATCTCCAATAAGCAGTTGTTGTTGGCCGCGAAGATTAGCGCCTTTGGAATCTCGGTTTCGTCAAGCAGAGCATCGTCATTCCTGCTGCTGTACTCGAAAGGCAGTGACAAAGAGAATATCGAGCCCTCACCCTGGCTTGATTGCATGCATATATTCCCACGCATCAGGGTGGCGAGGTTTTTGCTGATTACCAGCCCAAGTCCGGTTCCAGTAAAACGCCGCGTGTCTGAACTCTCAACCTGGCTAAAAGCCTGGAACAGGGATTGTTGATCATGCTCAGATATACCGATACCACTGTCCTCTACATCGATTCTGATATCTATCTCATCAATACGCTTGTCCTCAAGACTGACCTTTATCACAACCTGGCCTTGATCGGTAAATTTGATCGCGTTGCCAATCAGGTTGAGCAGAATCTGCTTGAGCCTCAACTTGTCGCCGATGACCCAGCGTGGCGTATCACTGTAAATAATCAGATTCAGATCGATATTCTTGGTCAGCACATTGATAAAAAGAATGTCGCGAGTTTGTTCGATGACTTCGTAAAGATCGAATTCCTCGTCGACGATATGTAATTTACCCGATTCCATTTTTGAAAAGTCGAGGATTTCATTGACGATATTTGTCAGATCTGTGGTCGATTTCAGGACGATGTCGACGTAACGTTGTTGTGAGCGATCCAGTTCCGATTGACTCAACAGGTTGATAAAACCCTTGATTCCGTTGATAGGCGTACGAATCTCGTGGCTCATGTTGGCGAGAAACTCGGATTTGGTCTGGTTAGCTGTTTGCGCTTCATCGCGTGCAAAACCCAGCTCGCGATTTTTTGTCTCGAGGTCCGTTATCGCCTCGTTCAATTGTTGTGTCGCCTGCTGGATGCGCCGATTGAGATGCCGACGGTTAGCGAGTAGTGCATGGGTCATGCGATTAAAGCCTTTTTGTACTGCGCCTATTTCATTTGATTCAGTGTGATCGATGGTCTTGCCGAGTTGACCTGTTTCTACATATTTCAAATGTTCCATCAGGCGAAAGATGGGTTGAGTAATGCGTCGGCTTATAACGATGGTCAGGATGACGGCCATGATTAGAATCGAGATAAAAAAGGTGATTGAGTCGATAACGATCCGTTTGGTAGTGCGTTGTAGTTGCTGGCGAGAAATATAAAGATGTACCCAGCCCAGCACACTGGCTTTGCTACCACCGACATAATCCGGTGTAAATACATCGGAGTGATCGAGGCTTTGTGACATAATGGCCTGTCGATAGTAGTAATAATCGGTTGCCTGTGATTGTTCAAAATCCCTGGAAACGGTCTCGGCGATCAATTTTCCCTGGCGGTCGTATATCGATGCCAGCACGATATCGTTGGTACCGACCGATTGTCCGAGTAAATACTGGATCTGGCTGTCATTACCCGTAAACAGATTGAACTCGGAAGCCCCGGCAATTTGTCGGGCGATGATTTGACCCTTGCTTTGCAGCAGCTCGTTGGCCTGTTCGATACTGCCGTTGATATGCTTGTAGGTAAAAAACAGATCGATCAGGAATACCGGAATCAGTGTGATCAACAAAATCTGATATTTGATGCCGAGGCTCTTCATTGGCTTAACCTGTCGAGTCTGGCGCGTATGGCCTGTTCACTGCTCGTGTGAATGCCGAGAGCACGCGCAACCCGTGGGTTGGTTGCGATCGAGTAAAAACGTGCAAATTGAAACGGGGTATCGTGAATTGGTTGATTCTTCAATGACCGATTGACGAGCAAAGCCAGATGCCTGCCGATGTCTTCAGGTGAAGAATAAATTGATGCCAGTGCACCCGATTTTACATGGGCCGGAGAGTAGCTGATTACTGGCTTGCGACTTCGATAGCTAGTCAACAAAACACCTTTGAGTGTGTCGCGATTATAAATCGACTGCCTGGGCAGCATTAGCAATACATCGTTTTGTTTCAGCAGGTTGCGCAGCACCGGAAGTAGTTTGTTGAGTGGATTCACCTGGTACTGATTCAGGACTAACTCAAATTCCTTTAGTGTTTTCGCTTGTTGCTGTCCAAGCTTTGGTGTGCTGTCGGCGATAACCCCGATCGAGTCCACATCGAGCATGAGTTTGCAAAAGGCGAGATAACGCTGCAGGGGCTGATCGAGCAGCACCGTTAGTTGATCATCAAGATCGAGGCTGTTGTACTGCTCTAATGTCAGGTAAGCGTTAATCGAAAGCGATTTACGGCCGAGCTTGTCAACGGCTTCAACCGCCGCCTGTCCCAGGGATACAAATAATTTATCCCGACCCTGGTATGGCGATTGAGAGTCCAGTTCATTTGCCAGCACTATCTTGAATCGCTCAGCCTGGTCGACATGCTTGAGCAGAGTCGTGACGGTTTGATCAAAGTAGGTATTGTCGCTGCCTTTGACGATAATTACCTGACTGATAGCCTGTCTGGAAGCGGCCGTGCTGGTGAGTGACAGCAGCAGAGTGCTGAGTATTAGTCCTTTAATCCAGCTTGAAAATCTGATTCCGTCCATTTCTGCTAGCTAAAATCCGCCCGACAACCTCAGGTAAATTACCTGGTCGTGCAGGTTTTCCCTCTCATAATCTGTGAAATCCTCGAACAGGTTCTGACCGATGACTTCGACGTTGAATCCCTCCGTCATATGATAGGCATAACGCAGATCAAGGCGTTTCGCATCCGGGATTTCTTCGAAGCTGTCGATCCAGGAAATCTCGTCGAGGTAATAGTACGCCGCAGAAACTTCATGTTTCATGTTGATGTGATACCTGGCGGTGATAAATATCGTGTAATCAGGAATCGACTCTTCAAAGTCGACCAGGCTAGATTCGACATCGACCAGACTGAAGCCACTATGCAGTTGAAAGCGATTGTCGGGTGTGTAGTCGAACGCTACTTCTATCCCTCGTACCTCGGTATCCTCACGGTTGTCGGGAGTGGCTACATCGGTAACATTAATGGGAGGCGGGCGTGTGACCGAGGTTGACGAATGGACAATCTGGTCATCGATTTTGTATCGGAACAGCTTGACGTCACTTCCCAGACCGGCACCGTACTGGCTGCGCAAACCGATTTCGTAAGACATGATGCTCTCGGGTTCAATTTCGTCATTACCGATCCAGGTCGGCAGAACGACTATGCCAAAACCTGGGATGTCCGCACTGAACTCGGTCTCGCCGACATGTTCCCACAGGATTGGATTACGCTTTGCCGCAGAGGCCACCAGGCGCAAGGCGTGTCGCTTGCCAAACTTCCGAATCAGCGAAACCCGAGGTGAGCTTTCGCGTTCTGTCAGACTGGTGTCCTCCAGCATCAGGCCGAGGTCGAGTAACCAGTTTTCGTCGAGACGCCATTCGACGACACCAAACAGGCGATTTGTGTCGACCTTGTCGAAATCTTCTTCATTTAACAGGAAGAGTGATTTGACCTTGTCCTGGCGCATGCTTCCACCATAAACCAGGCGAACGCTGTCTCCTATATCATCGGTCTGTGTAAGTTCGAAATCAGTTCGTTCGGAAATGCGATCAAAATCGATAAAGGTAGTGACCCCTGGAAAGGAAAAACCAGCCACTTCCAGCGTGAGTGGACCGGGATCAAAGTTATCGATCACTTTCTGACGCGTATGGGTTAACTGCAGGATCGTCGTGCTCGCATCCCGGACGCTTTCCCATTGCAGGTTGAAGTAACTGTTAGCCACTTCTTCACTGCGTTCTATATCGGTTGCGGTATCCTCTGAAGGAGGGAAACCCCGGCCATTGATGCTGTCGCTGGATCCCAGTTGCAGGGTCCAGAACTGGTTACTCGGCGCCGACAGGTCCATGCGCAAATTGATCTTTGCGCTGCGTTTTGAATCATTGATGCCGGCGAAGCCTGAATCGCTTATGGCACCCAGACTCAGGCGCCAGTCGAAATTCTGCAAGCGACTGCCGATTCTGAGGTAGGCATCTTCGATATCCGGATTGGCGTTGTCACTGGTTGTAATCGAGTATCGTGTGCCCAGGTCTTCTGCGGCATGGCGCGTAATGATATTTATCGTTGCCAGAAACGCATTGGCGCCATAGGTAACGGCATTGGGACCCCGGATGACCTCGATCCTTTCGATATCGTCGATCAATATCGGCAGATTGGACCAGGGGACGCCACCGAAAGAGGGAATGAAAACAGACCTTCCATCGATTAAAACCTGAATCTGGCGATGGAATTCCCGGCCAAGACCATGATAGGTAACGACGGGTGCGTGGCCGCTATGAAATCCGACCACAAATCCGGGCACCAGCCGAAATAGGTCCGCTACTTCTCGAGCACCGGAGGCTTCTATCATTTGTCGATCGATGACACTGACACTGGCGGGAGATTCAAGCAGAGGTTTCGACAGGCGCGACACGGTCAATATGAGTGGCGCCTCGGCAAAAAAATCCTGCTCCGTACTTCCATTGGTTTGCGCTTTTGCCGAAAGGTGTAGCAACAAGAATATCGACAGTAGAATTCGCTTGCTCAATAACAAAGATATCTCCATGGGTAACCAGAATTCGCTTATCTGCGAATCGTTATTTAAAGTAAACTGTTCATCTGGAATCCCCATCCTGGGTTTGTCGGTTTTTTTTATGTTTCTACAAGATTATATCGGAAATACCCCTCTAGTGACATTGCAAGGCCTTGGCGCCGGGGATGGTAATCAGATCTCGGTAAAACTCGAGGGAAACAATCCTGCGGGGTCGGTCAAGGACCGGCCAGCTTTTAGCATGGTCGTATACGCAGAGGCGCGTGGTGAAATTCATCCGGGTGACGCCCTGGTTGAGGCGACCAGCGGAAATACCGGGATTGCCCTGGCTATGGTGGCGGCGATGCGCGGCTACCGCATGATCTTGGTCATGCCTGACAATATGAGTCGCGAGCGTGTGGCTACGATGGGCGCATATGGCGCCGAAATTATTCTGGTCAGCAAGGAAGAGGGAATGGTAAAGGCGCGAGATATCGCCGAGGAACTGGATGCACAGGGAAAAGCAAAAATGCTCGATCAGTTTGCCAATCCGGATAACCCGCGTGCACACTACGAAACCACGGCGCCAGAGATATGGTGCCAGAGTGAACAGAAGATCACGCACTTTGTCAGTGCCATGGGCACCACAGGGACCATAATGGGATGTTCGCGATACTTTGCCGAAGTCAACCCCGAGATTGCAATTATTGGGGTGCAACCGGTAGAAGGGTCGACGATCCCTGGAATCCGACGTTGGCCCGAAGAATATATTCCGCGAATTTATCAGGCCGAAGCGGTAGATCGGATTATCGATGTGTCGCGTGAAGAGGCCGAGGAATTCACCCTCGAGTTGGCCTCAAAGGAGGGGATATTCTGTGGTATCTCTTCGGGTGGCGCGGTCTGTGCCAGCTTGCGCCTCGCTCGAGATCTGTCTGCTGCACATATTGTGACCATCATCTGCGATCGAGGAGATCGCTACCTGACCACCGGTGTTTTCCCATCTTTAGGTACTGCATAAGCTATGAATGTTTTTGTTTTTGATATTGAGACGATTCCCGACATCGACGGTTGCCGAAGGATTTATGACCTGCATGGGCTGTCTGACGACGATGTTGCACGTGCGGTTTTCCAGATGCGTCGGCAGCAGTCCGGAACAGAATTTTTGCGCCACTACCTGCATCGAGTCGTTGCAATATCCGCGGTCCTGCGCACCCGGGATCAATTCAAGGTCTGGTCGCTGGGAGATGTCGACTCCACTGAGCAGGATCTACTGCAACGCTTTTACAGCGGCATCGAACGCTATACGCCACGCCTGGTTTCATGGAACGGCAGTGGTTTTGACCTGCCGGTGATTCACTACCGCAGCCTGCTTTATCCAATCAATGCCGCGCATTACTGGGAGACCGGGCAAAACGATAACAGTTTTCGCTACAATAATTACCTGAGTCGATTTCACGACAGACATACCGATTTGATGGATGTGCTGGCGGCCTATCAGGTACGTGCCAACGCACCCCTGGATGAAATCGCCGGCCTTTGTGGTTTTCCCGGCAAGATGGGCATGAGCGGTTCTAAAGTCTGGGATGCCTATCAACAGGGGGATATCAAGGAAATCCGCGACTACTGTGAAACAGACGTTCTCAATACCTACCTGGTTTATCTCAATTTTCAGCGAAGCAGAGGAAATCTGGACCAGACCCAGTATCGCGAGGAATGCCTTCTGGTGCGTGACGAGCTGAAAAACTCCGCAATGCAACATTTACGCGATTTTGAATCTGCCTGGATCGATGTCTAGACGCGCCAGACGCAGGCAATCTCCTGAACCACGCGAGGTGATGATCGATGCGATGTCGCACGAGGGACGCGGTATCGCCCGCGTCAATGGTAAAACCGTTTTCGTGTTCGGCGCGTTAGTCGGAGAGAAGGTACTTATCCAGGTAACGAAGAGCACCCGAAAATTTGATCAGGCCAACACAATCGAAGTAATCGAGGCATCGCCACAACGCATAGAACCGGGTTGCGAAGCATTTCAGGTTTGCGGCGGTTGCAGCTTGCAGCATCTGGGCAGCGACGATCAAATCACTTTCAAGCAACAATCTTTGCTCGATATGATGACGCATGCCGGGTTAGAGGCTGAGAAGGTGATGCCACCCTTACGTGCCGCAGTCTGGGGCTATCGAAAAAAGGCTCGTCTCGGAGTCAAGTATGTGCACAAAAAGGGCAGGGTTCTGGTTGGCTTTCGTGAGCGAAATAAACCTTATATCGCAGACATGCACCGTTGCGAAGTGTTGCTGCCGGAAGTCGGGCACCGCCTCGAATTGTTTTCAGAGATGATCGGTAAACTGGAGGCTCGGGCGCAGATTCCGCAGATTGAAGTGGCCGCCGATGCCAGGCATATCCAGCTGGTTTTTCGCCATTTGCAGCCCCTGTCAGATCACGACCTCGCAGTTTTGACCGAGTTTTCTCAGCAGCACGGGTTTTATATTCAGCTGCAACCGGGAGGGCCCGAAACGGTCAACAACCTGTATCCTGCACAGCAGCGACTCGAACTCGATGCTCTGCAAGATGGACAATCCAGAATTGAATTCAACGCGCTTGATTTCGTGCAGGTCAACAGCGAAATTAACCGACAAATGGTCGTACAGGCACTCGAGTTTCTGGATTTGCAGTCCGACGACCAGGTTCTGGACCTTTTTTGCGGGCTGGGCAATTTCACCCTGCCTATGGCGCGAAACTGTGCGCAGGTTACCGGTGTCGAGGTTGACAGCGCGATGGTGGAGCGTGCGCGCACCTCCGCGGCTTCCAATAACATCGTCAATAGCAGTTACCACTGCGCCGATCTGACTCGTCCCGACCGAGATTTTACATGGATGCGACGACATTACGACAAGATTTTGCTCGACCCGCCACGTACCGGCGCACTCGAAATGGCACAGTTATTGGGTGATTTTAACGCTGCTCGGATTGTCTACGTATCCTGTCAGCCTTCCAGCCTGGTACGCGATGCTGCTATTATTTGTGACCAGGGTTACCGCTTGACGCATTTAGGTGTCATGGACATGTTCCCGCAAACTGCACATGTTGAATCGATGGCAGTGTTTGAACGCAAATAACAGGGGTTTCAGTGAAGATAGTCAGTGCAGTAATCAAACCGTTTAGACTGGATGACGTACGCAGTGCATTGTCCGATATCGGTATCAACGGCTTAACCGTTTACGAAGTGAAGGGTTTTGGTCGGCAAAAAGGCCATACCGAGTTATACCGCGGAGCCGAGTATGTTGTTGATTACATACCTAAAGTCAAGATCGAAGTGGCGATTGATGATGATCTGGTTGATCAGGTAATCGATAGTATTATCGAGGCGGCCAGAACTGGCAAAATTGGGGATGGCAAGATATTTGTCACCAACCTGGAGAACGTGGTCAGGATCAGAACGGGCGAATCCGGATCTTCTGCTTTGTAAAATGGGTCATTTTTTATTAATCTTAGGGGCGATTTAACACTTGATACAGGTTTGTGACGATGGGTGTGAATATAGATTTCGAAAAAGAGGTAGCTGCAAGCGAACAAACTGGGTACGAAAGCGGTGCTTGTTCTCCCCGCCAGATGGACGAAATCCAGGCTGAAGCCGGCAATCCGGCCCCGTCGCGTTCGGTGGTAACAGATCTCGATCGGTGGATTGCCAGAAAAATGTTAGAAGTCGTTGGCAATCCACCCGTAGTACTGAAGCTATGGGATGGGGCAGCGGTTACCCCGGCGATCGATATTCCCGTTGCTACGCTGCAATACAATACGCGTAGCGCGATGATAAAAACGATTCTGAATCCCGAGCTTTACTTCGGCGATCTGTACTCCAGTGGCCAGGTAAGCTTCAACGGTAGTCTGATCAAATTCATGGAAATTATTTACACCAACCTTGAACAAAGCGGCCGCGGTAGCTGGTTGCGGAAGGTTGTGATCTTGTTGGGGCATCGTCGCATCGCCAACACGCACGATAAAGCGAAGGACAATATTTATCATCATTACGATATCGGTAATGAATTTTACCGCTTATGGCTCGATACGGACGAGATGCAATATACCTGTGCTTATTTTTCATATCCTGAGATGACGTTGGAACAGGCACAGGTGGCTAAACTACACCATGTCTGTCGCAAATTGCAGCTTGAGCCGGGTGACACGGTGGTCGAGGCGGGATGCGGCTGGGGTGGGCTCGCGCTGTTCATGGCAAAACATTATGGCGTCCGCGTAACTGCCTATAACATATCTAAAGAACAGGTGGCCTATGCACATAGTCGCGCGGAACGAGAAGGCTTGTCAGATCGGGTTGAGTATGTTCTCGACGACTACCGCAATATTTCCGGAAAATTTGACAAGTTTGTATCGGTGGGCATGCTCGAGCATGTCGGCAAGGGGGATTTTCCCGCGCTCGGCCGGGTCATCGACAACTGCCTGAAACCCGAGGGTAAAGGATTGATCCATACGATTGGCCGAAATTTGCCGGCGCCGATGAACGGGTGGATCGAGCGGCGTATTTTCCCCGGCGCTTATCCGCCCAGCCTGCAGGAAATGATGCAGATTTTCGAACCGAACCGTTTATCCATACTCGATGTCGAGAATCTGCGTTTGCACTATTCGAAAACCCTGCAACACTGGTTGCGAAGGTATGAACAGAATAGCGATCAGGTTCAATCGATGATGGACGAGGAGTTTGTCAGGGCCTGGCGATTGTATCTTGCCGGCTCGATTTCGGCCTTTAATGTGGGTGAACTGCAGTTGTTTCAGGTGGTTTTTGCCAGGGCCCGAAACAATCAGCTGCCCTGGTCGAGAGAGCACTTGTATTCCCCGGGTCAAAACAAGCCAGAGCAGGCGCCGGTCGAAGCGGAAGCCTGATTACCCAGTGCGGTGTTATTGTTTAAGCACGCACTTCTGGTAGAGATTTTTAAGGCGTCCTTCGGGGTCATACTTCTGTTTCAAAGAAAAATAGGCATCGCCATTGTATAACTCCCAGAAGCTGTCCTCGTCGTAGTAAGCATCAGAGTAAAGCGATTTCACGCCACCGAGCTCCTGTACCCGGGTTTCAATTTTTCGATTGAAGTAACCCGCTTCGTGCTTGTCCGGGTTGTCAACGATATCCCAGAAACCAAAGTTGATGAAAAGCCCGCTGCCGTGTAGAGGATAAAGTGAAAAATTACGGGTCGGGTCGTGGCCGCCAATCGGGCACATCCAGACGGGTCGAATGCCGATTTCGTCGATAAAAAAACGCAGAAATTCCGCTGCATTTTCTATCGGTATATCGACGTCCTGAACCACACCCTCGGGATGGCGATCCAGTAGGCGGTTAATACTTTCCGTTAACCCGACCCTGTTGTTCCAACGCATTACCTTCTGGTAGGAAATCGAATTCAGCCGGCGTCGACCCAGTATGAGTCGCATCGGCAAATTTTGTACAAACAGGTTTTTCGAACACCAGAACCAGTCGGTGTCCCAGCGCCAGATATAATCGTGGACGTTGAGAAAGTCCTGGCCACGCTCACTGATCGAACGGAAATACATGTTCAGCCAGGTGTAGTCGCTGGTATAGGGTGCGTGATCGACAAAACGACCCAGCGTAAGATACATTTCATTTTCGCTGAAAATCGAGCCGTCTATGAAGTCGACATCGCTATGACAGGCATCGCCGATCGCGCTGAAGTAGCCGTCGATATCGCTGTGCCGGATATGTTGTAGCTCGACATAGGGCTTTACCGGCATGGTCTGGATCTTGAGTTTAAGTATATAACCCAGGGTTCCATAAGAATTGGGAATACCGAAGAACAGATCGGAGAATTCGTTGTCGGGCGTGCAGTAAACGATCTCTCCGTCGGCGAGTAGCACTTCCACAGCGGCCACAGATTCATGCGGCAGGCCATGACGAAAAGATGATGATTCGATGCCGATTCCAGAAACCGCACCGCCAATGGTGATTGATTTCAATTGCGGCACCACCAGCGGCATGCAGTTTTGTTGCAGGCAGGCATCGGTCAGTTGGGCATAAGTGGTCATGCCTTCGACTTCGACCAGTTGATTTTCACAATCAAGCTCGAGTACCTGGTCGAGGCTCGCGACGTCGAGTCGTGAGCCCGCTTCTTTTTCTCGTGTTCTGAACAGGTTGGAAGTCGATTTTTGCAGGCGGATGCCACCGCGATTTTCTCGCAGCTGCCGGCTTAATGCCTGTTTTTTCTGTTCGTAAGCCAAATGTGTCATAAAACAATCATGCCGGGCGAAGTGCCAGCCCGAATTGGGCTCCTAACCGACGCGTAAATGGTGTCCCCGGCAGGAATCGAACCTGCAACCTACGCCTTAGGAGGGCGTCGCGCTATCCAGTTGTGCCACGGGGACTTTGTAAAGAAATCAATAAATTAGGTTATTTAATAGTCAAACGTACGGACATTAATACGGAATAACCGACAAATTACCTCAAAACAGGAATTTTATAGGGAAGAGTGCTTGAGTGCCATATTTCCCGGTATTACTCCGAAAAATATTTAACATACCCCAAGGTGAACCGACAAAACCGAAAGAATACCCTTGAATACCACCGGCGGTGTTCGCGAAACGAGTTGCCTGATATGACTAATTTGCCACAACGAACGTGGCTCACAGTTTAGGTGTACGGTTACAGGCAATCTTTGTAAAAGGCAAAAATATGAAGACAGTCGAATGTCCATCGAAAAATAACTGCTGCTGAACTAAATTGCCGTTGTGTCCCATAAAGGTATTATACATTCTTCAACTGAATTGGAGATTACAACCTACAAAATCCAGGTGGTTCAAGAATACTCACGCGTGGGAAGGGTGTATAGCGTTCTATCTCTTTTCAGGCATAGCATGGGCAGGGAAAATTTATCGCCTCTTTATCGTGCCCATTTTATGATTGAGCATGGGTACTTTACGAAAGTTATAATATTTGCTTGATTAAGATCAAAATGACTGCTGGAGATGGTTGTATCTTGGATGCTGGATGAGTGGGAATCTATTCAACGAGTCATGTTGATTACACACAACCACTCTAACTTCTTCTCGTTCACTATTTTGCTTAATAGTAGTCCTCAGTTGGTAGGGTTTTGGCATGGCAGATTTCATCAACTTTTTCCAGTCCGATATCGGGCTCGCCGTCGCGTTCCTTATTCTTGTATTAATAATTCTATGGGTATTACTTTCGTTTGCCATATTCTCGATTCGCAAGAGTGCAAGGGAATCATCATCCATCAATAAACAAATCCTGGGTGAACTGAAAAAACTAAATCATGGCGTTGAAATGATCGATTTAGTCTCTCCTGACTCACATGACCAGGCAACGATGCAGAAATGCCCAAAGTGCGGGTTTGAAAGCTCGATCGAAGTGATGGAATGCGTTAGATGTGGGTACAGGTTACCAATGCCCTGACCCCGTACGCAAATAGAAGCTACATACTAAGACTATTCTCAGCGTCTTCGCCAAGTCATTTTTTGGCAGTGTGGATATCTATTGCCAAATAGTAAATTATTTCTCACCGAAACCAGGTCTTGTGCAGTTACCCCGCGTGGTAAAATTCAAGCAAGCGGAGGTGTGGTCATGATTTATGAAAATGTGTGGGAAGCTTTAGTTGACGCCCCCAAGGACAGAGTCGACCTTAAAGCTAGATCCGATCTATTAATCCTGATAGAAAGACGCCTGAACGCCTTGCAAGGGGATAAGGCAGAGAGGCTAGGGATGAATGAAAATCGGTTAAATGATCTCGTATCGGGCAAGATAGATAAGTTTGGATTAACTGAACTGGAGTCGATTGCAAGGAGAGCAGGTATACCCAGGCAGTGAAAAACCGCCACGCGTCAGCAGGTGCAGCGGAAGTGACAACGGATTTCACCATCGCAGGCCTTCTGATTATCAGCAAGATGGAAATCGCTAGACGCTGAGAGATTCTGTTTCAATCATCATTGACAGGCAAAGTCCCGTTTCTTACTGGTAATAGTAATCGTATTTCACCAGCAGCTTGCGCATGAATTGCCAGGCTTCGCTGTAAGTCAGCCCGCTGTCCTGCGGTATGATGATTTTGACGTACAGATTTTTCCCGTGTTCACGTTTTAACTGATCGAGTCGGGCTTCGACTTCAACCAGGCTGAGCCGGCTGAAACCGTCGTCTCCAGGTTGCTTGTAGCGGATCACTTCACCAGACGCACCCTTGACATAGTAAACCTCGGCGATGTATTTACCCTTGGCGCTGCGTGCGGGTTTAATCAGTTCTTCATATTTCGATTTAACCGTTTCGTAGTCGCCTTTGAGGGTTAACAGTTGCTGGTTGTAAGCTTCGAGTTCTCTGCTGAGTTGCTCTTTCTCCTGGGTCAGTTGGGCGATGTTCTGTTGTTGCTGGATACTCGACTCCGACAGGCTCGCTATTTGTCCGCGGGCCTGCTCAAGCTGGGTCCGGGTTTGCTCGCTGTCCAGTTGTTGTTGGGCCAACTGTTGGTTCAGAGTCGCTATCTGGCGCGATAATTCCTCGAATTGTGCAGTGGTGGCATCGATTTCCAGATTTGCCGCGGCGAGCTGAGACTCGGACTGTTGCAAGGCCAGTTGCAGCTCACTATTGCGCAGTTCCATCGCAGCGATACTGGATTCCTGTTCGCGTATTGCGCTCTGTGCGAGTTCGAGCTCTTCATCCTTTCTGAGCAGACGTAAGCGTAGAATCGAATTGCTTTGTTCTGCGTTGGCGAGTCGCTCTTCCAGAGTCGCGTTTTCCTGTGAGGTTGATTCGATCATTTCACTGGCGATTCGCTCGGCGGCTATGCTTTGCTGTAGTTCGGCGACCAGTTGCCAGTTGCGCACCACCAGAATGCTGGTCGCCATCAGGAAGATCATCGTGATCACCATCATGATATCGGTGAACGAAGGCCAAAAACTGTTTTCACCGCCGATACCGGCCTGGCTGCCCCCGATCGATGGAAAACTGGCGTACATGGCTGACTAGAACTCTTTACCTGTGGGTGGTAGACGAAATCCTTCGCGCAGGATTGTCTTGATCTCTTCCATCTCCTGACTCAATTGGTCCATTTGCTGGCGGTTGGCTGTAATCGTCTGTTGCAGGCTCGTCGCCGCCTCGTGATAGGTTTCCTGAGTCTGTTTAAGTTTGTCAGCAGCAAATATCACCGATTTGATCAGATCTCCCATTTTATGCACGATATCGTCACTGGATTTGACATAGCGAGGCAACAGATAAACCGAGGTCAGTTGCTCAATGCCACTTAGGCAATGAGTTTGTACGTCATTCAGACGCGTATAGAAATACCCGAATATGACATAGGAAATGATGGCCGTAATGGTGGTCGACAGTGCCGTTGACATGCCGTGAATAACCAGGCCCATACCGCCAAGGCTTGCGTCGGCAGAGTCGATCAGGTCGGAGGCCCCCAGTAGTGCTATCGACAGTGAAACGATAGTTCCGAAGACACCGGTCAGAATCAGAATATTGTTGATAAAACGTACCAGACCGAAGTGGGTGGCTTCATCGGCGTTGAGCATCGCGGCAAGTGCACCGTGATTGATTTCACCATTGGCGCTCTGGATCGATCGCATTGTGGCGTGTCTTTTGGCGACTATCGATGAGGCCGGCAATCCTTCCATCAGGTCGGGCTTTATCGATTCGACGTTGTTAACGAAACTGGCGATGACGGCTTCTTCCCGACGATAGCGAAGTAAGTGGTAAAAGATATTGCCGAGTCCGATAACCAGTAATCCGAGAATTGCGCAATTGATGACAATCCCGGTATGAGTGAGTTGATTTTCGAAATAAAACGGATAGATGAGATCAAAATTTAGCGCAATCAACGAGATTATCGCTACGACCACAACGCCGAACTGAATAATAATTTTAAGGCTTAAGCTGGTGAGCAGGCGCTGTATTTCCATAGCGGGGATCTCTGGTTGGTTTAACTAGTCACGATAACCGAGCGAGCCACGGCATTTAATAATGTTTTACAGAGGAAGTCAAAATGACCCTGACAGGAAATCCCGGACGACGACTCATGGAGCCCACCACGGCAAGAGTCGATAGCCAATTCTTTTGTTGTAAATCAATGTGGTTCTGGACGGGGTTGTCATCTAAATCTGGCTAGCCCATATTCTTACGCAAATGATTGATCAGGTCGATCTGCGTAATCAGGCCAAAAAATTCACCCGCCTCGGCAATGATGGCCACCTTGTCTTCCTTGAACAGGTTGACTATGTCATCGATGGCGGCGGATGGTGGCACGGTCTCCAGGTTGGTGACCATGACCGTAGAGACTTTCATCTGGAAATTGTCCTTGTCTTCATAAATGCCAAGCAAAATGTCGGATTCGTCGATCAGACCGACTATCATGCCATCGTCCATGACCGGTAGTTGCGAGACATCGAACATGCGCATGCGTTTATAGGTTGTGATCAGGTTGTCGTCGGAGGTCACGGTAACCATGTCACCACTGTCCATAGGCCGTGCGATCAGATCACGCAGGTCACCATGACTTTCTCGTTCCAGCAATCCTTGATCGGCGAGCCAGGAGTCGTTAAAGGATTTACTCAGGTACTTGTTACCGGTGTCGGCAGCCAGGGTCAGAACCCGTTTAGGCTCGGTCTGTTCGCGGCAGTAGCGCAATGCAGCGGAGAGCAGGGTGCCGGTAGATGATCCCGCGATAATGCCTTCCTTCTGCAGCAGTTCGCGCTGCGTGTTAAATGCTTCCTGATCGCGAATGGCGTAGGCTTTCTTGACCAGGCTGATATCACAGATCGGTGGCAGAAAATCTTCGCCGATACCCTCGACCAGCCACGATCCGGCTTGCGGCGTGTGGCCGGTGTTGATCGTGTCCGCAAGTATTGAGCCAACGGGATCAGCAACGATCATTTCGCAACCCGGTGCATTTTCGTGGAAATACTGGCCAAGTCCGGTAACGGTACCACTCGAGCCAACTCCGACGACCATCGCATCCAGCTTGCCGTCCATTTGTCGTAAAATCTCGGGCCCGGTGTCGATTTTATGTGTTTTGGGATTATTTGGATTCGAGAATTGATCGATGAAGAAAGAGTTCGGAATCTCGGCGGCCAGGCGCTTGGCGTAATCCTGGTAATACTCCGGATGTCCTTTTTGCACATCCGAACGAGTCAGGCGCACATCGACGCCCATCGCACGTATATGCCGAATTTTGTCCGGGCTCATCTTGTCCGGAATGACCAGAATCAGCTTGTATCCTTTCTGTGCCGCCACCAGGCCAAGTCCTAGCCCGGTGTTGCCTGCGGTCGCCTCGATGATGGTGCCACCGGGCTTGATTTTTCCTTCCTGTTCTGCAGCTTCAATCATACAGACCGCAATTCTATCCTTGATCGAGCCACCGGGATTGTCGGCTTCCAGTTTGATAAACAGATCACAGGGGCCGGTATCAAACTTGCTAAGTTTTACAATTGGCGTGTTACCAATGAGTTCGAGAACAGAATTTACAATACTCATAATCGGTTACCTTGATCCGGGTTGAAGGCGAGAGCACTATTAGCCGGTCTATTAGTCGCCAGGTACGATCCAGTCGCGAAAATCTCACAGCCGGTATCGTTAGAGGAAACGGGATCCTCCTTGTTGCCGTCATCAGCTGCATCGATACCGACTCTGGCCAATGTAACCTGGGCGAAGGCAGAGATTTTGACGCGGGTCACGAGCATGACATATTAACCCTATAAGCTATCCAGTGCCTGTTTCAGGTCTGCGATCAGGTCTTCGGCAGATTCCAGTCCTGTCGATAGGCGTACGAGGCCATCGGTAATACCGGCGGCGAGGCGTTCCTCGCGGGGCATGTCGGCATGGGTCATGGTGACCGAGTGTGTCACCAGCGATTCGACTGAACCGAGGTTCTCCGCGAGACTCCACAACTGCAAAGTATCCATTAGTTTTTTACCCGATTCGACGCCACCATGAACTTCAAACCAGAGCATCGAACCGTGTCCGCTGGCCTGACGATCGGCCAGTTCTTTCTGCGGAAACGACTCCAGTCCCGGATAGCAGACTTTATCGACATTGGGGTGAGTCTCGAGAAATTGTGCAACCTTGAGGGCATTGGCCGATTGCGCTTCTAGTCTGGTGCTCATGGTTTTGACACCCTGCAGGGTGTAAAACGCGACCATCGGCGTCATGTTGCTGCCGAGACAGTTTCTGACAAACATGATTTGCTCGAGATGCTCCTTGCTGGCGGCGGTAATCGAGCCACCGACACTGACGTTATGTCCTTCCATAAACTTGGTTGTGCTGTGCAGACTGATATCGGCGCCGAGCTCGAGCGGACGCTGGTAGAAGGGTGTCAGGAAGGTATTGTCGACTACGTGTGGTATCCCGGCAGCCTGAGTGACTTCAGAGATTGCGGCGATATCGGTAAGTTTCAGGGTTGGATTTGCCGGAGACTCGGTGAAAACAAGTTTTGTGTTTTCACGGATGGCACGCTTGACGTTTTCGGGATCGGAGGTATCCACAAAACTGCACTCGAGGCCCCAGCGGTTTAGCACTTTTGTCGAAACACGATGAGTTCCACCGTAGACGACGTCGGAAAGGATTGTATGATCACCACTGCCGACCAATCCCATAATGGTACAGCTGGTAGCCGCCATGCCGGTGGCAAAGCAGAGGCTGCCGACACCGCCTTCGAGTGCGCTAATTTTTTCTTCCAGAGCGGTAACGGTTGGATTGCCCGAGCGGCTATACGAGTAACCTTTTTGCAGATACTGATCGACCGATTCCTGAACATAGGTTGTGGTTTGGTAGATCGGTGTCAGGATTGCGCCAGTGACCGGATCAGGACTGACTCCGGCGCGTACTTCGCGTGTCTTGAAATCTCGATTGTCTTTACCGCTCATGGGGGTCCCCGGTTATTGATTCACAAAGGACGGCAATTCTAACATTAGTAAGACAAATTAAAAAAGCACGATCTATAAAGGCTGGCACAGTTTCTGGCAATCTTGCAAAATGGTGTTCATGGACACCGAAGTATATCCAGCTCGGGCATTTTCCACCTGCCCACACGATTGCCCCAGCACCTGTGCGCTCGAGATCGAACTGCTCGATGCTGATACCATCGGGCGAGTGGTCGGTGCCCGTGATAACAGCTATACCGCTGGGGTCGTATGCGCCAAGGTTTCACGCTATGCCGAGCGTATTCATCATCCCGACCGCCTCGCCAGGCCGCTACGTCGGCTTGGCTCCAAAGGCGAGGGCAGGTCCGCATTTGAAGAAATCAGCTGGGATCAGGCGCTCGACGAAGTTGCCGAAGGTTTTACCCTGACAATGCAAAAACACGGCAACGAAACACTTTGGCCATATCACTATGCCGGCACTATGGGGCTGGTGCAGCGCGACAGTATCGAATTGTTTCGCAACCTTTTAAAGACGTCACGTCAGCATTCAACCTTTTGCATTACGCTCGCGGACGCCGGCTGGATCGCTGGTAGTGGAGTTAAACGCGGCTCGGATCCACGCCAGATGGCACACAGTGAGTTGATCGTGATGTGGGGTGGAAACCCGGTTTATACGCAAGTCAATGTGATGCAACACGTTGCCAGGGCACGTCGTCAGCATAATGCCCACCTGGTGGTTGTTGATCCCTATCTCACCGCGACTGCGCAAAAGGCTGATTTACACCTGATGTTGCGTCCTGGAACGGACGCGGCACTGGCCTGTGCGGTCATGCACCAGTTATTCGTCGATGGCCTGGTTGACCGAGATTACCTGGAACGCTATTGCGACGTTCCGCTGGAGCTCGAAGCTCATCTGCAGTCGAGAACACCCGACTGGGCTGCCGAAATTACAGGTCTTGAAAGCAGTCAGATTATTGAGTTTGCAAGGCTTTATGGCAGCACCCAGAGCAGTTTTCTGCGTCTTGGCTACGGTTTTACACGTTCGCGCAATGGCGCCGCCAACATGCATGCGGTGAGTTGCCTGCCGGCGTTGACCGGTGCCTGGCAAAATCCGGCGGGTGGCGCACTGTACTCGAATGGCGGCATGTACGCGATCGACCAGACCACCATCAAGGGGCTGGATGTTCTCGATACCAATACGCGTATTCTCGATCAATCTCGCATCGGTGACGTGTTGTGCGGTAATCCGCGGGATCTGCAGGGAGGGTCTGAGGTGACCGCTTTACTGGTGCAAAATACCAATCCGCTCGTGGTCGCGCCTGAAACCAGAAAAGTAATGCGGGGATTTTCGCGTGACGATTTGTTCGTTTGCGTGCACGAACAATTCATGACCGAAACCGCGGCGATGGCCGATATAGTGCTGCCAGCTACCATGTTTCTGGAACATGACGACTTTTACCAGGCCGGGGGTCACACGCATCTGCAGGTAACCCGTGGGCTGATAACAGCCTATGCCGATTGCCGCAGCAACCATTGGGTGTTGGGCCAATTAGCCAGCAGAATGGGCTTTCATCATGCAGGATATCAACAACCGGCACGCGAGCTGATCGATGCCAGCCTGCGGGATAGCGGGTTTCCCGACGAAGCCACACTTTTTCGGCAACACTGGATCGATTGCGCAGCAGGATTTGAAAGCAGCAACTTTATCGATGGTTTTGAAACGGCAGACAGGCGATTTCATTTTAAAGCCGACTGGGAGAAGGTCGGTCCCGACTTCAAGCTAATGCCCGAGCTGCCCGACTATATGGAAGCGGCTAATGAAGCCGATGCCGAACACCCTTTTCGATTGGTTGCAGCGCCCGCACGGCAGTTTTTAAACACCAGTTTCACCGAGACCGAGACTTCGCAAAAAGCCGAGAACAGACCTGCTCTGATGCTATGTTCCGACGATGCTGCCAGACTCGAGATAGAGGATGGGGGTCTGGTCAGGGTTGGGAATCGTCTTGCCGATATCCTGCTGCATGCAAAAATTTACGATGGTATGCAGACGGGTGTCGTCATTATCGAAAGTATCTGGCCTAATCATGCATTTATCGAAGGTCTGGGTGTCAATGCGCTGGTATCCGCTGAGCCGGGTCTGCCGAACGGCGGAGCTACTTATCACGATACCGCGGTGTGGATAAAATCCGATTCGGGAGGTGTACAGTGAATGCACACGAGAAGTTGAACTACGTCGAGTTTCCGGCACGCGACCTGGTCGCGACAAGGTCTTTTTTTAACCAGGCATTTAATTGGGCTTTCGAGGAATTTGGTCCCGATTACTGCGCATTTTCGGGGCAGGGTCTGGACGGTGGTTTTTATCGCTCGGAACTGTATTCGAGTACACATAGCGGTTCTGCATTGCTGGTATTTTACAGTGATGACCTGGAAGGCACCCAGCAAAAAATTGAACAGGCCGGGGGCCGTATCGAAAAACCGATATTTGCATTTCCGGGAGGTCGTCGGTTCCATTTCTGTGAGCCAAGCGACAATGAATTTGCCGTCTGGTCCGATAAACCGGCCTCATCGACGTAACTCAATACTCTCTCATGGAAATAAATGCATACCAGGCGCCTACGGCTGATCTCACCGTCAAAACCGATGATGTTCGACCCTTTTATGTGGTTGCTCGAGGTAAGTTTCTGGCGCTCTATTTCCTGACTCTCGGCATGTATGGCATTTACTGGTTTTACCGACATTGGAGTGCCAACAGGGAGTTCGCCCAATCTACCCTGTGGCCAATTCCACGGGCCATTTTTTCGATATTCTATGCGCACTCACTTTTTGCGCAGATTTATCGCAGGGGGCGGAGCATTGATTCGGAACTGAACTGGAATCCTGGTGTTTATGCCAGCCTCTATGTGGTGTTTGAAATTCTGGGTAATCTGGTTGACCAGCTGGAGAAATTCGGCTTGAGCGAGCCAGTGATCATCAGCCTTTCCGCGATTTCCGTGATCATTGTCGCGATGGTGCTTTTACGGGCACAAATGGTTGCGAATATCGCCTGTGAAGACCCCCGGGGCAAGGCCAACAACCGCATTACTCTGGCCAATATGATCTGGATGTTAATCGGAGTTCTGTTGTGGCTGGTAATTCTGTTCGGGATTGCCACCGCCTACGGCTGGATTTCCCTGGATTTTGCTTAACTTGCTCATTTCCGTTGGCATTAGATAGTGACTCATTCAGATATGCATGAACAGGATGCTAAGGAGATAGCGGCAGCGATCGATTTGGTTCGCGACACAGCAAAAGTCGAACTGCCAGACTTCAACCAGTTCCGGCTGCAGATGCGTGAACTGGCCAGCAAGGCCGGCATCGGTCAGTCAGCATTTCTGCGACATTACGCCGTGGCCTCTGAACTCGAGTACAAACAACAGGCCATGCGTGATGGTCACATCATGTACCACGCGCATATCGGTATGAATGATATAGCGGCGACCACCGATGCGCTCGATAAGATCCACCGGGAATTATCGGCGCGGGATTATCGACTGGATCGCGCGGGCTTTGCGCTTGACCGGCGGATGGGTCTGCCAGCGCGGATGCGCAATGAGGCGGCAGCTGAAACCGGACCGATGCTGGTAGAACGGCAGGACTGGGGTGGGCTTGCACAAACCGCTCCTGTCCAGCCCCACCTGGGCGATTTCATGATTGGCCTACCAGCGTCGCTTGCCAATACCCTGGAGGCACTGCGAATTGGCTGCACCACGATTGGCAACCTGTCGCAATACTTCACCTTTGAAGCGCCTGGCTGGAGCGATACGCGGGAGACCGCAGCGCAAACCTGTCAGGCGATGATGTTGCTAGCCGAGTTGCGCCCGCGGGGAGTGATGCTGCATTCCTACCTGGAAGATGGATTTGGTGCCTTGTTTCAACACTGCTCCAGCGTTGCGGCCTGGGCGATGCTGGAGCGTTATATTGCCGAGGAGTTGATCGGTGCACGCTTGACTCATTGTATCGGAGGACTTACCCGGGATCCGCTAAAACGTGCTGGCTGGGTGCTCGCACTGCATAAAATTCATGCGGGTGAGCAGGTCGGGTCGATGATATATGGCGATACGATTTCATTCAGCCGTGAATTTGAGCGTAACCGGGCGGTCACGGCCGAGTACTTACTGTGGGATATCCTGGTGCAACTGCACGCGCCTAGCGGTCATGCGGTGTTGCCATTACCGGTAACCGAGGCGATACGTATTCCTTCCGCCGATGAGATTATCGAGGCACAACTGTTTGGGCGTCAGGTCGAGGAGAGTGCGAGACGCCTCTATCCTCATGTCGATTTTTCAGCGGCCGAACAATTTGCCGAAACCGTGTGTCGCCAGGGAGAAGAGATATTATCCAACGCGCTCGATGGCCTGCGTGACCTGGGTATCGATACCCGAAACCCTTTACAAATGTTGTATGTATTAAAAAAACTGGGTCCCCAGGGTTTCGAGCAATTGTTTGTTGGTGAAGTCGATTTGTCGAATTCAACCGCAACAGATATGTCAGCGCTGGCTCGTGAAGTCGTCGATGAACACCGGCCGATGTTTGCCGATGCTGCATTTAGCGCCCGGGTACAGGGCAAGTGCTTCCTGGTTGCCTCCAGTGACGTGCACGAGCATGCAGCCGGAGCGCTGTCGCAACTGTTAAGCGAGGCGGGTGCCACGGTGGTTTATCTCGGTGCGGAACAAAACCCGGCCGACCTGGTTGCGGCAATACGCCAACAACCAGTGGACGTGTTGTTGTTGAGTACTCACAATGGCATGGCTCTCGACTACGCCACCCGGTTGAGGCAACTGCTCGACACGCATTGCCTTGCGCTGCCGGTGATTATGGGCGGAGTGCTTAATCAGAAAACAGAAGACCAGGTTCTACCGGTCCCGGTGATAGATCAGTTGAAAGCACTGGGCATGCGCCCCGCGACCAGCCTGCCGGCATTTGCCCGAATGTTACCTGACAAAGTTTGAAACAGTCGCAAGATTTAGTCACTGCTATACGGCTGCAACGCGCGCCAGGTGAATATGTCAGCTGCCGCGCGTACTGTATCGCGTTGTTGTCTGAATCGGTTGAATAATGCCTTCGGTGAATATTGAGGTCCACCCAGCGCGCGATAAATAGCCATCTCGGAGTCGGCGGTTTTTTCCCCACCTACAAAAATGGCGTTACTGGAATCGCATAGCGCAGCCAGAGCGCGATAGTATTCCTCGCGTTGTTCGACCAGGAATTGACGGCTTTGTACGAACGCGTTTTCATCGTCACTGCTCATGGTGACGCGATTGTGTGGGTCCATTCCGTAGGGATTGAGATGTCCATAAACCAGAATCTGACATTCAACATCGTGCTTCCCCGCGAAATGATCTTCGACCCTGGCAACGTAATCCCGATTTATTACCCAGACCTGCGAAGCAATGTGCTCGACCTCGTCTGACGGAATCCTGATATTGGCGTCGGTGTGATTTTTAT
Source organism: Gammaproteobacteria bacterium (assembly GCA_024229615.1). Lineage (GTDB taxonomy): Bacteria > Pseudomonadota > Gammaproteobacteria. Next base: position 4,817 of record JAAESG010000658.1, on the reverse strand, counting down.
ACAGCAGCCGCCCATCGGGTGCCTGGGTACGCGCGGCGTAGGGAATCGCTTCGCGAATAGCCCTCATTTCCTCGGGGTCGTTGAAAACCTCGGCAAACTCGAGTCCGATTCCACCAATGGTATAATCTTCTGCCGCTAAATCGTCGGCGAGGCCGAGTAAAAAATCATCGCTTGCACGGTCGCTGTATGCATTGATAAAGACGAGGCCATCGGCGACGGCGGTTACACATTTTTGTTGTAGCTCCGAGGCTCGCTTTTGTATCGAACTGGTGCCCGCATTGAGCAGGGGTAACATCGACCCCTGGCTGACGTGCTCGATTCCGAGAATCAAGTCTTCGTTACCCGTTGTAGAAGTGACGGCTTTACTGTCCAGATTCAGGTAACAGTAGGGTGACAGGTGGTCGAGCAATTTAGCAAGCTGGCGGTCCTTACCTGAAACTGGTAATGCGAACGCAATTTCATTTTGTGGGAAGCGGTAATAATTGCAGCTCAACGCAGTTACGATTCCACTCCAACCATAGGTACCGGCATAACCCTGCAGCGCTTCGCCTTCAACCTTGCTAAGCTCGTGAGCATTAAAAATTGAAATCTGCGAAACGCTATCGCTGAAGTAGCGACGTTGTGGTCCCATGCCGCCGGTCATGAAGGTAGCGCCCACCGCCGCGTACATGTAGCTGGTCAAATCGGCACCGGGTACCTTGTACTGATGACCGAGTTCCCGCGCCAGTGCCTGGTTCAACTGGTCAAGCGTGATCGAGGCACCCGCACTGATTTGTCGACGCTGCGTATCAATGACAATTTCATCCAGCTCAAGTTGTTGCAGGTCTGGCGATGGTGCCAATTTGACGCGGGCCTCCAGGGGTGGGACGAACCTCAGGCCCACGACGATCCCGGATGGTCTGGCTGTCTGGAAGATACCGCTGCCAGTTGAAGTGCCCGACATGGGTAGCAGGTATACCTTGTCGCCATGAATTTCGGTGATTTGTTCGATTGCCGCGAGCAGATTACCTTTGACCGGGTAGGCGATATCAAATTCGACCGCATTGTTTTCACCATCCACTATATGTTCAATCGGCTTTCCCAGGTATTTACGCATCGGTTACAGGCGTTTTATACGGCTTTTTTGGATTCGAGGGCTTGCACGATGTCCGCTGCTAGCGCTTTCAGTAAGGCTTGGTCCGTAATCGCATTACCGTCGAGCGTGGTCAGAAAGAAGATGTCATCTATTTTTTCGCCCAGGGTTGATATTTTTGCGTGCGTAATGTTGATATCCTTTTGCGCGATGACGTTTGCGATCACCGATAGCAGACCCGGCATATCGATGGCGCTGATCTCCATCATGGTGCGGCTGTTGAGATAATCCTGCTGAAACTGAACACGGGTCGGATGATCGAAGGCCTTTAGCTGTCGCGGTTTGCGCGTATTGTATTTACCCTGGTAGATCGAATTCGACTCCAGCGCTTTCAGTAGTTTGCTCTCGATCTGGCGGATGGTCTCTGCATCGGTAACCGCTTGATTGTTCCGGTCCTGGATGATGAAAGTGTCCATGATCTTGTTATCTCTGGTGGTAAAGATTTCGGCGTTAAGAATACTCAGGCCCAGTGATCCCAGAGTGCCGGTTACCTGCGAAAAGGTATGTGCGGCCTCGTCGCCATAGATGAAAACCTTGGTGTTACGGGTATAAGTGGACTGACGAATGCTGATTAGCCTCGATTGTTCGGGTTGGCTTAATATTGTATTCACATGCCATTTGATTTCGAGCGGGTGGTGTCGCAGGAAGTAATCACCAGGGACTCGATCACAGACCGAGTTGATCTGTTCGGCACTAAATGGCAGGTCAGACATTTCCTCGAAGGCGGCATCGCGATTCTCCTGAATGATTTCATCGATATCGGGGGCATTGTCGATGCCACGCCGTATGACGGTCTTGGTGGCGCGATACAATTGCTGCAGCAAGGCGTCTTTCCAGTTGTTCCACAGCTTTGGGTTGGTGCTGCGAATATCGGCGACGGTGAGCAGGTAGAGGTAATTCAACATATTCATGCTGCCTACCTGGCGCGCAAAATCGCGAACCACATCGGGATCGCTAATATCTTTACGTTGTGCCGTAACCGACATCAACAGGTGATCTCTTACCAGATGCGATACGATCCGGGTATCCTTGCGATTGAGTTTGTGCTGCATACAGAACTGAGTCGCTTCCTCGGCTCCGAGTACCGAGTGATCGCCACCGCGACCCTTGGCAATGTCGTGAAACAGGGCTGCCAGATACAACAGGCAAGGGTTCTCCAGCTTACTGTAAACCAGATTGCAGAACGGGAATTCGTCTTCGTGTTTTTGCAACGCGAAACGGCGAAGGTTGCGAATCACGAAAATCGTATGTTGATCGACCGTATAGGCATGGAACAGATCGTATTGCATACGTCCGGTAATTTTTTCGAAGGCAGGAATATAGGCCGCCAGGAAACCGTAGGAGTTCATGCGGCGCATCTGATGGGTCATACCGTCGGGAGCACTCATCAATTGCATGAACAGGTGATTGACAGTATCGTCGCTGCGATAGTCCTCATCGATCAGATAGAGATGTTCGCGCACCAGTCGAATGGTCGAAGCGGTGACGCCTTCGCAGTCCTGGTTGAGTGAGATCAGCAGGAATAGCTCAACCAGTGCCTGTGGATGTTGCTTGAAAACCTCCGCACTGATCACTTCGATAAAGTTACTGCGTAAATTGAAGCGCTCATTGATGGGCTGGAGTTTGCGTTGCGAGGCAGTTAGCAAAATCTCTTCCTTGAAAATCTGTAACAGCATTTCGTTTAATCGCTCTAATTCCATGATGGTGCGATAATATTGCTGCATGAATTGTTCGATCGCCAGATTGTGTTCACCAGACTCGAAACCGAAGCTTTCGGCAATTTTTTTCTGGTAATCGAACAGCAACCGGTCTTCACGACGCCCGGTGATACGATGCAGGGCAAATCTTATCCGCCACAAATGCCGCTGCCCCGCGTCGAGTAATTCAAATTCGGCATCGGTCAGGAATCCATGTGCGATTAACTCCCTGAACGAACTGACGTTAAAATGGCGCTTGGCTACCCAACCAATTATCTGAATATCACGCAGGCCTCCCGGGCCTTCCTTGATATTCGGTTCCAGGTTATATGCGGTGTCGTTATAACGCAGGTGTCGGTTATGCTGTTCCTCGAGTTTGGCTTCAAAAAAATGGCGTGATGACCACAACTTTTTCGCCGAAATCGCTAACTGGTACTTCTCGTACAGCTTCTCTTCACCATATATCAGGCGCGATTCGATCATATTGGTGATGACCGTGACATCGGCCTTGCCCTCGCGTACGCAGTCCCTGATAGTACGCACACTATGCCCGACTTCGAGGCCGATATCCCACAGTGCCGTCAGGAAAGTCGCGAGTTTTTGCTGCTCCTGCTTGCTCGCCTGCTTTTTCAGCAGGATCATCAAGTCGATGTCTGAACCGGGTAACAATTCAGACCTGCCATAACCGCCTACTGCCACCAGGCAGCAACTACAATGCTGATCATCTCCCAGATAATGTATGAAACAGAATCGCAGCACGTGGTCGATCAGTTTCGAGGTGTCGAGAATCAGACTCTCGACGGCGACGCCTTCGTCGAATTGTCGACTGATTTGTTCCCTGGCGGATTTGATGCCGTTGGCAATCTGCCTTATGTCCAGGCTTTCACCATTCTCCGGGGTTTGCAGAAAATCATCGATGACCGCATTCACCGATTCAGAATCCGTACTCGGGATGCAGTGTCAAAACTTCAAACCCGGTATCGGTGACCAGATTAGTGTGTTCCCATTGGGCCGAAAGGCTGTGATCCTTGGTGACTACGGTCCAGTCGTCGGGTAGTAATTTGACGAAGCGTTTGCCAAGGTTAATCATCGGCTCAACGGTAAAAGTCATGCCTGGTTCCAGGAGCAACCCCGTACCCGGCTTACCGTAATGTAATACCTGGGGGTCTTCGTGAAAAACCTTGCCAATTCCGTGTCCACAGTATTCACGAACTACGCTGCAGTTGTTTTTTTCGGCGTGTTGTTGAATGGCGTATCCGATTTCGCCAAGGCGTAATCCCGGCTTGATCAATTCGATACCGATCTTCATGCATTCGTAAGCAATACGCGAGATACGCTGCCCTTGCACGGTTGGCTTACCGACTATGAACATGCGACTCGTGTCACCGTGGAAATCGTCCTTGATCACGGTAATGTCGATGTTGATAATGTCGCCATTCTTCAGTTTCTTCTCAGCGGGTATTCCGTGGCAAACGACGTGATTGACCGAGGTGCAAATTGAGCGCGGAAAGCCCCGGTAATTGAGCGGGGCGGGCACGACCGATTGCTGGTTCACCATGAAATCGTGGCAGATGTTATCCAGGTACTCAGTCGTAACTCCGGGTTCGACGTGGGGTTCGATCATGCGCAGTACATCTGCGGCGAGGCGTCCCGCAACACGCATTTTTTCAATTTCTTCACTGTTTTTGATCGTAACGCCCATAAAAAACGATTAGTCGGTTGTTGAGAATACGGGATTATGGTATAAAGCGCGCGCCTTCGGCAACAGCCAGGCAAAATTATACCGAACATCTGTTATTGAGATGTTTATAACGACACACACATGCCATAACGCGCTTATGGGTGCCTGCATTTTACCAGAGAGCAGGTCGTAGGCGTCGGGTATGTGGAGGCTTAACCCGGGATAGTCCTCATTTAAGACTGTCCATCAGACATCTGGAGAAACTTATGTCTAACGTCACCATGCGTGAAATGTTGGAAGCGGGCGT
>JAAESG010000657.1 GCA_024229615.1 Gammaproteobacteria bacterium | reverse complement strand
CGAACCGTTGTCGGTGTATAGGCACTGGGCAATGCCAAAACGGCGCGTGGCACACATCAGTTCTTGAATCAGTGTTTCAGTCGATTCGCTCAGATAAAAACGGCCACTGACCACATAGCGAGTGCAGTAGTCGATGATCACGTGCAGATAGCTTTTTTGCTTTTTCTTTTCGACCCACAGTTTCGGTCCGTGCATAAAGTCGGCTGTCCACATTTGGCCAAACTTCTCGTAGCTAAACGGGCGAACGATTTGAGCCAGATTCAAATACGGATCGCGCATCAGATTGTTGGCCCTGGCGAAGCGGTACAATACCGAACGACTCGGGGTGGTTTCGTCCCAGAGTTTGCGCTGGACCATTTGTTTCAAAAGCAGGGCCAGCGTCCATCGTGGGTGGTCTTTTCTCATCTCAAAGATCGCATCGGCGAGCGGTTGGGGCACATTGTGCTGACCTTTGTCCGATCGCTGCTTATCGGCCAAGCCCGTAAGACCGCCATGGTTATAGCGATAAAACCATTTTCGAATGGCCTCGGCGCTCACGCTGATATGCCTACCGTCGATGGGATGGATATAGCTGTTTTCAGATAAGATGTGCAAAAGGTCGCACAAATACACATCGTTGGCATCGCGGTGCAGCAGGGGACTGATGAT
>JAAESG010000656.1 GCA_024229615.1 Gammaproteobacteria bacterium | reverse complement strand
TTTGAATCTCGACAAAAACCTCGAAACTAAACTACCAAATTACCAGGCGTCTCAGAAATATAAGCTTTTTTCAAGGTTGGCATGATAAATGCTTTTTATTTTCTCTAGATACAACTGAAAACACAACTGGAGAAATTCCATGCAGTTAACAAAACAAAAAGGTTTCACGCTGGTAGAAATCGCAATCGTTCTGGTTATCGTGGGCCTGCTGATCGGCGGCGTCCTCAAGGGCCAGGAAATGATCACCAATGCCAAGCTGAAACGGGTCGAAAGCGATAACGCCGGTATCGCCGCGGCGATGTTTTCCTACCAGGATCGCTACCTGCAACTCCCCGGCGACGACAGTGACGCGGAAGGCCGCTTCACCGTTTATGTCGCGGGTGATCTGGCCAATGGCCTCGGTGACGGTACCATCGGAGACGGCACCGACTGGGATACCGGGATTAACGTTGCATGGACCGATGGCGGCCAGGAGACGCTGAAGTTTTTCGCTCATTTACGAGCTGCCGGACTGGTGCCTGGTGGTCCTAAGGATTCAACCCGGCCCAGCAACGCTTATGGTGGCCAGATCGGGATTCAGGATGGATCACTCGGCATCGCAGGGCACGTGACCATATTCGGAGCGATCGAAGGCCCGATCGCCAGGATTATCGAAGGACGACTTGACGATGGCGCGGGTGACACCGGACGTATTCAATCCGTCGAGATCGTAGCGGGCGTCGCTGATATGGATTCAGGCTCCGCCGGCAGTGACCCGTATGTCGATAGTGCCAGATACAACATGGCTTTTCGTCTGTAAGAGAAAACCATATCGCGTATGATGACTGGCTCGCCCCTGACGGCGGGCCAGTTTGCTTTTATGACCCAGGCGCTTTCCATATCAAACATCAGCTACTCGGTGCCGGGCCTCGATATACTCAGGGCCCTGAGTCTCGTCGTTAGCGAAAAGCAATACTACGCCATCGCCGGAATTAACGGCGCCGGCAAGTCGACCCTGATCAAACTGATTCTCGATTTGATCCGCCCCGGGCCCGGTGGAGAGATTAAAATCTTCGGAACCGACAACCGGGATAGAGATAGTCGGGATCAACTGGCCTACCTGCCCGAAAAATTCGATGTGAAGAAGAATATTAGCGGTCGTCAGTATCTCGATTTCATCGCCGCTGTTTATCACCAGAAGCCGGGACGGCAGAAAGTGCAAGAACTTGCCGAGCGGCTCGATTTCCCACCCGATCGCCTCGATACCCGGGTCAATGGCTACTCCAAGGGCATGGTGCAAAAACTGGGCCTGGTGAGTTGCTTCATGCTGGAGCGACAACTCCTTATCCTCGACGAACCCTTAAGCGGTCTCGATCCACGGGCACGCTACCATTTCAAGGAGCTGATGCGCGAAGAAAGATCGGCCGAACGCACGGTTTTGTACAGCACTCACTTACTCGCCGATGCCGAAGATCTCTGCGATCAGTTCGGCATTTTACACGATGCCGAAATGAAGTATCAGGGTACCCCGGGCGACTGCCTGCAGCGCTACCACTGCGATACGCTTGAGCAGGCATACATGAACTGTATATCTGAGTAAGCTCTGCCTGCGCTCTCTTCGGTCGCAAAATACAGGCAGGGCGCAACCTCTCGTCGTCTCCTCGCTACGAAACGTGGTGAGAAAGGAGGGCCTAGCCTGCATATTGCACCAGTCGGTCTCGCGCCTTGATTTAACCTATTGAATTGTTGGGGTAAGCTGGCAATATTTCGGATACTACCAAAAATACAGTTTGTAACCGGCCCAAGCCCTATCCCGGCGCTGACTTGTCCAGATACGCCTGAACTTGGCCTTCCCCCAATCCCTAGCTAGAGCTATGGATTTGGGTCCAGTCCGGCGTCAGCATCCGGGATACTGATACAATATGCAGGCTAGCTCAGCTCTTTCAGTTTGCGTGTCAGTGTGTTTCGCCCCCAACCGAGCAGGCGCGCGGCATCCTGTTTGCGCCCTCGAGTGGCTTCCAGTGCGCAGTCGAGCAATGTCTTTTCGAAGGTCCTGGCCGCGGTTTTGAGGATGTCGGTTTCTCCCTGCGATAGTTGCTGATTGGCCCACAGGCGTAATTGTGCCTGCCAGTTGCCGATTTCCGCTGGCTGTCGCGGTTGGCCCTCGAGGGTTTCCGTCACAGGTTCACAGGCGCGCGCGACCAGTTCGAGCGCATCGTCGATATCGAAAGGTTTGGGCAGGTACTCAAACGCACCCTCTTCAAACGCCTGCACCGTGGTATCGAGATCGGTGTACGCCGTCATCACGATAATGGGTGTTTGCGGCGAGATATTTTTAATTTGCCTGAGCAGTTCGAAACCGTTGATTCCGGGCATGCGCACATCGGTAATGATGAGTTGCGGCCTGGTCTCCGGCGAGCTGCGTTTGAAACTCGCCAGTGCCACCGACCCGGACTCGAAAGCGCTGACCCGATAACCGTTGTTGGTCAGGGTTTTTTCCAGTACCCAGCGCATGGATTGATCATCGTCGATGATCCAGACCGAGGTTTGAGGATTGTCTTCAGGAGATGGTTTCATGATATTTCCAGGGGCAAAATAATGCTGAAAGTGGTGCCGGAGTCGGAACTGTGCAGTTGAAGGGTGCCACCATGGCGGGAAATTATTTCCTGGGCCATCGGCAAACCAAGCCCACTACCTTCGGGCTTGTCGGTAATCATCGGCAGGAATATGGTTTCACCGAGCTCGTGCGGAATGCCACAGCCGCTGTCGGTTATATCGATCTGCACGACCAGCGGGTGCGTCACTCGGCCGATGGTGAATTGCCGGTCTACGCGCGTTTTGAAGACGATCTGACCGATGCCCTCGATGGCCTGAACCGCGTTTCGAGCGATGTTCAAAAATGCCTGAATCAGCATATCGCGATCGGCAAACAGCTCGGGGATACTGGGGTCGTAGTCGCGACTTATCTTGATACGATCGGGTTCGGCGGCATGAATGATCTTTCGAATATGCTCCAGCACTTCGAGAATATTGACCTGTTTGCGCTGCAGGGCGCTTTCCGGCCCGAGCATATTGCTGGTCAAGGATTGAAGGCGGTCGACTTCGCTGATGATCACTTCGGTGTACTCGGTCCATTCGGGGCGATCGAGCGCCCGCTGTAACAGTTGTGCAGCGCCACGAATACCACCCAGGGGATTGTTGATCTCATGCGCCAGCCCGCGTGCGAGCTGATGGGATGCCTGTTGTTGCAGCTGATTGAGTTCATCCTGGGCAAATTGCGCCTGTCGTTCCAACGGCTGTATCTCGAGCAGGAATTCGCCATCTACAGTTTGCTCATCGAACGGATAAATACTGTAGTTGGCAATCATCGATTTACCGTTGGCGAGCGTGATGACCGCTTCGTGTTCGGTGAATGCAATCGAGTCGAGGGTCAGCCGGTCGAGTATGTTCGAAGGCTCGACCTGGCTCAGCAGGCTGTCGAATCGGCGCCCGATAATGCTGGCCGCACTGCTTTCAAACAGGGCCTCCCCGGCTGCGTTGATGTAACTGATACGGCACTTTCTATCGAGACACAATATTGACGAGCTGAGCGTGTCGAGGATGCGAAACCCAAGCGTCTCTGTCGACCCTGGTGTGGAATTGGTTTGCGGCATTTTAACGCGGCGGAGCCGATTCCGGTTTGCGGGGACCTGGACAAAAAAGGCCCCGTCAGGGGCCTTTATGCTGGGTCCTGCAAGCCGATGGCCTAGCAGCTGTAGTAAAGGTCGAACTCGACCGGGTTGGTGGCCAGGCGCAGACGATCGACTTCCTCGTTCTTGAGGTCGATGTAGCCATCGATAACATCGTCGGTAAATACGCCTCCGGCCTTGAGGAACTCCCGGTCCTGATCGAGGGCTTCGAGAGCCTGGTCCAGCGAGAACGCAACCTGCGGGATTTCCGCCTCTTCTTCCGGTGGTAAATCGTACAGGTCCTTATCCATGGCTTCACCCGGATGGATCTGATTTTTAATGCCGTCCAGTCCCGCCATCATCAGTGCGGCGAATGCGAGGTAGGGATTCGAGGTCGAGTCCGGGAAACGCACTTCGATACGACGTGCTTTCGGGTTGCTCACATAAGGGATACGGATCGACGCGGAACGGTTGCGTGCCGAGTAGGCGAGCATGACCGGTGCTTCGAAGCCGGGTACCAGGCGCTTGTAACTATTGGTGGCCGCATTGGCGAAGGCGTTGATCGCCTGTGCGTGCTTGATCACGCCGCCGATGTAGTACAAGGCCATATCGGAAAGGCCACCATAACCTTCGCCGGAAAACAGGTTGACGCCATCCTTCACCAGTGACATGTGCACGTGCATGCCGCTACCGTTATCGCCGACCAGTGGCTTGGGCATAAAGGTCGCGGTTTTGCCGTAACTGTGCGCGACATTGTGTACACAGTACTTGAGTACCTGTACCTCGTCGGCTTTACGCACCAGGGTATTGAAAGCGACACCGATTTCACACTGGCCCGCGGTTGCAACTTCGTGGTGGTGTACTTCGACACCGAGACCCATTTCCTCCATCGCCAGGCACATCGCACCGCGAATGTCGTGCAATGAATCGACCGGAGGAACGGGGAAATAGCCACCCTTGATTCCGGGGCGGTGACCGATGTTGCCGTCCTCATACATCTTGATTGAGCTCCACGCCGCTTCTTCTGATTCGATCTGGTAAGAGCAATGCCCCATTTCAGTCGACCACTTGACGTCGTCAAAGATAAAAAATTCATTTTCAGGGCCGAAATAGGCGGTATCGGCGATGCCCGAAGCCTTTAGATAAGCCTCGGCGCGATCGGCGATTGAACGTGGATCACGTTCGTAACCTTCGCCCGTGCTTGGCTCAACCACGTTGCAGGTGATGTTGATGGTGGGTTCGTCGGTAAACGGATCGAGAACCGCGGTTGCCGGATCAGGCAACAAAATCATGTCGGATTCATTGATGCCCTTCCAGCCTGCGACCGATGAACCGTCAAACATCTTACCCTCGGTAAAAGTTTCTTCATCGAGCATCGCGGACGGAATCGAAACATGCTGTTCCTTTCCCTTGGTATCGGTAAAGCGGAAATCGACGAATTTTACGCCGTACTCGTTAATCTTGTTCAACACATCAGCAGCAGACATGACTTAAATCTCCAGAATCGGGGGTCAAAAAAACAGGAAGGAATTGTACCGGTTAATACGGCTATGCCAATTTATCGTGCAAAACCCGGGAATCCCGCATGAATTGTATCAAATATGCACCAATGCGGTGCACTTATTCGACGTAATAAATGTTCACCTTGTCGACATACTCGAGATTTTTAGCGCCGCTCTGCAATCTGGCAATCCCGGTTTTGTGTTCGGGCGAACACATCGATGCCGGTAAAATCAGGTCGATTTCGATCAGACGATCCAGGTAGTGCAACCGGGTCTGGGTGATTTGAGTCCGTTCGGCAATTCCATCCCAGGCAGCCTCCAAATCCCGCTCGATTGTGCTGCGTTCCGGTAGTTTCGCCAGAACCGATTCCTTGATCGTGTCATCGAGTGGGTCGATGTGAATCTGCACGTCGATGATTTTCGGAAATTGTTTTTTCACCAGATGCTCAATCCTGTGCGCAATGTAATGCGCTTCCGAAACCGTCAAATTCGAGTCGACTTCGATATGCGCATCGATATATCCGAGTCCACCCATCGAACGCGTGCGCAGGTTGTGGATGCCGACAACGCTTGCGTGGTTCAGCATTGCCACACGTACCTCTTCGACCAGGTTGGTGTCCAGCCCGGTATCGATTAGTTCGTGCAGTGCCTTGCGGCCCAGGCGAAACCCCATGATCGATATCATCACCGCGACAATCATCGCGGCGAGTGCATCCATATAGGGAACTCCGAGCAGCTGGGTTGAAATACCGACGACAACGACGACCGAGGACAGTGCATCCGAGCGGTGATGCCAGGCGTTCGCTTCGAGCATGCTCGAATGTGTCGCGCGGGCCGCTCGCAGGGTGTATTGATAAAGACCTTCCTTGGCGACGATGGCGAGAAAAGCAAACACAATGGTGATCGCCTGTGGATCGACGTTTTGCGGATTCAGCATGCTTTCGAACCCGCGAATGCCGATACCCACTCCGACCATGAGCAGAATAGCGCCGAGCATTAACGAGGCCAGGGTTTCAATACGTCCGTGCCCATAGGGGTGGTCGTCATCCGCTGCTTTTGCGGCTCGTCTGGATGCGTACAGAACGATGAAATCGGTGCTGAGATCGGAGAGTGTGTGAAAACCGTCGGCGAGCAGCGCCTGCGATTTGCCGAGCAGGCCAAAGCTGATTTGCAGGATGGCCAGCACGCAATTAACGGCCGCCCCGGTCAGGGTCACCCGTTGGGTGATTTTCTGGCGTTGTTCAATCTCCATCTTTCTGTACCAGAAAGATATACTGGTGATCCTGCTGCGTGGTTTCGAGTACCTGGTGCCCGTTGATGCGGCACCAGGTCGGTATATCGTTCAGCGTACCCGGATCGGTGCAGGTGATTCTGACCCGGGTTGCGCTGGATTGCTTTTCGATACAATCCTGCAGGCGAATAACCGGCATCGGACACAGCAGGCGGCGTGCGTCGAGCTCAACGATTTCGCTCATAAAATAATCCAGTCGGACTTGATCTGCTCCGCGCGTAACGGTTTTACCTGAATCGAGCGTGATTCCTGCTCGTGATCACTGAAACACAATTCGACCGAATCGGCATCGCGACCCTTGCTATAGCGTGCGGTGATGGCGCAGGCCAGTTCGAGCTGTTCGGAGTTGAGTTGTTCACCTTCGACCAGGGCCAATGGGCCTGCATGACTGACCGTTTTGATCGTCTGAAACTGGTTTTTATAGCCGCTCAGAAAATTATTCTCGCCCTCTTCACGCGCGATGATGAGCTTAAACGCCTTGCTCGGACGGATGTGCCGGCCGACCTTGAGCAGCATGATATCGTCGAGTTCGTATTCGCGGCTGCCGCGGTTGTCCCACAGATCCTGAAGCTTGACCGAGTAACTCTGGTCAGTCAGAAAACAGCAACCCCCGGCGGGTTGCGCATAGTCGTCGAAGCCGAATTGTTTGGCCAGTGCGATCTGCGGCTTGCGTGAACGTCCGCTGAAGTCCTTGAGCTTTTCACGATCTACCCAGCCATCCAGTTCGGGTTGTGTCGGCGGCAGATTTTGCGCGCACAGTGGGCGCAGCAACAGGTCATCGGCGCCCGATTCCGCGGCGATCAAAGGCATCAGGCGCTTGAGCTGGGATTTCGGGCGTTGCCCGACCACTTCGCCGGTGATAATGAAGTCGAAGTCATGTTGTTTAATCCATTCATGCGCCTTGTGCACCATGAAAACCTTGCAATCCAGGCAGGGATTCAGATTGGCGCCATAGCCGTGCTTCGGATTGATGACGACATCCTTGTATTCTTCGACAATGTCGATGATATGCAGCTTGATGCCGAGTTGCTCGGCAACCCAGAGTGCATTGTTGCGCTTGACTCGTTTCTGGTCGCGGTTGCGGATCGCGTGGGTGTGACCTTCGACGCAAAAGCCGGTAAAAAAGTTAATGCCCTCGACCTCGATATCCTGCTGCTGTATCAACCTGGCCGCGAGCAACGAGTCCAGGCCGCCGGAGATCAGCGCAACTGCTCTTCTAACCCGCATATCTCACCGGTTTAGGTAACGAGGCGTCGATAGGTCGCGCGCTGCTTGTGTTTCGCGAGCGAAGGGTGCGTCGGCATGGTCGACATTATGTCGAACACACTGACCGAGCGAAACGCGAGCTGGGTATGCCATAGTGGCGACGCAGTAGGAATTCGGTGAGATATGCGGGCTGGTCATGCGAATGGGAGTGATTAAAAAACGCAGAGTATAACAACAATGGGCGCAGTCGCTAAATCGACTGCGCCCATTGTGGAAGGATTGGTTGTCTATGCGGGGTTCAGCTTTACCAACATTCGTTCGCTGCGGCCGGGGTACCGCCTTTTACACCGGTATTGGTCAGCGTCAGGGTGGTGCAATCGGCGTCATTTGCCTGGGGTTCGCCGGCCACCGGAGTGGCGGTCAAAGTGAAGCTGGAGGGAAGGAGGGAGGTACCGGTGATAGTGTAATAGTTGTTTTCGGTAGCCACTCCCAAGGCCACGGTGCAGTTTCCGTCGTCGTAGGCGCCATACAGGCTTTTACATTTTTCCAACGACCCTGCGGTCTCGGACAGTGCCTTGCGCGCCTCGGTGCGATTCGACGCGATGACGTTGTCACCGAACCAGCCCATCGCGATGGTGGTCAGAATACCGATGATCGCCACGACGATCATCAGTTCGATCAGGGTGAAGCCTTTTGAGTGTTTAGTCATGTTTTTATCCGCTGTTTAATCGTCACCCAGTAAATGATAGACGATGAAATCGACATAGTTGACACCACTCAGAGTTTGTCCGGTAAAGTAAATGGCATCACCGATTTTCAGGTCGCTTAGCCTGGCGTTACTCCGTTCCAGGATTTCAATCCTGGCATTCGGTGCGATCTGATACTTCTGATTGTCAACATAAAAGGAATCATAGTCGATCTTGGCGATGACGCCAGCTTCACGAAACTCTTCGACAGCTTCGATGGTGGTCCACGGCAGAATTAACAACACAATCAGTAATAGTTGATTGGCGCGAGTTTTAATAAAATTCATTGGATCAACTCCTGCCACCCGAAGCGGCCGGTAGGGGGTGAGGGAAGTTCCCTCACCTTGGTTTTTTCCATGGCGGTATAGGAGTTATCTTCGAGAAATCCCGTAGACGTGATGGGGCCGTCCAGGTCAGTCGTGGCAATCACACCGGTGTTGCCGGAACCATCCGTGGCCATGTCTCTTTCGTCGACGATACCGTCGCCATTGGTGTCGACGACGACCTCATCCGGCGAGCCACCGTCAATCACATTCACCGCAAAGCCATAACCGTATCCACCGATCGAGCAGGGATCGCTCTCCGGTACGAAGCTGTTGAAGAAAACGATACTGCCGCGTACCACGGGATTGGTTACGGAGCGTTCCCCGCTGTCGGGGAGTTCGATGAACCAGCCATAATCGCCACCGGCGTAGTTAACCGGGTTTCGCGTCAGCACCCGCTCGCTAAAGCCGTTGTCGTAGGTTTGTTCCACCAGATCGCCATCGTCGAGGTTGTTATCGCCTTTATCCCAGACACCGTAGAAATAGTTGACGTCGGTGCTGGTTTTGTCGGCGTTAACCAGGTACTGACCGGAGCCAGAAAAAACCATGACATTCGGGTCGTTAGTGCCGTCACTCGAGATGCTCGGATGCCTGGCCAGCGTCGGCTTGGCGGTAATGGGCATATCGCCCTTGGTGGTGAACAGCGGACCGGTGCCCGAAGTCCCCCAGGAGGCGCTGCTCGAACTGCTCAGGTCGAAGGCCCACATCTGGCCTTTCAGGTCGCCCGCGTAAACCCGGTCCACGGTGCCGTTACCATCGAGGTCGGCCAGCGCCGGAGACGCGAGACCGTTGCGATCGGTGGTCGAGCCCGAATTGGTCGTAATTTTAATATAGTCGCCTCCGGTCCAGGAACCATCGGTGCCTTTGACGATATCGACGATGAAAAGCCTGGCTTCACCGTCACCGGTGTCGTTGTAACCGTTACCGAATATCGCGACCCAGCGGCCCGGAGTTTCGTTGGTCATTGCGATCTGCGGACGGCTATAGGTAAAACCGAGGTCGGCGTCGTCGCTATTGGAGAATTCCCAGAGCACGACTTTATCGGCATTACCCTCGCTGAAATTGGCCGGGTTGGTCACATCGAGTGCGAAGATACCGCGTCCACCACCGCGTTGACCGCTGATCAGAACCGTGTTCCAGGCGGTGCCTTCACCGTTGCCGATATCGGCATAGATGTCGGAAACCGTGGGTGTCAGGTCATTATAATACCGGTGGCCGTAGTTCTGATCGGTCAGGTAGTGCAAGCCTTCACCGGATGCGGTCGAAAACAGGTTCAGCGGCACGTAGGCGATTTTTTCCTCGCCATCGGCTTCGGCAAAGCCGTGCATCATGCCGCCGTTGGAACCCGCATAGACCATACCCGCACGTGTCGCGTGCGGACCGTTCTTGAAGTCCGAATAACGCTCGCCTATAGCGTCGGGGAACGGTGCGGTATCCGGCCAGTTCAAGGTCGGTTTGCCGACGAACACCGGTCCCGAATTAACGATGTCGCTGAGCAACGACAGGCGTTCACGAAAGAAATATCCGGTACCCTCGTTGCTGCGGTCGCCGCGCAGGTACTCCAGGCGCGCCTCGCCGACGAGGTCCGCATCGACGGCGCCCGTAGGACTGGTTTTAAGGTCGTCTTTTTGCAGGCCGCTCAACTTGTCCCATTGAAAGGGTACGCCCTGGCTGCCGTCGTGGGTCATCACGGTGCGCGGGTTGGTGACAAAATTACGCGCATTCAATTCATCCGCCGCGGCCCAATCCGGGTTTACGGAGAGATCACCTGTATCAGGGTCGATTTTGAGTGCGAACAGGTTACCCTGCCAGCGGTTGGAATCAAACTGCGCAGCGTAGACTACCGATTCCGAGGTTAGCCTCGTCGAGTTGAAGGTCACCGCCGCCGCGGTCGCGGTGCGTTCGGCAATATTGGAAATCGCGTCACCGAGAGCGGATTCAAACTCTTCCGGGTTTTGCGCATTCAGATATTTTCCGCGTGAATTATAGGCGGCATGCCACATGTCATCCACCGTAGTGGAATCACCGGCAACCGGTTTCGGCCAGTTAAATCCGGCAGCCAGCGGATCGTCCGTGAGGGCGTTTAAATCCCCACTTATGCCAAAGGCAATGGTGTAATTAACCATATGCTGGTGACTGGCTTCGTCAACACCGGACTGGGTTGGAACATTGTCATTCAGGTTGGCGCGTAAATCCAGCTCGTAGTATTCCATCGCAACGTCGGCGAGGGTATCGCTCCAGCTGTCTGCATAGTTTCCGCCGTCATTCGACTGGTTTGCTTTGCCATCGTAGATCGTATCATTGCCTGCATTGCCGTCTTTATCGGTATTTCCTATGTTATTTAACGTACCCGTACTCCAGAAACCATCCGACACGTATATGTTGAAGTTTTGCTGGCATTCACCGCCGTCAGCCTGTGGCAAAATCGCGGTGTTGCCAGTGCCGGAAGCGAACATGTTGCCGGTGGCTTGCATCGCCTGGCGTCCTGGGGTGCCGCGAGCCGGCGTATTGACGCCATAGAACGCTTCCAGAAATCCCCGTTTCGTTGCCGTATCGCTCATCGACTCCAGGTCGGTTTGCTGGGCTGTGCCCGTACCGGTGGGACCATTGAACAACCGCATGCCCATGCGCGTGGCATCGGTATTGTTGATAACGGCACCGATAGCGGCCTTGGTGGTGTTCATGCGCGAGCGGTAATAAACCCACCAGTTGGCGAAGTTCTGCATCTCTGCCGTGCCCGCGGCGATTTCTACCTGGGTGTGGCCGTCGCTCTGCTCGATGACGCCATCACCATCATCGGTCCAGGTGTAATAAGTAGGCAAGTAGACACGGGCTCCGAAAAAATTCTGATCCGCGGTCAAATCGACAGTTTGCGTACCGTAGTTCGGATCGTCGGGCACACTGGTTGGATCGTATTCTTCATACATCGGATCTCCATTCGCCTTGGCTCCCGGCCAGGGAGTATAAGTGACGCTCGGGTCGTAATAGATTTTATTACCACCGGGATTTTTGAATACCCAGTACTTGTCAAATGCCGCAACGCCTTCGTCCGCGGGGGGCAGCTTGGAACGGGCTCCGTACAGCTCGGCCCAGGTCGGATGCAGATAGCCTATCCGGTCGCCGGCATCATCCGTGGGCAGGCCGTTCGAGGTTGGAATGCCGGCGGTGGTATCCTCGACCACCAGCTCGTAGTCCATGCTGCCCGAGTCATCGAGCGTGAAGAACACATTGGGTTCTACAATGGTCGACAGGAACAGGGGCGCAGATGCGAGCGTTCCGGGTGCGGCATAGGCCGACTGCAGGGTCGACAGGCTGAGGATCGTGCTCGACACGAAAATGGCAAGTCCCTTGAAACTCTTTTTTGTAAACATGGTATTCATCCTAATAATATTTGTTATGGCTTTTCTTTGCCAAAGTACGCTTGTACGTATCGGAACGAGTTACCGGTCAAACCAACGCCGCGCGAGGTCGAGCGATAAATCGATGCCACTTCTCCAGTTACCAGTGTGTTGTAGTCTTCTATATTCAGGCCCTCGGCAAGCGGGTTTTGCGACCGGTCTCCGAGATACTCGATCATGTAACGCGGTTGCTCGTAAGCATCCAGCGTGGTTGCTGCAGACTGGGATGAAGCTGTCCAGGTCGTGTCGGCGAAATAATTGGGTGAGTTATAGGCGGCGTTATTGGCCTGCACCTCAAATAAGCCCAGTGTCGGTTTGGTGAAATCCGAATTGGAATTCGAATTTCGAATAAAATTCTCGGCACTGACGAGACCGATTTCGGCGGCCTGGAACATCAGCCCGGTCTCGCGCTGGTTACCGGCCATGGCCAGATCGGTCGTCGTGCGTTGGATCGAGGTCAGGCCCAGCATGGTGAGGCTGACCAGGATGATCAGGCTGACCACCAGCGCGACACCGCGTTGTTTGTGTTGGCTGTGAAATTTCATGGTTCACCTATGCGGTTGCGTAATGCGATCGTGGTCGTGAAAACCTGGCGTAGTCGGCGGTCCGCCGCGGGACCTGTCGCACCGTTGAATGTATATGTCTGCGGCACTTCGGTGACAAAATCGGAAAGCGATTGCAGCAGCAGCATGATGCGGATCGAAACCACGTCGTCGAAGTCAGCCACGTTGTTCGAGGTGACGTATTGATTTGCAAAATCGTCACCGCTACTGTCGACGCCATACAGAATCTGCATGTCCTCGACGCCTTCGACCATTTCCTGGGCCACGCCAAACTCGGTGCGCATCAGCAAGGGCCGAAGGTTCTGAATGTCAATCCAGTAGGTCACCGTCTGTAGTTCGGTGACCGAGGCATCGTTTTCAAAGATCTGGCTCTTGTTACCGTCAATAGTGAGATCGGTCGTGCCTGCGGCAGTCACCGCGTTGGTCACTCTTAAAATATCGGCTTCGGGCGCGGACAACAGGTCGTTGTCGCCGCAGCGCGTGACCAGGATGATGTCGCCGGCGCCGATTCTGCCGCCGCTGGTGATGTTGAGTTTGCTTGTCGCCTGCGCGATGAACGGACTCCTGACATTGGCCTGACCGGGTTTGGCGCCGCGAATCGTAACCGTGTCGGAACCATTCAAGCCGGTGTTATTGGTGCCTTCGATGGCTTCCTCATCGACGAAGTCGTGCAAGGTGGCGCTGTAACTGCCCCAGGTGGTCAGCGTATTGTTGATGTTTCCGTTGCCCGCGGGGGGCGGGTTACCGGTTCTCGGTATGACGCATCCCCACTCGCTGGCCAGGCGCAAGTCCTGGCTCATCGTATCGAGCGCGAAACGTCCGTTTTCCTGGACTTCGGCAAGCGCATTGGTGAACGAGAAGGTAGCCTTGTTGCCGACGTATACCTGCACGATACCCGCCAGCAGAAACAGGCTGATCACCAGGGCCACCAGGATTTCGACCAGCGATATTCCCCATTGTCTGTTTAACTGTTTCATTGGGCCACCGTCAGCGTATAACAGGTTAAATCATTGGCATTTAGCGGATTGCAACTCTCGCCGGTCGCGCTGGTACCGTTATCGTCCCACATCACCGTCACCTGCAAACCATCGGGATTACTACTGATGATGCCGAGGCCGCCTGGCAGATTCCCGACCATCGTGGTCCAGTCGGTGGCGTCGGCGAGGCGCATTTGGTCAGCGCTGCAATTGCCAGCCATGCAATCCTGGGAATGGCCGCCATCGGTTCTGATGCCGTCGTAATTGGCAAATTCGCTGATGTTGGCGCGAATCCGGTCCGACATGTTATACGCGGCCCAGACTGCCTGGCTGTGGTTCAGCGAGCTGGTGTTCTGGTTCATCGCGGTGATCTGCAAGGATGCGATACCGAGCAGCCCGATCGAGATCACCAGTAGCGCGATCATCGCTTCGACCAGGGTTACGCCGCGTTGAGAATTCTCCGTGGATTTACTTGTCTGGATTAACATGCGGCATCATCCTCGAATCTGACCCGGCCGGTAGTGGAAATTCTGACTGTCTTGCCGTAGGGGCCGGTGCGAGCATCGCAGAGTTGAAAGCTGCCAACCGAAGCGGCGTCGACGAAACCACGGTAGTCATAGATGACCTGGGTGCCGATTGTGCTGGTGAAGGTATTACTGCCATCGAGCGTCTGTTGTGCACGCAGAATTTCTTCGCCGGCGGAAAAAGTACTACTTCCATCGGCATCGATGTAAACTATCCAGCCGTCTTCCCAACTGCCGGCGAGGTTGCAGGTCGCAGCATCGCTGCTGACACAAACGGAAACTTGTTGGCTGCGTTTGAGCGCTTCGCTGCGCGCATAGGCGAGACTTCCGATCAGACTGTTGATGTTCGTCGTCAGTCGATCGTTCTGGGTGAAGGTAGTCATTGAAGGTATCGCGATCGCCATGACGATGGAAATCACTGCGCCCGTGATCAATAACTCTAGTAAGGTAAAACCTGAATTCTTTTTCATCACTGTATCCTAATAGAATCGGGAAAAAAGTCCGCTTAAAGAAGATAAGATACAAAAAAGCACCGATAAACGGTACCGAGCGCTTAGAACCGCTGAAATTAACAACCTATGAGTTGAGTAACAGGTCACAAAATGTCCGCTAACGATAAAATAAACCGTTCGATCAAAAGCTTCGTGCGTCGCAGCGGGCGCATGACGCCATCACAGAAACTGGCGCTCAAAACCCACTGGTCCGCCTACGGTATAGAGTTTAGTGGAAACAGGCTGAATTACCCGCCTGAATTCGATGCGCTAAAACTTGAAATCGGAATCGGTAATGGTGATGCCTTAATCCATATGGCGGCCGCGGATCCTTCCAGCCTGTACCTGGGTGTCGAGGTGCATGAACCCGGAATCGGACGCTGTCTCAACAATATTCAACAGCAGCAATTAGCCAATGTGCGTCTGATCAAACACGATGCGGTCGAGGTGCTGGAACAAATGATTGCGCTGGCATCGCTCGATCGGATACTGCTGTTCTTCCCGGATCCCTGGCATAAAAAACGCCATCATAAACGCCGCATCGTTAATCAGCGGTTTCGTGACCTGGTGTTTGAGCGGCTCAGGCCGGCGGCCTCGATCCATATCGCCACGGACTGGCAGGATTATGCCGAATCTATCGCCGAGCAGTTTATAGGCGATGAACGTTTTTCGAACGCAGGCGATGCCGAGGGTTATGTAAAGCGTCCCGTCTACCGACCGCTGACCCGTTTCGAGCAACGTGGCCGCAGGCTCGGGCACGGAGTCTGGGACCTGGTGTTTACCCGGGCCTGTTAACAGAGCTTCTAAGGAAGCTCTGAACAATTCATCCTGAATTGTTCAGAGCACGGAGAAACAAAAAATGTGATTTTTGTTTCTCTGCCATTTTCAACGACTTAGCAGTCATTGAAAATGGCGGTGCGTCCCTGCACCGCGGAAACTCCAATAAATCAGAGTTTTCTTAAAAGATGAGGTTCATCATCACCAGCATGACGATGATGAACAGGATGCTCATGAAGAAGCCGGCACGCATGAAGTCCGGTACCCGGTAACCGCCGGGACCCTTGATCAGAGCGTTGACCTGATGGGTCGGGATCAAAAAGGAATTGGATGTGGCGAGCGCAACAGTCAATGCAAACAGGGCCGGGCTGGCGCCGGCGCCAATTGCGATATTGACTGCCAGCGGCACCAGCAACACCGTGGCGCCCACATTCGACATCACCAGCGTAAAAAATGTTGCAAGCATGGCCACGGCCGCCTGGATTACCCAGATCGGCATGCCGCCCACCACCAGCAGGGTTTGATCGGCGATCCATTTCGCGGTGCCGCTGGTCTCGACTGCGAGACCCAGCGGAATCAGGCTGGCCAGCAGGAACACGGTGCCCCAGGAGACCGATTCATAGGCCTCTTCGATCTTGAGTACGCCGGAGATGACCATACCGATGGCCCCGGTCATCAAGGCTACCGAAAGTCGCAGATCGGTGAATAACACCATGAACAATGCCAGCAAGAAAAAAAACGAAGCCCAACCGACCTTGTTGGGGCGTGTTTCCTCACGTGGGTATTCCGAGGTAACAATCACAAAATTGCGATCGCGTTCGAGATGAGCCAGGGTCCGCCAGGTGGTATGCGCGAGGATGGTGTCGCCGCTTTCGAACGGTGTATCGCGGATATTCTCGCCTTCGAAATGGGTTTCGCCATCGCGATGCAGTGCGACCATGGCAAGGCCGTAGGTTTTTCGCATCCAGGTCTCGAGTGCCGATTTGCCGATCATCGACGACCCCGGCGGAATTACGATTTCGGCGATACCGGCCTGGGTTGACGACAATACCTCGGAAAAAACTTTCAAACCTTTCTGTATATTAAGCCCGTAAGCGTCGACAAAATCCTTTAGATGCGCAGGCGAGCACAGTATCCCAAGCGTGGAATTGGGGCCGATGTCGATATCGCGTGACAAATCTCCCCGGCTTGATCGCACCCCGGCACCGACAGACTTGATTGCGATGATACGGATCTTGTTAACCGACTCGATGTCATGTAATACCTGTCCGACCAGGGGGCTGTCCTCGGGTACCTTGACTTCGAAGGTCAGGTAGTCGACACCATAGACTTCTTCCAGGTACTTGGTGCTGCCGGCAACGGCGGTGGAAGATTCGTGGGAGATTGTTGGCAATACGTATTTGCCAACCAGCATGAAGTAAATGATGCCGGTTGCGACCAACGCCAGACCGATAGGCGTTACCGAAAACAAATCCCATGTCTGCATTTTCAGCTCGCCTGGCAAGGCTACGTTCGAAGTCAGTATGAGGTCGTTTAACAGGATTAACGGTGAAGACCCGACCATGGTTACGGTGCCGCCGAGAATCGCGGTAAATCCCATCGGCATCAGCAAGCGTGACATCGGTAGCCCTGAACGAGCCGAAATCCGGCTGACCACCGGCAGGAACAATGCCGCGGCCCCGACATTTTGCATGAACGAGGAAATGATTCCGACCGTACCGGAAACGATGGGAATAATGCGTTTCTCGGAACTGCCGCCGATATTCAAAATGAACCCAGCGACCTTGCTCATCATGCCGGTTTTGTCGAGGCCGGCGCCGATAATCATGATCGCGATAATCGATATCACGGCGTTGCTGGCAAAACCGTCGAACAAATGTTGTGTATCGACAAGCCCGTGTTCCAGTCCCATGGTTGGTGCCAGCAGTGACGACAATCCAAGCAACACCATGATGGTGATCGCGGTTTCGTCGACACTGACGATTTCGAATATGAAGAGGTAAATAGTGAAAAGCA
Organism: Gammaproteobacteria bacterium; assembly: GCA_024229615.1. GTDB lineage: Bacteria > Pseudomonadota > Gammaproteobacteria. The sequence continues at coordinate 2,268 of JAAESG010000656.1, read as the reverse complement.
GGATACCGCTGACCCAGGCGATGTCGGTACTGGGAGCGAGACCGGCGATATACCAGCCAAACATAACAAACAGGATACCGGACAACCATTTAATGCTGCGCAGCTTTTTGAGTTTGACTTTTCTAAGCCTGACCCGGACTATTTTTGTAAATTTGCTCAAATGTTGGTCGAATCCCCAATAAACCCCTGCCAGCCGGGTCACCTTTTCCCCGCTGGTTCCTAAATCTTAGCTGCAAATCAGTAGTGCCAAAGAATTTTGGCGCCGACAAGATGAGACAGGAATAACCGGAACAGTGTACACAATATTACCTTTGGCTAAAAGCACATGCCCGATAGATATGTCTTATGTGGGCATCGCGAATCTGTATAAAAGAAGTTAGAATTCTGCTTCGCCAGGCGTTTTCAAGCAGAGATTTCAGCGATGTCAAAAAAGCACCCTGTGGTGGTCGTAACCGGTTCTTCCGGAGCCGGTACCTCTACCGTTAAAAAAGCGCTGGAAGCAATTTTTCACCGGCAGAAAATTAAGCCGGTCACCATCGAGGGAGACAGCTTCCATCGTCATGACCGCGAGGGCATGCGTGAGCAAATGGCGCTAGCCGTTCAGGCTGGCGTCAATTTCAGTCACTTCGGAGAACCGGCAAACCAGTTCGAAGCGCTGGAACAGCTGTTCCGTGTCTATGGCGAGACCGGTACCGGGCAAAAACGTTTTTACCTGCACAATGACGAAGAGGCGCGTCTGCAGGGTGAGCGACTGGGCATCAAACTCAACTCGGGCGAGTTCAGCCCCTGGGAAGAGATCGAGGCAGACACTGACTTGTTGTTCTACGAGGGATTGCACGGGCTGGTCAAAACCGACACCGTCGACATGACCCGATATGTCGATCTCAAGGTGGGTGTTGTTCCAGTCGTCAACCTCGAGTGGATTCAGAAGATTCATCGTGACAGCGCAGAACGAGGCTATAGCGAGGAGGAAGTCGTGGATAGTATTTTGCGACGGATGCCCGACTACGTAAAACACATCACGCCGCAGTTTTCCGAAACCGATATCAACTTTCAGCGGGTCGCCACTGTGGACACATCGAACCCGTTTATCGCGCGTGATATACCCACACTGGATGAAAGCTTTGTCGTCATTCGTTTCAGGAAGCCCGACATTCGCAGCACCGATTTCACCAATCTGCTGTCGATGATTAGCGGATCATTCATGTCGAGGCGAAATACCATTGTCGTGCCGGGCGGCAAGATGGGTATGGCGATGGAGATCATCATGACCCCGATCATCAGTGAATTGATCAAGCAGCGCAGGGAAGTGTGAAGTTCGTTTCATTCCCGATTGCGCGAGTCACGGCCGTTTTTATCAAAGCGAGCACGACGCATGGACTTGATTGACAGTCATTGCCATCTCGATGATGACCGTTTCGACGATTGCCGTGCCGAAGTGATCTCGCAGGCAGCCACACAGAAAGTATCGCGTATGATAATCCCCTCGACGACTGCCAACCGCTGGGAAAAAGTGAAACAGATCTGTGCCGAACATGATGGTCTATACCCGGCCTATGGTTTGCACCCGATGTTTATCGAGCAGCACCAGGTTGCCCACCTGCGCGAACTCGATGAGTGGCTGCAACGAGAACAGCCGGTCGCGGTCGGTGAATGCGGTATCGATTTTTATGATTCACGTGTCGATGAAAAATGGCAGATGCAACTTTTCAGCGAACAATTGCAGCTCGCCAACAACCATCGCCTGCCACTCATCGTGCACGTGCGCAAGGCGATGGACGAGGTGATCAGCCTGCTGCGTCGACAGGCCAACTACGGTGGGGTCGTGCACAGTTTTGCCGGCAGTTTGCAGCAGGCACAGCAATTATCTGACGCGGGATTCAAGCTCGGCATCGCCGCCACCGTGAGTTTCGAGCGCGCGCAGAAGTTGCGTGCCGTGGTCGCCGCGATGCCGGCCGAGTCGCTACTGCTCGAGTCGGATGCCCCTGACCAACCCGGTGCTGAGCATCGCGGCCAACTTAATCACCCCGCCTTCATCGTCGAGCATCTGCAAATCATGGCCGAACTGCGCCAGTGTTCACCCGAAGACCTCGCCGCCACCCTCACCCAAAACACCGAATCCCTCTTCAACCTCTAGCTCGCATTTGGCTCGGTCAGAGTGGTCGCAAAATACAGGCAGGGCACGACCTCTCGTCGTCTCGCTACGAAAGCTGGTGAGAAATGCGGACTAGATTGTCGAAAGTCACCCCGGGAGATTGCCTCCTACCT
>JAAESG010000655.1 GCA_024229615.1 Gammaproteobacteria bacterium | reverse complement strand
GATACGCCTGAACTTGGTCTTCCCTCAATCCATAGCTAGAGCTATGGATTGAGGTCCAGTCCGGCGTTCAGCCGCATTTGTCCGGCGTCAGCATCCGGGATACTGATGCAATATGCAGGCTAACGCTCGTCAGTCCATCCCTGACGTCCTCTGTCGTTGAACTCTCTAAATTAGGAGCCCGCTGCAGAGGCAGGTCGTCTAGTCGCTAAACAGGTGTTCAATAAAGTCCCAACCTGGTGCAATTTAGATGTCTGTGAACCCCATCACTGCTTGCTAGCCGATAAACGGATAATCTGTTTCAATGCTGCTCCGAGAATTAATGCAGTATGCCCGCTAAGGATGGCGGGCTTTATTTTGCAGATTATCGCCCGACCCATTGTTTTATCCCCGCAGTGACCAGAAAAAGTAATGGAAGGTTTACGGAATGATCTATCGATTGATCCGAATGTTAACACCTGCCTCTGCTGTCTGCTGACCTGGAAAAAAGCAGGCGCTAGTTGAACAAAGTTAATACTCTATGTAACATTTGTAAAAAACGATTATAACGATACGGAGAGCAGCGATGAACAATCAGGTCGAGCGTTTGCTGGCGCTCACGCGAGAACAGCGAGAGTTAATAAAAAAACTGGTAAACGAGAACCGTCGTTTAGACACGCTGACAAAAACCTTGCACAGTCGAAACCGGGACCTGGAGCGGCAACACATCGTGATTGACAGGGAGATTGCCGAGATACCGATTGGTTTTGAATTAATCCCGGAGAGCGACCTGGCCTAGATACCAAGTTGAGTATTTACTCATGCAGTGCTAGCTACAGTGGGGTTTACGATTACAGAAAAAGCCGTTTCATTCGAGATTGCTTCTTTATGAATGATTTAACAGAACCAGACTGCCCCAACTTTAACCGATGGAATTCTTATATTGTGACCAGTCTTTAATAACCAACCGATCTTGGCAGGCTCAATATGAGTTTTGCTATCGATCCCGGTTAGGAAGACAGCTGGATGGTAATCTTTCATTAGTAAATTTCAAAATGCGCATTGCGTGGCTTATTGCCACAGATTGAAGTGATATCCTGCGGGCAGGCCGACAGACAGATCACCAGGTCCATCTCGGCGCGTAGCACGATGTAGTCGCCTCTTTTTGAATCGGGGGGGTTGGGTTTAATCCCGCCGCCAGCTTCTACCGGTGTGTTTTGCCACAGGTTAAACGGCGATGGCAGTTCAACGGGTTTCATACCAATCTCGACCATTGCTTCCCAGAAATTATCGGTGCAGTTGCGGTGGTACTCCTGGCAACCCAGCAACTGGTAGCGATAAAGATCGCAGGCTGCAAGCAGCGTGTCATGCGTTCCACTCGTCGAATCCTGCATGATTTTTAATATCGGCCGTCGACGGTTGGTCACCATGGTGTCGCCTTTGCGCGGGTAAACACGTTCCAGGCTAACCCGGCAGTGTTCCATCGACATGAACTCTGTCATGTTGTCGGTATTCAAGGCCCAACAATCGACGACCTGAGTACCATGGGTATTGATGACCTTGATGTGCTGTCTTTTCTTCACCAGTGCCGCTTTGGCATAACGCGCGGGGATGGTTATTTTCTTCGGTGAGGCGGTTATTGCCGTTTTTACCATGATCTATTTCCCTCTGAATAGTTACCTGGAATTATTTAAATTTCTATCTGGCGCGGTTTAAAAACGATCATCAGACAAGCTGCGACAGATTAACATAATTGCTAACCTGAATATTTCACCAGTCGGTCTCAAGCCTTGTCATAATCCATTGAATATGAAAGATTCATCGATCGTTTTTATGCCAGGTGAGACTGTGCAATTTGTAACCGGCCTGAGCCCTATCCCGGCGCTGACTTGTCCGGCTACGCCTGAACTTGGGCTTCCTTCGAGCCATAGCTACGGCTATGACTCTCAGTCCAGTCCGGCGTTCAGGCATAGCTGTCCTGCGTCGGACTGCCGCATCACATCACTCGGGATACTGGTGAAATATCCAGGCTAGAAGGTCAATCTGTCACCCCTTATTAGTGGGCTGCATTCCACTGGCAGTGCTTTTATACGAAGGCAGTATCGATTGATCCCATACTCGATTCATCGATACCAAAGCTTTTGATCCGGGAACCTGGTCTGCTATTGCTAATTGATACTGGTAACCCCGAAAAGCGCCGACATATCGCTGCGCAGGCGATCGGCATGTTCGTCGAGATCGAGGTTTTCATTTCTGACCAATTCGACAAACATCACGCTCCAATGGTTGAAGATAATTTTTGCAAAAGCTTTCAGTTGCCCGTTTTCAGCTTGTTTTCTGTCGCTGAACGTATGCTTGAAAAAGGCATAAAAGTCGTTCGACATTTCCCGGGTGAGTGCATCGTATTGCGCAACAAAATCGGAGTCGGGCATACGAATTCGGGTTGCCAGAACATGACGCCAGGTCTGTCGGTTGATCGATTTGAGCGACATCTTTGTATACATCGACAGAAAATCGCATATCGCATGCGACAGTTCGTCTGTCGCTTGCGCCTTGAAGCCGTGAACCCATTCCTGGGTTTCATGATGAACCTGCAACACCAGGGCGAGCAAAAGCTGATCCTTGGTATTGAAGTAATTGAACACCGTCGGCGTCGAAACCTCGGCGCGTTCGGCTATAGCAGCCATCGTCGTGTTATCGAAATCCAGTGTATTGAACAATGACCTGGCGCTGCTGAGGATGCGCTCGTAACGCGCTACCTTTTGCCGCTCGCGTAGTCCGGTTGGACGTTCAATATTAGCTGTTTGCGTGTCAGATATGCTTTCAAGACTGGCTGTCACAGTTCTTTTGCCCACGGTTTTACTGGTTGCGGATATCGCTATTATTACATAAATTTTACTTAATGTAATATTATATTGACTATAAAATTATATTAAGATAAATTACTGATCGTTGAATCATGTGAGCCTCAAGCGAGGCACAAGACGAGTCTTTAATATGCAGTTGCCGTTGCCTGTTGCGCCCCGAGAGATCGGGCTACTGAAACTGGTAGAAAATAGCTGTCTGTAATTAGGGAAGCTCTGCATAAGTCATCCTGACCTAGCAGAGCACGAAAAACGTAATTTTACGTTTTTCTTCATTTTTCAACTACTAGTGTGATCGAAAAATGGCGGCACATCCCTGTGCCTAAGGAATCTCTGCAAAATGCAGAGATTCCTTAGGTTTAATATCCGGACGACTCTTTTAATTGTCAAATGAACGGGCCTGGTAAGCACGGCCAACTGGAGGAACGACACCATGAGTGCACAAATGATCGATACCGAGACCACCCAAAACCCGCTGCAAAAGCGCAAGATCGGGGGTGGCACAGAGGAAATGACCGATTGGTATTTAAAATCTGAAACAGGGCCTTTGCGGGATGTATTACTCGGTCCGGTTGACAGCTTTCGTTGGCTCGGTCTGGAAAACGCGGAGTACAGTTCGCTGGTGCGTGACTCGCTGCGCCGCGGACGAAAATACGATCAGGGCCTCGCCGAAAGGCAGCATGCGGAAATGGTTCAGGCATATCAACAGGCCGGCACCGAATGCCACTTCATGCCCGCCGACGAGGGCACTCCGATGCAGGTCTATGCACGGGACTCGTCATTCATGACCCCTTATGGCGCTGTCATTTGTCAGCTCGCCAACCCAAGACGGCGCGGTGAATATGCACCCGCGTTACGTTTTTATCTGCAGAACAATGTACCCATTTACGACATGGTCTCTTTCGGCAATTTTGAAGGTGGCGATTTCAATATCATCAAACCGGGTGTGGCGCTGGTCGGTTACACCGATCATCGCAGCGAAGGGGTCGCAGCGCGCCAGGTAGCGGACTGGTTCATTGCCGAAGGTTGGGAAATAAAATTCGCACCGATCGATCCGTTCTACGTCCACATCGACTTAATGGTGTGCATGCTGACCGAAAACTGTGCCGCAGTCTGCCTCGAAACGACCGACGACGATATCGTCGACTGGCTCAAACAGAAAAATATCGAAATTGTGCCGGCCACTTTCGAAGAAACCATGGCCCTCGGCTGCAACGTCGTGGCGCTGGGGAATGAGAAGGTTTTATCGACCCTCGCGGCAACCGATCTGAACCAGAAAATGCGCGCCATCGGACTCGAGGTCTATGACCCGGATATGACCATGTTTACCTGGGCGGGCGGTGGCGTGCACTGCATGTGTCAACCGCTGCGTCGAGATGCTGATTAAGCCTTCCATATTATTGTCGCTACCATGGAAAAACTATCGTCTCTGCGCATAAACGGTGAGCGCCTGTGGCAAAGCCTGATGGATATGGCTCAAATAGGCGCTACTCAAAAGGGTGGTTGTAATCGCCAGACCTTAACCGACGAGGATAAACAGGGAAGGGATTTGTTTGTCGGATGGTGCGAACAAATCGGTTGTAGTGTAACGGTGGACGCCATTGGCAATATGTTTGCACGCCGCGCAGGCCGAGACAATTCGCTGGCACCGATACTCGCCGGGAGCCACCTTGATACACAACCGACCGGCGGTAAATTTGACGGCGTCTACGGGGTGCTAGCGGGTCTCGAGGTTTTACGCACGCTGGAGGAGCATCAGATCGTCACCGAATCCCCGCTCGAAGTGGCCGTGTGGACCAACGAAGAAGGCAGCCGCTTCGCACCCGCGCTGCTCGGTTCGGGTGTCTGGAGCGGAACCTTCGACCTCGAGCAGGCTTACGCGATTACCGACAAGGCTGGAAAATCGGTTGGCGAAGAGCTGGATCGCATCGGCTACAAAGGCGATACTGCCGCCAGTGCAAAGGCCTTAAAAGCGGCCTTCGAGGTTCATATCGAACAGGGGCCTATCCTCGAAAAGGAAGATCTACAGATTGGAGTGCTCACCGGAATACAGGGGTTGCGATGGTATGATCTGATTATCGAAGGTGATGCCTGTCACGCGGGGCCCACGCCGATGCAGGTCAGGAAGGACCCGTTCATGGCAGCAGCGCCGATCATTGCCGGGTGTTATCAGATTGCCGATCAATACGGCCCCTGGGGACGTGCGACATTTGGCGATATCAAGGCTGAACCCGGCTCGCGTAACACGGTACCGGAGCGGTTAACGGTGAATGTCGATCTACGTCATCCGGACGCTGAAATCCTCGACAAGATGGATCGGGCATTCAGGGACCTGGTTGAAGTCGAATGCGAAATGCATGCGCTAGAATATGAGGTCAATGAATGCTGGCATATGCCGGTTACCCAATTTGCACCACCGTGTGTCGATGCCGTGCGCAGTGCCACCGCGAAGCTTGGCTATTCAAACATGGAAATGGTCAGTGGTGCCGGTCATGACTCTTTGTATATTGCGTCGGTAGCACCCACGAGTATGATTTTTGTGCCCTGTGAGAATGGTATCTCGCACAACGAGATAGAAAACGCGAAACCCGAGGATCTCGAGGCGGGTTGTAATGTGTTGCTGCACGCGATACTGGAAGTTGATAGGCAGTGAGATGTGGTCCGTAACGACCCGAAGCGTATTCCGGTCGTTCAATCAGGTCTCTATTTCTTTCGCGGCATCAATCGACCGACCATGACCTTTCACCGTCTCGCTACTAAAGATTGGGAGAAATGCGGGCTAACGGCTGCTGCGTTCCCTTAGCAGAAATTGTGCCGTCATTAGCAAAAGCAGAGACGCGGCGAGAACCATGGTGCCAATGGCATTCACCTCGGGTGTGATGCCTCGCCGTATGGAAGAGAATATGTATATTGGCAGCGTGGTATTGGCCCCGGCAACAAAAAAAGAAATAATGAAGTCGTCGAAGCTGAAGGTGAAACTGAGCAAAAAGCCGGCCAGAATGGCTGGGTAAATCTGGGGTAGAGTCACCTGGTAAAAGGTACGCCAGGGCGTCGCATATAAGTCCATCGACGCTTCAATCAGGGCACGGTCCATTCCGGCGATACGGGCGCGGACCAGTATGATCACCAGCGACATCGTAAACAGCGTATGCGCAGCGATTACCGAGGCATAGCCCATGTGAAGTTTAGGTGGCTTCGTACCTTCTGGCCAGATCGACGCCAGTAGAGGATTCAGAAGATCAAAAACCGTAACCAGCGCCACCAGCGTCGCAATGCCAATAACAATACCCGGTATCATGACGGATACATAGATCATTCCATCAAACAGAATCCGGATTTTTCCTTTCAAACGCTGCAGCGCCAGTGCCGCGGCTGTTCCCATCAGGCTGGACAATACCGCGACCGACAGGGCGACGATCAGACTCGTGACAAACGCGTCTCCGACAAATGGATTTGACAGTGCTTTCCCGTACCATTGAACAGACAAGCCGCGCAATTCGCTCGCATGTCGCCCGGCATTGAAGCTGAATAGTACGATAATGCCGATAGGCACGTAGAGAAACAGGAAGACGACAATGGCATAAATTCGCATGATCGATAGCCCTGTTACATCAGGGACTCGTCACGGCCAGTTTTATTGCGCAGAGTCATACGCATATAAAAGCTGACAGTTATCAACATGATTACGACCAGGGTAACGGAAACAGCCGCACCGAATGGCCAGTTACGCGATTGCAGGAATAGATCCACCAGTGCATTACCGATGAAGAATACCTTGCCGCCACCCAGGAATGCAGGGATTAGAAACTCGCCCATCAACAGGATAAACACCAGCATACAACCTGTGGCAATGCCCGGCTTCGACAGTGGCAGGGTGATTTGCATGAAAGTTTTGAAAGGAGACCCACCGAGGTCACTGGAGGCCTCGAGTAAGGTCTTGTCCAGTTTTTCCAGGGATACAAAGATGGGGAACACCATCAGTGGTAAGTAACCATAAACAATACCGACCAATACAGCCCCCGGTGTATTGATCAGGCGCACGCCCTCTATGCCGATAAATTCCAGCAATGTCGGAATGCCGCGGCCTCCCAGAATAAATATCCAGGCATAGGTCCGAACCAACAGGCTGGTCCAGAACGGTACGATCACCAATACCAGCAGTATGAGCTTATATTTGCGGTCTACTCTCAACGCCAGGAAATAGGCAAGCGGGTAAGCCACGATCAGACTTAGCAGAGTCCCCGCCGGTGCGATGAGCATGGTGTTCTGGAATGCCTTCAGACGCGAAGGCAAATTGGCATACTGTTCGAGTGTGAATCCGCCGGCATAACCTCCGACCGCCGCGCGTTCGCCAAAACTGAAAACCAGGATGACGATGAGTGGAAAGATCAACATGACCAGGAACCAAAGCGACGTCGGGGTCAGCAGAGCCGCCGTTAGCCATCGATTCGCCTTGTTATCTTTGCTCATCGTCATCCATCAGTTTGAATTACTGTGGCATCAGGCAGACTTGAAGCGAGCCATTACCTCTGCCCGAATCGGATCGGTCAGCGTCTGTGCTGCACCAAATTCCAGTCCATTCATCAAATTTTCGGCTGGATGCAAAATTGGATCGCTGGCCAGCGAAGGGGGCTGTAATGCTATTGCGCGCGAATCTGTTGGTGCATAACCATGAACCGCAGCTTCACGGGCCTGTATATTGGGATCTTGCATGAAATTAATGAAAGCATAGGCGGCGTTCAGATGTGGTGCATCCTTCGGTATCGCGTAGAAATCGGTCCAGATTTCGCCACCATCGGTAGCAATCACGTAATGCATTTCCGGCAGATCGTTGTTGAGCTGAGTGCCGTCACCATTCCAGCAAATAGACATCCAGCCATCGCCGCTGCGCATTCCCGGCTGATAATCAGAGGTGATGGCAAACAAATGTGGCTTGGACTTGATCAGCAGTGCTTCGGCCTCGGCCAGTTCCTTGGCGTCAATCGAATTGAATGAATAACCCAGGGCACACAAGGCGGCGCCGATAGTGGTCAACTGGTAGTCATGCAAAATAGTGTGTCCAGATCCTTTGCCCATGGTCACGTCAAAGAAGTCTTTCCAGGACTTGGGCTGGCTCTTGATTTTTTTGGTATTGACGATAAATCCAGTTGTCCCCCAGTTTTTCGGCACGCAATATACCTTGCCATTGACAGTGGCAGGCCCGGCAAATTTCGGGTTATTGGCGGCTGCGTCATAATACGGTATCCGTGATAAATCCAGTTCCTGGATCAGATCGAGCTCGACGTAGTTCGAGATGGTGTAATTTGTTGGCACAAAAACATCCCATCCGGTGCCACCTGCCTGCAACTTGGCCAGCATTTCTTCGTTTGACCCAAATGCATTGACCTGGATATTAACCCCTGTCTTTGCGGTAAATTCATCGAGGTTGGCCTGGTCGTGGTAGTTCGGCCAGGTGGAAAATACCAGCCGATCACCCAGTTCACCCGCTGCATTGGCCTGGCCAGACCACAGCGAGGGAGCAGCCGTACCCATAACTGCCATGGCTGTACCCAGTCCGGTTACACCCAGGAAATGCCTGCGGGTTATCGAACCTTTCTGATAGCGATGAAATTCCTTCATGAACTTCTTCGCTGTTATTGGCTTGTCATCATTACCTTTACTCATTGTCTTTGCCCTCGTTTGTATCGTTGCGATTGTTAGTAAACACTGTGGCTGATCGATTTTCAGTACAGTTTTATGTATCCCCAATGACCAGAGCCGCGTTGGATCCCCAGCTTATGCGGACTTTGTCTCCTGGTTCAAAACTTCTACTCATGCTCTCGACGGATTTCGGAGATAACACCATGACGTCACCACATCCTTCGGTTGATACCAGATACTCGGTGTGCTCACCCAGAAATATCCGGTTCGTCACCTGTCCGTCTATAGTGATGTTGTTAGAGTTGTTGGCCTCGTCTGTGGCCGAGATAGCGATCATTTCCGGACGAACCGCCACGCAGGCCTTGCTGCCGTTGACCAGGCCAGGTGCAGCTTTCGGTTGCATGCCCACGAAAACCTGACCAGATTCAGACTTAACCGCAATGCCTTTATCACCCGCGTCGACCACGTCACCATTAAAAAAATTGGTTTTGCCGACAAAATCGGCCACATAGCGGTTAACGGGCTCATCGTACAATTGGCGCGGGCTGCCGGACTGGACGATTTGTCCTTCGCGCATAATGCAGATGCGATCGCTCATCGACAGCGCTTCCTCCTGGTCGTGAGTGACCAGGATAAAAGTAATACCCACTTCGCGTTGCAAGGTCTGCAACTCGATTTGCATTTCGCGGCGCAGCTTGCGATCCAGGGCCGCCAGAGGCTCGTCGAGCAGCAAACAGGTCGGATGATTGATCAGTGCACGGGCCAGGGCCACGCGCTGTTGTTGCCCGCCGGATAGCTCCCAGACCCTGCGTTTGCCGTAACCGCTCAAGCGCACCATTTCCAGGGTTTCATCGACGCGCCTGATGATTTCCTGTCTGGGCGGTTGCGGATTGCGTTGACGCAATCCGTAGCCGATGTTTTCGCTGACGTCCATATGCGGGAACAATGCATATTGCTGAAAGACCATGTTGACCGGTCGTTTATGCGAAGGGATTCCGACAACCGAGTTGCCGCCGATAAAAATGTCGCCTTGCGTGGGTTGATCAAACCCGGCAATCAATCTTAATGAGGTTGTCTTACCGCAACCGGAGGGGCCTAAAAAACTGAAGAAGGCGCCGCGTTTCACGGTAAGTGACATATTGTCGACAGCCACAACGTCCTCGAAACGTTTGGTAACGTCGCGAAACTCAATATCAATCTCGTTTGAACTAGTGGATTGATTGGGCAACTCGATCCTCCGTTAAGTGCTTTTTACCCTGCATTGTATTTTGTTCTTGAATTTTGCAGGCCAATTAGTCTACCATGTAAATTAACAAAATGTATACCATTTATGTATTTTAGGGTATATATCATTAAACCGAGTAATCACATCAAAATGAGCGTCTTGGCTATCCGAGAGAACAAAATGTAATGGCGACGAAATCCCGGCGGGCAAAAAAGATTGATCTCGGAAACGCCGAATGGATAACGCTGTTATCTGAATGCATCGATTCTATTTGCGTCGATAATTTCCCCAAAAACCTGGTTTCCGCACTCAAATCTATCACCCATTTTGACTATTCGGTAGCATTTGCATATCACTTGAACGAGAAACCGATTTGCCTGTACAGCACCTTTTCACCGGCAAAACGCGTTATTTTCGTTGACGATTACCTGAACGGGCCTTATCTACTGGATCCATTTTTCAAGGCCTGTGATCGTAAAGTTGACCCTGGGTTATACCGCTTGCAGGATGTAGCGCCCGATCG
>JAAESG010000654.1 GCA_024229615.1 Gammaproteobacteria bacterium | reverse complement strand
TGCATATTGCACCAGTCGGTCTCGCGCCTTGACTTAACCTATTGAATTGTTGAAGTAAGCTGGCAATATTTCGGATGCTACCAAAAATACAGTTTGTAACCGGCCCAAGCCCTATCCCAACGCTGACTTGTCCAGATACGCCTGAACTTGGCCTTCCCTCAATCCATAGCCAGAGCTATGGATTTCGGTCCAGTCCGGCGTTCAGCCGCATCTGTCCGGTGTCAGCATCCGGGATACTGATACAATATGCAGGCTAGCTGTCAGGAAATGTTTTTCTGTCGCGAAATGAGGAGTTGACTGGATAAACCTGGTTTCAAGGCTGTAGTATTCAACTATCGACAATTGCAGGATGGATAATGGAAATAACGGGACCTCACTCGTTGACATACGAATGAAACTGGTCGGGTCGCCGCTAGTATCAACCCCTGAATTTCAGGCGGTACTTATGCCGGGGTTCCGCTGGCGCGGGAAATTTAATTTAGATAATCTACACTCATTAATATCATGCGAAACGTAAATCTTCCGTCAGGTAAGCAGATGCCGGTGTTTGGACTTGGTACCTGGCGTATGGGTGAACACCCGGAGCAATTTGCTCACGATGCGGAGGTGATTCGAGCTGCGCTCGATCTCGGAATCACACTGCTTGATAGCGCTGAAATGTATGGTGAAGGTGGTGCTGAGGAAGTGATTGGGCAGGCCATTCAAGGCCGCCGTGATGGGCTCTTCCTGGTCAGCAAGTTTTACCCGCATAACGCCAGTCGCAATGGTGTGATCGAGGCGTGTGAGCGTAGTCTGCGACGCATGAATTGCGACTATATCGATCTCTACCTGTTGCATTGGCCCGGCAGCACTCCGCTTGAGCGAACCTTCGAGGGCCTTCATGAGCTTCGGGATGGGGGCAAGATTCGCAATTTTGGCGTCAGTAATTTTAATATCGGTGACCTCGAAGCCGTACCCGCCGCCGATCAGGCGCAGCTTGGATGTAACCAGATATTTTATAACCTCGCTCATCGCGAAGTGGAGTGGGAGGTTTCGGCCTGGTGCCAGCAACGCGCTGTGCCGCTGATGGCCTATTCGCCGCTGGATCAGGCCAGCGAGCTGTTACGTTCAGTTGCGATCAATAATGTTGCCGCACGGCATGAGGCGAGCGCGGCGCAGATCGCGCTCGCCTGGTTGCTGCATCAACCGAATACCGTGGTGATCCCCAAATCAGCACGACCAGAGCGCATTCGGGAGAACCTGGCGGCGCTCGAGATCAATCTCAGTGAGCAGGATCTGGACGAGCTCGATAGTTCGCATCCCGCGCCCGAGCAGGCGGTCCGGTTGGGTATGCGCTAGTGATCTCGCGGGCCAGTCGTTGAAGCTCGGCCCGCAAAACAGTTTCGCCGCTTTCTTTTTTCTGCAGAACCTGCCACGCGGCATGTTGCTGACGGTCATTCCATTACAAGCCTATGCATTGATGGGCAACGCCCAAGATACCAGCGCGCTGCTATTTGCGGTTAGCATCGGCGGCATATTGGCCGCATTGGTACTGCCACAAATCATAAAGAGTATCGGTTTATACCCGGCCTACCTTTTGTCCTGTGTCACGATGGTGGTTTCGGCGATTATGATGTCGATTGAGCAGGTCTGGATTTTCTCGGCCGGACTATTCTTTCATGTGTTTTCGATTGCCGCAGCCGAAGTCGCTTTGTCACTTTACGTCATGAGCAGGATCGCGCGCTCAGACATGACAAGTTTCGAGCCACTGCGAATATTTGCCCTGGTGCTCGCGCTTACGATTGGTCCGTTCCTCGGGGTTTACTTCGAAGCCCGGATCCTACACGAGCTGCCGTTTATCGTTTGCATTGTTTTCATGGTTGCCTCGGTGTTCGTGTTTCGCTTGCTTAAATTGCAGCAGACAATCGTTCCCGCGTCGAAATCCGACAGCGTTAATCCACTGAAATATCTATCGCATTATCTGAAACAGCCTCGATTGCGCCTGGCCTATGGGCTGGTTCTCGCAAGGTCGAGCTGGTGGACGATGTTTATTATTTATGCCCCGATTTATGCGGCGCAGTCCGACCTCGGTGAATTGACCGGTGCCGCGATCGTGTCGATCGGCACCGCATGGACGCTGTCCGTGCCTTTTTGGGGCTGGGTAGCGCGACGTTACGGGGTTCGGCAACTCCTGTTCTGGGGTTTCAGTTTCTGCAGCTTACTTACCTTTGTCGTCTACCTGGTCGTCGACAAGCCGTACATTGCGTCGGTGGTACTGATTTTTTGTGCACTTGGCGCAACCATGCTCGACGGTGTCGGTAACGTGCTTTTCTTCAGGGCGGTCAGGACAGGTGACCGCTCGGAAATGACGGCAGTATTCGTAACTTACCGCGATGCCGGGCAGCTACTGACCCCGGGGCTGTACGCCGTATTGCTGAGTTTTTTCGCGCTGCCGGTCGTTTTCTCGACCGCCGCGGGCTGGATGATCGTGGCGGCCTGGTTTTGTCGTTACATCCCGCGGCGACTACGTTGATTTTTGTTCTCGCTATCCCTGCGATTCTTATTCGCCATTCCCGCCCACTTTTAACGTCAACCCGGCGTGCGCCGGGGGGTCGCTTTCTCGGGAATGACACAATAATGTAAACAGGGATGACTCCCTGGTGGACGATCTGTTGCGTGATGCGGATGTACTAGTGTACGAAAAAAGCTGGATAATAATCAGCCGATCGAGCTCGCCAAAGAGGCCTGACGCCCTCAATTTCCGCCGGGTATCGAGTGGTGATAGTATGTTCCACCACATACCTTTATCTATACCGAGCGGAAGTTGAAGCATGAATTGCAAACCCCGACGCAAAAAGCTGCGCGACATTTTCCACGGCGATCGCTGTTTTCATCCGGGATCGGTCTATGATCCCATTTCGGCGCGTGTCGCCGAGGATCTCGGTTTCGAGGCCGGCATGTTTGCCGGTTCGATCGCGTCACTTACGGTGCTGGGCGCCCCCGATATCATTGTCCTGACTCTGACCGAGTTTGCCGACCAGGCACAACGCATTTGCCGCGCCGGCGAGTTGCCCCTGATCGTCGATGCCGATCACGGTTACGGTAATGCGATGAACGTCAAACGTACCATCGAAGAACTTGAAACTGCAGGCGTCGCCTGTCTGACCATCGAGGACACGCTGTTACCAAAGCGTTTCGGTAATCCCGCAACCGGGTTTCTAGAGGTGGCTGAAGGGGTCGGCAAGATGAAAGCGGCACTGGCCGGTCGTCAGGACCCCGATTTGATTATTCTTGGACGCACTGCTGCGGTCGGCTCAAATGGAGTCGAAGACGGCATTCGACGAGCACAGGCCTATCTCGATGCCGGTGTCGACGGCATCATGTTTGTCGGTGTTAAAACCCGAGCGGAGCTGGAAGTCATTGCGACGGAAATCGACGCGCCAATCATGCTCGGCGGTGTCGGTACCGAACTACAGGATATCGATTTTCTCAGTGAATGCGGAGTCAGGGTTTGTCTGCAGGGTCATCAACCTTTCATGGCAGCGGTGCGTGCGATGCACGATACGCTAAAGGCGCTGCGCGACGGTACACCACCGTCACAACTGCAAGATATCGCCAGCTCGGAACTGATGAAGCAAGTCACCCGTGACGCCAGCTACAAGGCCTGGGAAGAAGAGTTTTTGTCTTGATGTTCCGATATATGAGGGTCTGTCGGGTCTTAAATATGGCACTTGATTTTGTAATTCCCGGGTTTGAAAATATCTCATAATCGACACCGAAATGGAGATAATTAGCCTACTTCTGGTTTCTCTCCTGACCCAGGTCGACATTCAGTTCTTGCAATGACTAGGCTAATGGGTTGAAAATCATTGTTTTAGGGGTGCATCCATACCATGGATCGCGACTCGCATGAGTAGCCCCCTTGCCTGAGGCAATCCTGATGCCGGCTTCAGAGATCGTTTATGTCCTGGTAGTACTGCTGGGTATAGCCATGCTAATTACGGGTACCTGCCGTAACCTGCCGGTCCCGTTCACGGTCATTCTTGTCCTCGTCGGAATGTTGCTGGGCCAGATGTCCCACCAGCTGCACTTCATGGAACCGTTGCAGGGCTTTAACCTGAGCCCTGAAATCATGTTGTTCGTGTTTTTGCCCGCGCTCATTTTCGAATCGGGGTTTGCGCTCGACGCACGGCAGATGATCAAGGATTTGCCGCCCATACTGATTCTCGCGATACCCGCCATGTTGATGTCTACTTTCGTGGTCGGCCTGGGAATCTGGTGGGCTCTGGATGTCAAATTGATTGTGGCGCTGGTATTCGGCGCGCTGATTTCCGCCACCGATCCGGTTGCGGTGGTTGCGCTGTTCAAGGAGCTGGGTGCGCCGAATCGGTTGAATGTGCTGGTCGAGGGCGAATCTTTGCTCAACGACGCGACCGCTATCGTGGCCTTTACGATTCTGCTTGGCATAGCTGTAGAAGGTGGCGGTATCGGCTGGTCCGATATCGATAACGTATTCCTGGATTTTCTCAGGGTCTTTATCGGCGGGGCGTTATTCGGTGTGTTACTGGGTTTCGTAGTCTGTGAACTATTGTATCGAATGGGCAGCGGCATCAGCGTGATTCTGACTTCCTCGATAATAATCGCCTATGCCAGTTTCGTTATCGCGGAACACAGTTTCCATGTTTCCGGTGTCATGGCCGTGGTTGGATCGGCGGTGGCACTGCGGCGCTTCGGCGTCACGCGGTTTCGCCAGGATACCACCCATTCCATCAGTGAAGTCTGGGAGGTTATTGCCCTGTGTTGTAATTCGCTGTTGTTTTTACTGGTCGGCCTGTCGGTCAGCACCGGATCACTTTTCAACCAGCTGGGCCCCATTTTCATCGCGATCGCCCTGGTGCTCAGTGCACGTGCACTGTCTATTTACAGTCTGGTTCCGCTGGCGGTTAAATGGTTCAAGCTGCCACACATCAGCCTGGGCGAACGCCACATCATGTGGTGGGGCGGCCTCAAGGGAGGGCTGGCTATCGCGGTGGTACTTTCAATTCCTGCCGATCTGCCTGAACGCCAGTTCCTGTTCGAAGTTACGCTCGGGATCGTCCTGTTTACGCTGTTGATCAGTGCACCCACGATTCGTCCGCTGATGCATTTCCTCGGCTTGAGCGAGTTTTCCCGAGGCGAGGAACTCGAGTATCGAAACTCGTTGCATTTTGCCGAGGAAACCTCGCAGAAATACTTGTCGGGCCTGGCCTCGAGTAAGATCATTCCTCGCGGTACGGTCGCTCCCCTACAAGAGCAGATTCGCCAGACTTACTCCAGCGGAGTCGATGAAAGCGATATGCAAGCGCACGAGGATGATGAATATTTCGCCGAGTTCAGGGCCTACCGGGTGGAGCGCGAATCGATGAAATCCCTCTACGAGACCGGCGTTATCAGCCAGTATATCTACCTCGATATGAACAATAGCCTACACGCGGTGCAGGAATCGCTGCGTCTCGGTGAGGGCAGGGTTGCTCAGCAAGACCTGTCGGAGGAACTCACGCTGTTTCAGCGACTGGAGATATTGTTGCTGGGTAAAATCCGCGAGAAAAACTGGCTGGCGGGATGGCTTTCCAGATACCAGGAACAGAGGACCGTGCACCGCTTGCAGCGCGATCTCGCTCATATCCTGGTCAGCGATGACGTTATATCGATGTTGAACCGGCAGGAGGATTTGCTTGAGGAGGCCCGCGACAAGATTATATCCGTCCACGAGGAGCGCAAAAAATATTATCGCAAGCAGCTCAAACAAATCCGTAAGTACTACCCGACATTCTATCTGCAATATCTCGAAAGATTGACTACTCGGTCGATGATCAATAGTGGCTGGAACCGGATAAAGACGCAATTTGCGCATGGTGACCTCAGTGCCAAGGGTTTCAACCTGATCAAGTCCAGGGTCGAGGCGGTTATGCGGGAAGTCGACGAATCGCCGCTGATCTTCTCCAAGACGGTTGGCACCATATCCGAGTATCTGGAAGATATCGAGATGTTCAACGAATTAACCGACAAGGATTATGACTTCCTCGAGGCGAACGCAACGATCGTCACCTTTCTGGCCGGCGATACGATTATGGGCCGTTTTGAAACAGGCGAGGATTTTTATTTGCTGGTCGATGGTAAGGCCACGGTCTGGATCAAGGATGCATTCAGTCGCGAGCAATTCATGGCGGAACTCCTGAAAGGCGACTTTATGGGGGAATCGGCTCTGCTCGCAAAACAAAAACATCACAGGCATATCAGGAGTGCGACCGTAAAGGCTGAAACGCCTTGCACTCTGATCAGGGTTTCGCCCGATACAATGACGCGCATTCTATGGAAATATCCGAAAATATTAATGGCCATCCGCGAGATTAACGAGGCTCGGTTAAGCGTTCGCCCAAAGAGCACGGACAAATTACGCGTCTACAAACCCGGCAAAGGCAAGAACTAGCCTGCATATTGCGCCAGTCGGTCTCGCGCCTTGAGTTAAGGAAGCTCTGAACAATTCATCCTGAATTGGCATTTCAGAATTCCAGGCATCGGACTTGCCTCGATTTAGTGGGTCGCCCGTGTGATCTGGATTAATAGTCGCGAGGTATGCGATGGACAGCAGAAGAGAGCGTAAGTCAACCCGTGTGAAGAGCAAGCAGGGCGCTTTGAATCGCGCCGGCAAAGATGAGCTGACAGGTTAGTCGGCGACGAACCCGGGATAAGATGTAATAGCTGGTATCTAATCTTACAGGCAGTGTCAGATTTGATCGAAGTTGATTGTCCGCTTTTACCCGAAGCGGCCATTCGTGAGACCTGAAATGGTTTTGTCAGATTGTCTCTGATCGGTAGATTCAGAGACGAACGCCATCTTGGTTCTTGAT
>JAAESG010000653.1 GCA_024229615.1 Gammaproteobacteria bacterium | reverse complement strand
TTATCGCAGATCGGTTGAGTCTGTTACTATTACGCGATTGAATCGCGAAGGGGATGCCTGTATAAAGGCCGCCTTTTGCGAAGCATCGAAGATTCATAATACAAATGACTGCTCTAACACTCGCTTCCTGGTCGCAATTCTACAGCCTGACCAAACCCAAGGTTGTATACCTGATCGTATTCACCGCGATGGTCGGCATGTTGCTTGCCGCGGAGGGTGCTGTATCACTCGATATTTTCGTTTTTGGCTTGCTCGGAATCGGTCTGGCCGCGGCTTCCGGCGCGGCGATCAATCACGTGGTCGATGAGCATATCGACCGAATTATGGAACGTACTCGAAACCGGCCCCTGGTCAGCGGTGAGCTCGATCAGAAATCGGCACTGATATTTGCGCTTTCTATCGGCGTCCTCGGTATTGCCCTGCTGGTTGTCTTCGTCAACTTTTTGACCGCAGTGCTGACACTAATCTCGTTGGTTGGTTATGCGCTGGTCTACACCATGTACCTGAAGCGGGCGACGCCGCAGAATATTGTGCTTGGAGGTGCTGCTGGTGCAGCACCGCCGTTGCTCGGCTGGACTGCGGTCACCGGCTCCGTCGACACCGAGGCGTTGTTACTGTTCCTGATTATTTTTGTCTGGACTCCACCCCACTTCTGGGCCCTGGCCATTCGGCGGCGCGAGGAATACGCCAAGGCCGATATTCCGATGTTGCCGGTGACTCACGGAGTTGATTTCACCAAGATTCAAATTCTGCTCTACACCATCCTGTTGTTCGTGGTAACGATGATGCCGTTTATTGTGCAGATGAGTGGATTGATATACCTGGCCGGTGCAATAGCGCTTGGAATCGGGTTTTTGTACTACGCGATCCGGCTTTACCGCGATCAACAGCCCAATGCGATCGCGATGAAAACCTTTGGTTACTCGATCTTTTATCTGAGTTTGCTGTTTGCCTTTTTACTGGCGGATCATTACGCCAGAATTTTTATCCGCGGCTGGTTTCTCTAGCTGGTTTCTCTAGGCTGCGAAGTGCAGTACCAGTTGAACCACTCCGATAATCGAGAGCGCAAATACCAACCCGAAAAGCAATCCCATCCAGATGAAATGGGACATTATACCCTGCGTAAAATCACCTTCGCGATTGGTTTCACTTTGTACACCGAGAAAGGCGGAAAAGGTGATTTTCAAGAGTTGCCAGAAAGTCAGTGAAGAGGCTTTCCGAGTATCCTTGTCCGAAATGCTGTCGTTTGAATCATTCAAGACTGGAATCCTGAGCTGAGACTGAAATCCCGGGCTAGCGTAAAATTGGCTACCGTCGCAGCTCGGCTAAAGTGATGAAATACCTATTTGCTAATAGATGGTTCGTATTTGATGGTCAGCATCAATAAAGTCGACCCCGGTGAACGTTATCGTTTTGTGCTCTCCCCCAACTACTCGATCAGCTGGCTGAATTATTGTTGTTTTATTTAGGGAAGCTCTGCATTTTGCAGAGATTCCTTAGTTACCTGCGCAATGGTGCTGGCTGTCGGCTTGTTCTTCAGCTTGCAGGGATTGTGGCTGGTGTTGCCATTTTCAGGACTCGAAATGTTGGTGCTGGGGCTCGGTCTCTATTTAGCCTCTCGTAAAGTTTACCGCAGGGGGTGATTACGCTGGATCCTGTACACACCAGGATCGAAAAAGGCGCGCAGCGAATCGACCAGCGATGGGAATTCCAGACTCCCTGGATACAGATTCTGGAAGAGTCGTATGTGGTTCATAATTCGAGGCGAATGCTCACTATCAGGATGAATGGGGAATTCGTGGAAGTGGGTAGTTTTCTTGCCAATTCGGAAATGGGCGAACTGGTCTTTCAATTGAAAGATTGTATAATTCATATTTGATCTTAAGCGCCGCCTGAATTTCTTCAGGTGGCATTTTCATGTGTATATACCGGTGTACGTACCGCTTTTAAAAAAATAGCGGACGTGGGTTCCAGGGAGTCGAGAATGATATTTAGCAAGCTGCCCAGCCGCTTTTTTGTTTTTGCCGTGGGTCTAACATCGATACTATCGATGTCTGTCGCGCAGGCCGAGTACGGGTTGAACATGACTGAGGGCGTTACTCCCATTAGTCGCGAACTGTACAGTCTGCATATGATTATCATGGGTATTTGCGTAGTGATCGGGATCGTCGTTTTTGCTGCGATGACCTGGTCAGTTATTCATCACCGCAAGTCGAAGGGCGCCCAGGCTGCCAGTTTTCACGAGAGTACCACCGTCGAGGTCGTCTGGACCGTCGTGCCTCTGCTGATTTTAATCGGCATCGCGATTTCGGCGACCGGCACATTGCTCGACCTTGAGGATGCGAAGACCGATGCTGACATTACCCTGCATGTGACCGGTATCCAGTGGAAGTGGAGATATACCTATATCGACGAAGACGTCAGCTTTATCAGCAACCTGGTACAGTCCAGCCGCGATGTTATCAGTGATCCGACCGACAATGAAAACTACCTGCTTGAAGTCGATGAGCCGGTTGTGCTGCCAATCAACAAGAAAGTACGTTTCCTGTTTCACTCCGATGATGTGATTCATTCCTGGTGGGTGCCGGAGCTTGCGGTCAAACGGGATTCGGTTCCCGGTTTCATCAGTGATTCATGGGCGGTCTTCGAAGAACCGGGTACTTACCGAGGGCAATGTGCGGAACTCTGTGGCAAGGATCACGGATTCATGCCGATTGTGGTAGAAGCGGTCACCGAGTCCGAGTACCGCCAATGGCTGGCAAGCAAGAAATCAGAAGCAGAGGCGGCGACTGCGTCCGCCGAGCAGGAATGGTCGATGCAGGATCTACTGGCGCGCGGTGAAACTGTTTACCAGGCGAATTGTTCAGCCTGTCACGGCCCGACCGGTGCCGGTATCCCGGGTACTTTTCCGGCAATGACCGGCAACCCGATTGTCATTGGGGATGCGGCCGGTAATATCAATATCGTCGTGAACGGTAAAGCCGGCACCGCGTTGTCTGCCTTCAAGGGCCAGCTTAACGACGTTGATATTGCTGCGGTATTTACCTTAACGCATTCTGGATAAAGAGAGACGATCCATGAAGTAGTACAAGCAACGAAGATTATTACGTACCACATGGCACCCATTGGCCAATCATAGGTTCTATCGGGCTATCCCTGACAGTTGTTGGCTTTGCCAGTTTATTTTTGTTTACTGGTTGTAACAGTAAACACAGGCGTTAATCGAAAGCACGGCCTAGGCCGTGCTTTTTTTTGCCTCGACGATTTTTTTGACAGGCTCATCCATTAGCAGTGTTTCGAAATCACTGACCGCGACTGGTCTGGAGTAGAGATATCCCTGCCCGAAGTCGCAGCCAAAATCTTTCAGTAGCTGGTTTTGGGTGCTGGTTTCAACGCCCTCGGCGATGACCTTTATGCCCAGTTTATGCGCCATCACGATAATCGCTTCGCATAACGCCAGATCGTCCTGATCATGATCGAGGTTGCGCACGAAGGTTTGATCGATTTTGAGATAATCGATGTCGAACTGTTTGAGGCACGACAGCGACGAGTAACCTGTGCCGAAGTCATCGATTGAAACCTGGACCTCGGCATCACGGAAATCGAGCAGTCGGTTGGTAGTTTTGTCATTGGCGTCCATCAACAGGCCCTCGGTAATCTCCACTGTAATCGACTGACCGCTGGCACCTGCCTGGCGCAGGTGGGTAAACCAGTCGTTCATCGCCGCTGCTTCATCTATCCATTGAAGTGGTGATGTATTGATGCTGATCTGGAAGTCTCTGTTAAATTGCTCGCGCCAGCGGCTGGCCTGTTCCGTCGCGGTGTAAAAAACCCAGTTGCCGATCTCGGCGATCAACCCGGTTTCTTCGGCTATCGGTATGAACACTGCCGGACTTACCATGCCGGATTCAGGATGGTGCCAGCGCAGCAGGGCTTCAGCCTTGGTCAGCAAATTACTTTGCAGATCGACGATCGGCTGGTAGTAAATCTCGAACTGCTGTTGTTCGATGGCATCCCGCAAATCCTTGATCATTTTGCGTTTTCTGATTGCACGGTCCTGTAATTCAGGCGTGAAAAAATGCAGGCGGTTACGTCCGTTCCCTTTGGCTGCGTACATCGCCTGATCGGCATTTCTTTGCAGAGCTTCTATATCCTTCGAATCCTGTGGATAGAAAGTGACGCCGATGCTGGCGGTCAGAAAAACTTTTTCATTATTGAGCAGGTAGGGTCTTGAAAGTTCGTCCAGCAATTGCTGGCAGATGGGCTGTACCGATAGTGGGTCATCGATCTGCCCCAGTATGATCGTAAATTCGTCGCCGCTGAGCCTCGATACCGTGTCAATTTCACGTACCGTATTTTTGAGGCGGCTGGAGATTTCTATCAGCAGCAAATCGCCTATGTCGTGGCCAAGCGTATCGTTAACATCCTTGAAACGATCGAGGTCGATGTAGAGTAATGCCAGCGACAGGTTGCTGCGATCACAGGAGCGGATTTCATGTTCGAGCTTTTGCAAAAACAGGTTTCGGTTCGGCAGATTGGTCAGGGAATCAAAATTCGCCTGGTTCCAGATAACGGTCTCGGCGTGTTTGCGCTCAGAGATATCTCGAATATAAGCGCTGAATTCCTGCAGGTCGGTCGAATCTATCACCGAGA
Source organism: Gammaproteobacteria bacterium (assembly GCA_024229615.1). Taxonomy (GTDB): domain Bacteria; phylum Pseudomonadota; class Gammaproteobacteria. Next base: position 2,609 of record JAAESG010000653.1, on the reverse strand, counting down.
TAGATAACTCGACCGGAAATTCGTGGCCGTCGCGATGCAGTGCATGAATTTCTATCAAAGTGTTCATCACCACAACTTCACCGGATTCCAGAAAACGCTTCATTCCATTCGTGTGTGCATCTCGATAGCGCTCCGGGATGATGGTTTGCTCGATGGTTTGATCGAGTATCTCCTCGGCACTCCAGCCGAATATTTTTTCTGCCTGGTGGTTCCAGCCGGTGATGTGGCCATCGAAGTCCATTTGCACCAGGGCATCGATGGATGACTCGAAGAAAGCCTCAAGCTTGGTGTGCTGTGCGAGGATAATCTCCTTTTTCTGCCGCAGGTCTGCTTCCAGTGCTTTCAGTTTTCCCTCAAGCAAAGTCTTTTCATCATTCTCGTCTTCGGGAGAATTGATTTCCGACATATTTTGTGAACTCTTGGATATTTAGAATTCAGTATAGTATTTTTTTACCACCGGGCAGGCACAAAAAAGCCCGGCGGGGCCGGGCCTGGGATTTGCTGGAAGTTCAGGCTTTAGGCGACGAACCTGGACTTTATCGATTTGAACGCATTGCTTTCGATTTGGCGTATACGCTCCGCCGATACACCGTATTCATCGGCAAGCTCATGCAGGGTAGCCTTGGGCTCGGTCAGCCAGCGACGTGTCACGATGGCCTTGCTGCGGTCGTCGAGCCTGGCCATTGCCTGGTTAAGCATTTCGTTGTTTTGTTGCTGACTGTCTTGTGCCTCGAGCAATAACTCGGGAGACGGGGTGTTCGACGCCAGCATGTTGGCCGGAGCGATATAAGCGCTGTCGTCATCTTCATCGGTCGACGGGTCGAAAGCGATATCGTAATTATTAAGGCGGTTTTCCATTTCGATGACGTTCTGCCGGGTAACCCCCAGGGTTTCAGCGACGTGATCGATCTCTTCCGACTTGAACCAGCCCAGACGGGTTTTCTGACTACGTAATTTGAAGAACAATTTGCGCTGCGCCTTGGTGGTAGCGACTTTGACGATGCGCCAGTTCTTCAAAATGTATTCGTGAATTTCGGCTTTAATCCAATGCACCGCGAACGAAACCAGGCGTACGCCGACCTCGGGGCGGAATCGTTTTACCGCCTTCATCAAACCAATGCTGCCTTCCTGTATCAGATCCGGCAGCGCCAGGCCATAGCCCGCGTAATTATTCGCGACCTTGATGACAAAACGCAGATGTGGGAGAACCAGTTTCTGGGCCGATGCAATATTGCCGGTTTCCTGTAGATCCTGTGCCAATGCATACTCTTCTTCTGCGCTTAATATAGGCACGCTTCTGGCGGCCTGAATATAGGTGTCCAGGTTGGAGCTACCCATTAACACGGGCATGGTATTACTTGTATTGATCAGTTCTGTGCTCATAAATGACCTCGATTTTGGTTTTATCTCGCACTCCCGCTATCCGAGTGCTCGATATTAGAGCATAAGTATTGCAAACAGTTCACGTTTATTAGCAAATATTAATATGCTTGCTAAACCTATGGATATTAACGGGAAATCCTTACTATTTATGTCAATTACAGGCTTTGGGATCATTCCAGGCGGTGAATTTCATACTGACATTGACCAGATTCTAGTCCATGAGTTCATCAATATTTAAAGAAGTGGTCCGTTTTCATCGCGGATTTAGCTGCGCCAATGCCTTACCTTCATAGAGAGCAGCTCCTGAAAACCGGTAAAATGCAGGATCCGAGGAATTTGTTCTTGGAAACAAGCTTCAGAATTTGTCTGTTGATCGCCCTGAATAGTGACTCGTCTGCAAGTAGGTGTTGTTTGGTGAACTCTCTTGCTTGATGCCGTGGGGTTACTTAAAGATGCGAAACACGAAATGTTGGCTTCGACATGTAGCGAGATCCAGACAAATGGTTTCAAAGAGCTGCAGAATCATGCTATGGAAGATTTTCAAGCATTTTTTTGGCTGATTTACCAATCTGGTTATCGACATCCATCTGTGCGGCAGTTGTAAGCGCGATGCGTGCATCCTCGATATTTCCGACCTGACTATAAACGAACCCTAGTGTCAGCCAGATTCTTTGATGCGTCGAATCGATGGCCACACCCTCATTTAGCCTGTGAAGCGCTTCCGACGATCTACCGAGATAGTGCAGAGTGATACCCAGATTGTTATAGGTTTCCACGTTGTTTGGGCCTAGTGCCAAAAGTCGTTCATATGAATCTGCAGCTTTGTCATACTGCTTTTGGGTGAAGTATTCATTGGCCTGACGTGACACTTCAGCCGGATTCTCGATAGTCGACTGACTAAATGTCGATGAATTCAACTGTGCCGGGCTTGTGTCCGTGATGCCGTCTGGCCACACGAACGCGGGCTGGTTTATTTCGGTTGTTTTGTCGACGAGTTTATCTGAATTCTGCAAATAGTAGTGACGCGTCATGGTGAAAATTGCTAGGCCAAAGACAATCTGGAACAATGTTATCGGAATCCAGGATTTGAGATTTTGAATCATTGATAAGTGCCTGTCGCGGGAATTTTGGAACACGGAAGATGCATCAATAGCGAGCCGGTAAACTGCAGGTCTGCTAACAAAAGTATAAGCGTTCAGCCGGCCTTATACTAACTCTAGTAAAGT
>JAAESG010000652.1 GCA_024229615.1 Gammaproteobacteria bacterium | reverse complement strand
GCAACCAGCAACAGGCAAACTATCGTAACAATTTGAATTAACTTTTGAGTTTTCATCGTCTCGCTCCTTTCTACATTTTTCTGGTTATTATTTCGATTCTAATTATTTTACTCTTCCTGTGCCTGGATTTCAGCCGATGTGCCATCCGAGTCGGTCGTACCGGCGTCATCGATTACCATGAGGGTGACATTGTACTTGCCGGCCGTACTGTAGGTATGGCTCGCTGTTGGCCCGGTGCCGCTATTGCCGTCACCGAAATCCCATATGTAAGCCACGATGGTGCCGTCCGGGTCGTTGGAACCTGCGCCGTCGAAGCTGACCTCCGCACCGACCACGCCCGAGGCGGACGCACCGGCATCGGCCTCTGGTGGCAGATTGCCTTGGCCGAGTAATCCGATAATCGCAACGGTACTATCCGAGGCGGTCTTACCGCTGTCATCCGTCACCTCTAGAATTACGTTGTAGATGTCGGCCACCACATAAGTGTGACTCACTGTTGGCCCCGTACCGGTGTTGCCGTCACCAAAAATCCAATTGTAGGCTACGATGGTGCCGTCCGTGTCGCCGGAACCGCTGCCGTCGAAGCCGACCTCAACACCGACCTCACCCAAGATCGGAGCGCCGGCATCGGCCGACGGCGGCATATTACCCGAACTTGTTGAGTCCACGGCGGTGAAGTTGGCGAAAATACCGTCGTCAAGGAAAGGAAACACGTCCCAGTCTTCGGGTATCACCCACACACCCTGCTCAGGAGGGTTATCGCCGGTGACACTTTCCCAGACCTTGGTCAACCTGATAGTAATTTCACCAAAAAATGGAATGGGAATATTCAGTTCTACAGCATCGAATCCCACGCGAAAAATGGGCCCAAGAGGCGGGTTGCCGGGGCAGCCAGGATTACCAACCGTTTTAACTCCGCCCTCGGCATTGAGTATGGCATTCACAGCTTCGACAGCGGTTTTCGCTTCGGCTGAGGTTCCGAAATCGAAAATCGGCGGGTCACCGTAGTGTGCTGCCGATGTTTGGCTGCAGAAACTCACGTCGTAGACAATGCCACCGACT
>JAAESG010000651.1 GCA_024229615.1 Gammaproteobacteria bacterium | reverse complement strand
TGATCGGCTCGGCGGTTCACCTGACCTTTAACGATTTTCTCCTGAATCTGGCGCCCATAACCCCGGTGATTATGGGGGCCACCCTGATCGTCATCTACTTTTTATGGGGGAAGGGACTACACACAACCGACGATGCACGCCGGCGAATCATGCAGTTCCGAGAACGGGACGCGATCACCGATGTGGCATTGTTGAAGAAATCGCTTTCAGTCCTCGCCCTGGTGGTCACCGGCTTTGTGCTCGCTCATCCCCTGCGCTTGGAGCCGGCTACCATCGCCATGTTCGGTGCCGGGCTGTTGCTGCTTTTAAACAATATCGGCAGAGAGGCGGAAGAGCAATCCGAGGACGTGCATCACTCCTTCGGTGAGGTGGAATGGGTGACCATCTTTTTCTTCGTAGGTCTATTCATCGTGGTGAGTGGAATCGAACACACAGGTCTATTGGAAATGCTGGCCAACTGGGTCCTCGGATTGACCGGCGGCGACATGACTGTTACCGCAATCGCCATAATCTGGGTATCCGCCATCGCCTCCGCCATTGTGGACAACATCCCTTTTGTAGCCACCATGATCCCCATGATTGAATCCATGGCCCCTACATTCGGTGGCGCCGAGAACCTGATGCCACTGTGGTGGTCATTGGCGCTTGGGGCCTGTCTGGGCGGCAACGGCTCGTTGATCGGCGCGAGTGCCAACCTGATCGTCGCTGGATTCGCAGAACGCGCCGGTCACCGGATCAAGTTTCTGCCATTCATGGCCATGGCGTTCCCGTTGATGCTGATGAGTATCGTCATCGCCACCGGGTATGTATACCTACGATACCTGTGAGTATAGAATCCTGCACCCTGGGGGGCGTGGATGCCGGTTTAGATCAAACGTGCAGCAGCACATTAGATCTCTTGAACTGGCGGGGTACTGTCAACTTAAGACGAACTGTACAAATTTCGACCAGCTAATTGGGCAGTAAGCCCTCGTTTCTGACCAGATAATGATTCGGATAATATACGCGTCTAGCCCCGCCTACGAATAAGTGATTATAGACGCCATTCCTAAAATGATGCTGTAATCGACATTTAGCACTTTTTCCGTTTGTCGTGGCGATAAGCGTTCCCGATACCCAAAGCTCAATTAGTCACAACTATGGACGATCTCATTATTTTATTGATATTACTGGTTCTTTCCGGCTTTTTTTCCGGGTCAGAAACAGC
>JAAESG010000650.1 GCA_024229615.1 Gammaproteobacteria bacterium | reverse complement strand
TAGTAAACGCCGTTTGCCTTGAAGTCTTCGATCGATTTCGCGATTTCAGCCGCTATGTCGTCGTTGTAATCCCCGGATTCATTGATCTTGTCGAGCAAGGCGCCATTGTTGGATCGAATGTGTGCGAGCATCGCATCTTCGAAATCGACGACTTTGTTGAAATCGACATCATCGAGATAACCTTCGTTCGCGGCATACAGGGAAACGGCCATTTCAGCAACGCTCATCGGCGAATACTGGCGCTGCTTCATCAGTTCGGTGACGCGTTGTCCGCGTTCGAGCTGCTTGCGTGTGGCATCATCGAGATCAGAAGCAAACTGCGAGAAGGCCGCCAGTTCACGATACTGTGCGAGCGCCAGACGAACACCGCCGCCGAGTTTCTTGATAATCGGCGTCTGCGCGGCACCACCAACCCGGGAGACCGACAAACCAGCGTTGATCGCGGGTCGAATACCGGCGTTGAACAGATCCGACTCGAGGAAGATCTGACCATCGGTGATCGAGATTACATTGGTCGGTACGAAAGCCGAGACGTCACCGCCCTGGGTTTCGATGATCGGCAACGCGGTCAGAGAACCGGTCTGGCCTTTTACCTTGCCGCCGGAAATCTTCTCGACATAGTCGGCGTTGATCCGCGCGGCGCGTTCCAGCAGGCGTGAGTGAAGATAGAAAACGTCACCCGGGTAAGCTTCCCGTCCCGGTGGACGACGCAGCAACAGGGATACCTGGCGATAGGCCCAGGCTTGCTTGGTCAAATCGTCATAAACGATCAGCGCATCTTCGCCCCGGTCGCGGAAATATTCACCCATGGTGCAACCCGAATAAGGCGCAATGTACTGCAGTGCAGCCGAATCCGACGCGTTAGCGGCGACCACGATAGTGTGTTCCATGGCGCCAAACTCTTCGAGCTTGCGCACCACATTGGCGATGGTCGATGCTTTCTGTCCGATACCGACATAAACACATTTAACGCCGGTACCCTTCTGGTTGATGATGGCATCGATCGCAACGGCCGACTTTCCGGTCTGGCGGTCGCCGATAATCAATTCGCGCTGACCGCGTCCGATCGGCACCATCGAGTCGATCGACTTGAGTCCGGTCTGTACCGGTTGTGATACCGACTGACGTGCAATAACGCCGGGTGCCACCTTTTCGATCGGCTCAAATTCGCTGGCTTCAATCGGGCCCTTGCCGTCGATCGCTTCACCGAGCGAGTTGACCACACGACCGAGCATTTGCTCGCCGACCGGCACCTGCAGAATACGACCGGTACATTTGGCGGTATCGCCTTCCGAAATGTGCTTGTAGTCACCGAGGATTACCGCACCGACCGAATCGCGCTCGAGGTTAAGAGCCATGCCGTAGGTATTGCCCGGAAATTCGATCATCTCGCCCGACATGACGTCGGCGAGGCCATGAATACGTGCGATACCATCCATCAGGCTGACAACAGTACCTTCTGTTCTCGCCTCGGCAGCACTATCGAAGTTCTTGATGCGATCTTTAATGAGTTCGCTAATTTCTGACGGATTAAGTTGCATCGCGTGTTATCCCGTAAATGTAATATCTGTTATTTATTGAGCGCTATGGTCAATTTATCCATGCGCCCGCTGGCCGAACCATCGATAACCAGGTCACCCGCGGTGACGATCGCACCGGCGATCAGGCTGTCATCG
>JAAESG010000649.1 GCA_024229615.1 Gammaproteobacteria bacterium | reverse complement strand
GTCATCCCGCGGCTTGACCGCGGGACCCAGCCCCACAAATCTGTTCCGAAGCGTCGACACGTCGCCTCAGCGGGTATCTCCACCCCCGGGTTCAAATCAACCTCCATCCCGGGTTACCCGCAAAACTTCATCGAGTGTGGTCTCGCCGAGCACCATCTTGCGGATTCCATCCTCTCGCAGGCTGCGACTGCGTTTGCGGCAGTATTGCTCGAGTAAGGGTTGGCTGCTGCCATCGTGGATCATTGTCGAAAGCGTCTCATCGACTTCAATCATTTCGTAAATACCGGTGCGCCCGCGAAACCCGGTATGCATGCATTCGCTACAGCCATTGGCCTGATAGATCACGTCATCACCACTGATCCTGTAGCCGTTGATCTGCTCCACATCGAGCTGTGTGACCGACTTGCATTCCGTGCACAGCTTGCGCACCAGACGTTGCGACAACACCCCCAGCAGAGTCGAAGACAACAGGAAGGGCTCGACACCCATATCCTGCAGGCGCGTAATCGCACCGACCGCGGAGTTGGTGTGCAGTGTCGATAACACCAGGTGCCCGGTCAGGCTCGCCTGCACCGCAATCTGCGCAGTTTCACCATCACGTATCTCGCCGACCATGACCACATCGGGGTCCTGGCGCAATATGGCGCGCAAACCCTTGGCGAAGGTCATGTCGACCTTGTTGTTGACCGGCGTTTGGCCGATGCCGTCGAGATCGTATTCGACCGGGTCTTCGACGGTTAAAATATTGCGTTTCGAATCGTTTAACACCGACAGCATCGCGTATAGCGAGGTCGTTTTACCCGAACCGGTAGGTCCCGTTACGAGGATAATGCCATGCGGCTTTTGAATCATGTCCTCGAGCCGTTTCTGCTCCTCGCCACCCATGCCGAGTTGTTGCAGATCGAGTCGTCCAGCCTGTTTGTCGAGCAGGCGAAGCACAACGCGTTCACCGTGCCCCGACGGCAGCGTCGAAACCCGGATGTCGACCGGGCGATTTGCAACCTTGAGGGCGATGCGTCCATCCTGCGGCAAACGCTTTTCGGCGATATCGAGTTGCGCCATGACCTTGATGCGCGACACCAGCAGGCTTGCAATCTGGCGCGGGGGCTCGAGCACTTCACGTAATACCCCATCGACCCGAAAGCGGATCGAAAGCCGGGATTCAAACGGTTCGACGTGGATATCGGAGGCATTTTCCTTGATTGCCTCGGTAATCAGCGCATTGATCAAGCGGATGATCGGGGCATCGTCGTCGCTTTCGAGCAAATCTTCCGGCTCGGAGAGCTCGCGCGCGACATCGTCGAGGTTGAGTTCACCGCCGATTTTCTCGGCCTCGTTGAATGAAGTCTCACGATTGCTCTCGAAATGCCGGCTCAACAGGCGATTGAATTCGATATCCGATTCGACCGCAATTTCATCGATCATTCCGAGCAGGCGTTGGGCCTCGGAGACAGCTTCGGCAGGCGCCCCATTTTTGAGCGTCAGCCTGAGCTTGCCCGAGTCCGGCGATAACGCCGCGATGACGCCGTAACGCTTACAAAATGAATAGGGAAGATCGCTTGTTGAAGCCATTTGCTAACTTTTATGTCTATGTTACTGAATTATAATAGGGTTCAAACGTCTATTTAACCACAAAAACCCTGAAATAAAGCTGAATTATACCAACTAATTACACCTACATAGTGCAACTCACGTCACATCCCAATCCATCCGTAATTCCACCCCTGAATTCTCATCATCTCGTGGCTCACCCACTAGCCTGAAGATTTCGCCAGTCGGTCTCAAACCTTGCCGTAAACCATTGAATATGGAAGATTCATCGATAGTTTTTATGCCCAGTGCGACGGTGCAATTTGTAACCAGCCTGAGCCCTATCCCGGCGCTGACTTGTCCAGCCACGCTTGAACTTGGCCTTCCCTCAATCCATAGCTAGAGCTATGGATTTCGGTCCTGTCCGACGTTCAGCCGTATCTGTCCGGCGTCAGCATCCAGGAGACTGATGCAATATGCAGGCTAGACCGAAAGCATGGATTTTCGAAACACATCCAGAACTCAAATACCGAATAAATTCAAAGTTCGGACAACCGGTGAAAATTTTCGCGAAGTAACCCGCAGGCGGCGCAGCCGCCGAGGCATTCGCAAAAACTTTCAGCGTTTGTCCGGTCCTGGTTGGATTGGTATGCCGATGGTTGCGAGCTTAGGTAAGTCCCATTCATTACC
>JAAESG010000648.1 GCA_024229615.1 Gammaproteobacteria bacterium | reverse complement strand
GGTTACTTCGCCGGCACCTCGCTCTCCGGCGCACCGCTGATCGCGGCGATCTACATCAAGAAAATCCAGCGCAACAGCCTGCGCGATACACTGTTCGTTCTCTGGTTCGTGCTGGTTTCGATCAAGCTGGCGACGTTGATCTGGTTCGACATCGACCCGCAACTCGGCACCGCGTTGCTGCTGGTGCCGGTGACCGGGATCGGCCATGTCATCGGCATGAAAGCGCATGACTACCTGCTCGAAAACGACCGCCTGTTCAAACGCGCACTAGGATTAGCGATGATCGCAATCGCCACCATCGGCATCATGCGCGTGCTGTAGTAGAAACCGGATACGGCATCCCGGAAGAACCATTTTTATTTGGTGACCTCAACCGGTCGATGCAACACATGCATTAAATCTCTCTGCCGGTGTCTCGAACCCTAGAGTCTTACGAGGTCGTTCATTGAGTTGACGAGCGATAGCATTGAGCCTGGCCTGAGAGTGTAACGATAAATCGGTTCCCTGCGGAAGATACTGTCTCAACAATCGATTGGTGTTCTCATTGGAACCCCGTTGCCACGGGCTACTCGGGTCACAAAAGTAAACGTCGACATTGGTTGCCAGCGTAAAGCGCTGATGATCCGCGAGTTCCTTACCTCGATCCCAAGTTAGTGATTTGTACAGCTCATCCGGTAGTTTGCGGGATTGCTTGATCAGTGCTGTTACGACACTTTCGGTGTCTTTGTTCTTGACCTTGGCTAGCATGACATAACGGGAATGACGTTCGACCAGGGTCGCGATGTAACTATTTTTCGATCCGCCAATGAGGTCGCCTTCCCAATGACCCGGAACAGCGCGATCTTCGACTGATGCTGGCCGCTCTCGAATGGAGACTGCATTTGTAATTTGCCCAAGCCCATTTCTTTTTAAGGTTGAATGTTTGGATCGACGCATCACGCGCTGGGTTCTAAGGTACTGAAGTAACTCCTTTTTCAGTACGCCCCGGGCTTGAATAAATAGACTTCGATAGATTGTCTCGTGTGACACGTAGTTACGCTCGTCTCCAGAATATTCTCTTTTAAGCCACCCCGCGATCTGTTCCGGAGACCAATTTAATCTGAGTTTTGCTGCGACGGTGCGACTCAATGCTGGGTTATAGCTCAGCTTACAGCGTTTGGGCCGATGCGCTCTGTCCCAGGCAAATTGATCAGCTGCTGTTGCTCTATAACGAGCATAACCACCATTACGATTAATTTCACGGCTAATGGTTGAAGGAGCACGACCGAGCTGGGAGGCTATTGTGCGCATTGATAAGTCTACTGCAATTCCTCGAGAGATCGTTTCTCTTTCGAAAAGCGTTAAAGATAAACGGGATCGTGTTCGTTGCTTAGGGCGTATGCCGCCAGCTCTCGATAGTATGCCTGCAATGGATCCGTGGCTTCTATCAAAGAGTCGCGCGATCGCATGCAATGACTCACCTTTTTGCCATCGATCCCACATTAATGCCTTTTGTTCTTCGCTATAGTAAATGCGCGTTCTATATTTCATTACCAACACTCCTTCTTTTTTATAAAGAATAAAGTGTTGTGTTGATTAATTATACTGCGACCCACGACCGCTCCACTCGTACCATGCCCGACACTCTAACGTTGTATATTTCTGGATAGTACTTGGCCAGAGATAT
>JAAESG010000647.1 GCA_024229615.1 Gammaproteobacteria bacterium | reverse complement strand
ATCTGGGAGCGCAGAAACTCGGGTGTAACCTGGTCTCCTACCCGTTTTCGGCATTCCTCGAGGATGGTAGCCGGTGGGTCATCCGCCAGGTTTCGTGTTTCGGGATCGACCAGAAGATATTCTTCCTCGATTCCAATAGTAAAGCCGGGATCTTGGTAGGAACTCATGGGCAGAGTATAAGGTTTTCCGGCGCCGGTGTCATTTTGCTCCCGGCATTCGATTAGTTATCAGGTCAGGCAAGTCATATTACACAAAGCCTGACGCTGAAATGCATTCGCCAAGTAACCGCTTGCCAAATTATTTCCCAGCGGAGAAGTTGTTTTCGATATAACGAATTCTGAATTTTGATATAAATGTCTGGGATGTAACCGGGCGTTTCAGGCTACAGGCGATCCACGGCGCGCGGCGTTTCGGTGAGCAGCATGTCGCGAACCTTTTGCGCGGATGCCGACAATGGGTAATCCCGTCGCGTGACGACGCAAAGTTCTCGTTCAACTCTCGGGTTGGTCAGCTTGCGAAACACCAGAGAAGGGTGCATATGGCTTGGTACGGCAAGCAGCGGCAGCACCGTGATCGCCAGCCTCGCTTCCAGGATTCCACCGAGCGCGGCCATGGTCAGTACCTCGTATTCCGGCGAACGAACGGCTTCCGGACACCCCTCGATCGCGTTAATCAGTTTATTAACACCGGTATCCTGCGACATGCCAACGAATTGGTAGTCTTCCAATTTACGCCAGCCGATTGAGCGGGTGCTTTTTCCGAGCGGGTGATCTGGTGGGCAAACCAGGCCGATAGGATCGAGCGTCAAGGGGGTAAACTCTAGCTCAGAGTCCTCTTCCCAGCGATTACTGATGCCGAAATCGGATTCATTATTCAGTACCTGGCGCTGTACGCCTCTGGCATTGTCATCTCGTAACACAATCCGTGTCTCCGGGTTGGTTCCCTTGAAACGAGCGAGCAAATCGGGCAGCAAGTTAATCGTCATCGAGGGCAAGACTGCGATACTCACCTTTCCGTCGCGGCGCTCGGCTGACTGCTTCAGATCGGAGATCGCCCGATCAAAATCAGCGACCAGGCGCTCGGCGATGGGCAGGAAATTTTCGCCGTCAGTAGTCAGATTGATCCGTCGTGTCGTGCGATTAAACAGGCTGACTCCGACCAGTTCCTCGAGCTGGCTGATGGTGATCGTGAGCGCGGGTTGGGATACGAACAATTTTTCTGCGGCGCGCCGGAAGCTGCCTTGACGGGCGACCTCGGCGAAGGCGCGGATGTGTCTCAGGGCCAAACTCAAGCGCAACCTCCAGCGTCGCAGGTCGATGCGTTAATTTCGCTTAACCTGACGGGGTTGACTTCGAATCCTGTTGCCACCAATCGCTCACACATTGCTGGATTTCGTCGCCGCGGAAGCGAGCCACCTTGCCGCTTGGGGCGAGTGGCTCATCGTGGAAAAACCGGGGGAGTTCATCGTCTTCGGCCAGAAAGCCTGCCGCCTTGTTAAATTCGTGCTCCAAGCTTAGCGTCTCACGACCCAAATCCCAAAAGAAAGATGGTTCGAGCCTGGTGCCATGGGCATCGTTGATCGCATTGATAAGCAGTTCGGTATTCGTGTCGGTCACCGAGCGTCCGAATATGCATAAGCCCAGCGAATCGGCGCTAGCCGAACTCACCTGGGACTGAAGGCTGGCCGCGACGAGCTCGTCCGCTGACTTACCGTTGCAATCCATCATCGGTACGTTGCCGGCGGTGTGGTCCGCCCCCTGTGCCGTGAGCATCATCGAAATACCCGTCACCTCGATCACGCGCGGGTCGTAGGCGCTGATCGCCTGCCGCTTGATCACCGGTACCCGTTCAACCCCGTAATGCTCGCCCACCCGGGCGGTTCCCTGTGCCCAGAGCAGCCCATTATCGGTGCCTTGCCGAATATCTTCGAGCGCATCGACCATGAATTGCAGGTCACCGAAGTCGGCGAGACCGGCTGCCATCAACACCGCCAACATCGCTCCCGTTTCGATGCTATCGATGCCGAGATCGTTGGCAGTGGCATTCAATCCGGCCAAATCATCCGGGTCGCTCAGGCCGCAGTTGGTACCCAACAAGCCGATGGTTTCGTATTCGAGCGGTGAAACCACTTCGTTGCCGTCGGCATCGGCATAAACATTGCTGCACTCGATGATGCAACCCGGCATGCAGGCGTGCGCCGTTTCGCCGCCGCGTTCGATATTCTGTTGGCGAAGGTAGTCTCCCCCCATTTTCATCGGCCCGGTACTCGTATCGACCAATCGACCTGTGCCGAAATTGCATACCGGCAAGCCACCCACGTGATTGGTAAAATCAGCCACATAGGCGGTACCCAGCAGGTTCAGGTTGCGCACGCCTTCCTGTTCGCGCAATTTGGCACCGTATTCGCGCACGGCCTGCATGACTTTCTTGCGGTCATGCAGCTGCGGCATTTTGTGCAGGTCCACCACGATGGCCTTGACCTTTTTGCTGCCCATCACAGCGCCGATACCGCCGCGAGCCGCCATGCGTGACGGGCGCCCATCGGGGTCGCTGAAGCCGATTCCGGCCACTAGCCCCTGGTATTCGCCGACCGGACCACACAGCGCCAGGCTGACTTTTTTGCCGTATTTCTGCTTCAGCATAGCGGCGGCCTCGACATTGCCCTTGCCCAGGTAGGATTCGGCCGGATCGAAGCTGACCCCGCCATCCTTTGTGATGCGAATAACGATCCAGTCAGCCGAGGCCCCGTAGAGCGTCAAACCAGCCAGGTGCAGTTGCCCCAGTGCCAGGCTGAAGGTACCGCCGGCATTGGACTCCTTGATGCCGCCCGTCAGCGGGCTCTTGCAACCGACACTGGTGCGATTGGCGTTCGAGAAGTTGGTGCCGGCGAATGGCCCGGCAGAAAAGATGAGCGGGTTATCCGGCGACAGCGGTTCGACGGTCGCCGCGTCGCTCGCCAGCAGGGTTTTTGCGATCCAGTAGCGTCCGCTACGGACTATCGCTTCCCCGTGCAACTCCTGCTCATCGACCGATCGGTCATTGAGATGGATGTGAAGATATTTGCGCATGTTGCTTTTTGCTCCAGGTGTTCATCAAAGAGTACTTCGCTTCGCGCTCAATCCGAACTGCTCGCTACCGGAATGTCGCTTACCTCGTACATCACGTGATGTATTTCCCCTTTGAACTGATCCGCGAAATTTTTCGTATCTTCGACGGCACGGTTTCGCTGTTCCGATTTTGCTGCGATCTGGAAATCCTCCAGGCTATCGAAAAACAGCTCGAACGACAGGTAATATTTTGGTGCCACACCGTCACGCGCTACTCCTTTCAGGTATCGTAGCGCCCGCAGCCGGGGGTATTTGGCAACCAGGGGAAGATGAACGGTCTCGATGTAGTGATCGAACGCATCCTGATTTTCGGGGACGGTCCCCTCGTAGTTGGCGCACAGGGCTAGCATGTCTGGTTCCTCTCTGGTTTTAGCTAATCTCAAACACGCCGTCAATTTCCACCGCGAAACCCAGTGGCAATGACGGTACACCGACATTGGTGCGGGTACAGCGACCGGCGTCACCGAAAACTTCGATCATCAGGTCAGATGCGCCGTTGACCACTTTCGGGTGATCGGTGAAGTCCGCGACACAGTTGACGAAGGCGCCGAGCCGAACAACCTTTTTGACGCGATCGAGGTCGCCGTTGCAGGCGGCGCGAACCTGGGCGATCTGGTTGAGACCACACATACGCGCAGCGTCGTAGCCTTGCTCGATCGAGAGATCGGCTCCGACTTTGCCGACAAAATTGATCTCACCATTCCACAGAGTCACCTGGCCGGAAATGAATACCAGGTTACCGGCGACTACGTAAGGCATGTAGTTAGCCACGGGTGCAGGTGCATCGGGAAGCTCAATCCCGAGCTCGGCTAAACGTGCTTCGATTCTTGCGGCCATATCGAGGTCTCCTCATCACTCCGCGGCGCTGGCGCCACGTCTGTTTATCTGTAAAGGTTGCGTCGATGCTAACGATCAACGGGGTCATTAGTCAATTTAATTAAAATGATCGACTATTTTGTTTTTTTTATCAATTACATTCATCGTAACCCCTCGCTCCCCTCGAGTTTTTGTCGCGCAGGAATCCGGCCTATCGGGATGACGGGTGGTGGCACTGGGTGACGAGTAACGGGGCCGGGATGTTCAATTGATAATATTTCTAAAATAATCATTCATTTCTTTTAATTGGACATATTAATCAACGTTCTCTTAAAATTTCTTCCAAACCCTGGATTTACCTCGAAACGGGACGATACTCCGGGGCTATGCGAAATCTGGCAGGAGCACTTGAATGGCTGATCTGAACACCGAGTTTTGCGGACTTAACTTCAAAAATCCGATCGTCGTGGCCTCGGCAGAGCCGGGCAACAGTGTCGACAACATGAAGAAATGTATCGACCATGGTGCCGGCGGCATCATCATCAAGACCATCGGCGATATTCCCGGCATGCAGAAGCTGACCCAGCATTCCAAGTACGCCATCCTGAACGACCGGGGCCAGCCCATTCAGGGTAAGGTAAACCGGAACTTTTTTTTCTACAGCCGCTCGGGTTACGTCAGCGAACCCTACCAGGAGTGGATCCCGATTCTGGCGGAAAGCCAGCAATATGCGAGTAAAAACGGCTCCCATATCATCGGCAACATCGCCTCGGGCACCATCGATGGATGGGTCATGCTGGCAAAGATGCTGGAAGATTGTGGCATCCCGCTGATTGAGCTCAACTACCAGTGCCCGCATCCCACCGACTACGAGGGCCCGACCGAGGGTGTCTGGATTGCCCAGGATCCGAACGTGACCGCCGAGTTGACAGAGCGCATCCGCGAAGCGGTGAATATTCCGGTGATGGTCAAACTGACACCGGAAACCCATAACCTCTCGGATATCGCCAAGGCGGCACACGATGCCGGCGCCGCCTCGGTGGCGGTTAACAGCCGCTTTGTCGGTTTTGCCGTCGACATCGACAACGCCAGGCCCTACATCGATGGCCTCGCCGGTATCGGCGGGCCCTGGGTTAAATACATGACGCTGCGCTGGATCCATGACATCTATAGCAAACATGGCATCCCGATGTCCGCTTCCAATGGCATTTACGATGGGCGGGATGCGATCGAGTTTTTCATGACCGGCGCCAGGATTATGCAGGTCTGCTCGGTGTTGATGCTCAAGGGGATCGAGTGGTTGCCCAAGATCATCGATGGCATGGAGAAATTCCTCGATGATCACGGCTATCCCGATCTCGAGTCGATTTACGGCATTGCGTCTGGTAAAACTAAAACCCCGGCGGAACTGTTCGAGGCGACGCCGGTTTATTCACTGATAGACAACGATAAGTGCAAGACCCCGAGATGCGTGATCTGCGCCAAAGTGTGCTTTTACGATGCCCTGCATCTCATCGATGACAGGATGGTTGTCGATGCCGAAAAATGTATTGGCTGCGAGCTTTGCCAGAGTGTTTGTGCCTTTGACGCGATTACCTTGACCGAGGACAAGCAGCGGGTAGTGCTCAATGTGTAAAAGCATGTCTCTCACTGAGTGCAGGCCGTTCCCGGTCACCAGGAAGCGAAGTTAAATATGGCGCTTGAATTTCTCGAAGGCAACGAGGCGATCGCGCGCGGTGCGATGAAGGCGAACTGCAATTTCTTCGCCGGTTACCCGATCACGCCCTCATCGTCAATTTTACAGCATATGTTGGACCTGTTGCCTCGGGACGGCGGTATCGCAGTCCAGGCTGAGGATGAGATCGCTTCAATCGGGTTTTGCATCGGCGCGGCGATGGCCGGCAGCAAGGTGTTGACCGCCACCAGCGGTCCGGGCATCAGCTTGTACAGCGAGAACATCGGGTTGGCTATCATCGGCGAAACACCCATGGTCATTGTCAATGTTCAGCGCCAGGGGCCAGCTACCGGCTCCGCCACCAAGGGAGCCGAGGGCGATATTCAGTTTACCCGCTGGTGCACCTCCGGGGGGCTTCCGGTGATCGTGTTGAGTCCTGCCACCGTGGGCGAGGCCTACGAACTTACTTTCCACGCCTTCAATCTCTCCGAGCGATACCGCGTACCGGTGTTCCTGCTGACCAACAAGGAGATCGGACTGACCCGCGAGTCGGTCGACCTCGATGCGATCGAGCTGCCATCGCCGGTGGAACGTAAACGGGTGGCGATGGGTGAGGAGTATCTGCCGCATGACTTCGACTACCCATCCGCGGTGCCGGCCTTTGCTGACTTCGGCGGCGAGCACATCACGCGCTTTACCACTTCGACTCACGACAAGGCCGCTTTCCTCGCTACCAGTCCGCCGTTGATCCAGGAAATGATCGACCACTACACGGCCAAGGTCGACGCAGCCGCCGACGAACTGGCGCTGGTGAAACAGCACCTGGAGGATGGCGCGGAGACCCTGATTGTCAGTTACGGCATCACCTCCCGATCGGCCGCGGTTGCCGCGCGCGAGGCGCGCGCGATCGGCGTCAAGGTTTCCACGCTCTGTTTGCAAACACTTTACCCGGTTCCCCGGACGGCGCTGATTTCAGCGATGAACGGAATCAGCAAGATCATTGTGCCTGAAATGAATATGGGTCAGTACATCCTGGAAGTGGAAAGACTGGCACCCGCGGGAATTGAAATTATCGGCGTCAACAAGATGGACACCACGTTGATTTCGCCCGATGAAATCCTCGAGCAGGGAGGCTTGCGGTGAACGCGGTGCTCGAGACTTTCCTGACGGACGAAATTGGACCCTTGCCCTTTTGCCCGGGTTGCGGCCACGATCGATTGATCAAGGCGCTGGATCAGGCCCTGGTCAAACTGCAGCCGGACCCGAAAAAAGTCGTGATTGTTACCGACATCGGCTGCATCGGTCTCGCCGATCGCTACTTCACCACGCATGCCTTCCACGGGCTGCACGGTCGCTCGATCACCTATGCTTGCGGGCTCAAACTGGCGCGACCGGAATTAACCGTCATCGTCCTCAAGGGGGATGGTGGCTGCGGTATCGGCGGTGCTCACCTGCTCAACGTTGCGCGCCGCAATATCGGCATCACGCTGATTGTCGCCAACAATTTTAACTACGGCATGACTGGCGGTCAGCACTCGGTAACGACGCCAACCGACGGGCTCACTGCGACCACGCCGCAAGGCAATATCGAAGGCGCCATGGATTTGTGCGCGACCACGATTGCGGCCGGCGCCCCCTGGGCTTACCGGGGAACCGGCTTCGACCGCGACCTGGCCGACCGGATTGCAGATGCCATACGTCAGCCGGGTTTCGCCATGCTCGATATATGGGATATGTGCACTGCTTACTACCTGCCGCGCAATCAGCTCAAGAAAAAGGACTTGAGCGGGATGATGGAACGCCTCGGTCTGCCGGCGGGACTGCTCGCCGACAAACAGCGGCCGGAGTATGGCGAACAGTATCGTAAAATACACGCACAAGCGAAGCAAGCGGTGCGGCGCAGACCGGGAATCAGCGCGAAATACGGCCATGCCCTCAACCAGCAGACCGGTATCGTGATTGCCGGCAGCGCCGGTCAGAAGATTCGATCGGCCGCCGCGTTGTTCGCCCAGGCGGGCATGTTCGCCAACCTTGAGGCGACCCAGAAAGACGATTATCCAATCACCGTGATGACTGGCCACTCGATCACCGAAATCATCCTCAGCCCCGAGCGCATCGATTACACTGCGATCGATTCTCCGGGTTACTTCGTGGTGGTTTCCGAGGATGGCCTGCAAAAGTCAAAGGCGCTCATTAAAGCGCTTGCCAGCGGCGCCACGTTGTATGCCGAAGAGTCCCTCGATCTTCCCGAGACCGATGCCCGGGTCGTACGGCTGCCGATTGTCGCTACCGCAAAAAAGATCAACCGCTTGTCGATTGGAATTGTGGCGCTGGGTGCAATGCTCGCCGACAGCGGATTGTTCCCGATGGATGCGTTCAAGGAATCCATATCCACTCTGCAGAAAAAGGTGATCGCCGAGGTGAATTTGCAGGCCCTGGATGCGGGCGCCCGGATCCTGCAGAGCGAATGCGATTAATCGCGCTAGCTGAGAGCCGAAACCTACCAACACAAGTGCGATCGCCGAATCGGGGCAATCGATACCCTGAAGCGGCCGATGCACCTGCTTTGATCTTTATCAAGGCGCCAGGCCGGAACCGGTCTAATAATACCCGCCTTTCCAGAGAAGCGCCTATCCCGGTGGATGATGAGACTACCGCCTGGGATTTGTTCGAGGGCATCGAAACGGGCGGGAATTTCCTCGCCGAGGAACATACCGTCAGGCACTGTCGCAGCATGTTCATGCCCAGGGTATACCGGCGCGAGGATCGGGACAGCTACGAAGCAAATCAGTGTCGCGGCGCAATCGGCAGCGCTCTGGAGACATATCGGGAGATTTTGGATCGCCCGGTGATGGACGCGGACCGGATGCGGGAGATCGAGCAGATTATTCGCTCCGCGGATGCGGATATCCTGACCGACGACCAACCTGGATAAATTGCTCTGCCGCCAGACGAATATGCTTAAACCGTTATTGCCACAATTCGATCCAGCGAACGAATCCGCCTATCAGCAGTGGCGGCAACAGAAGCTGCTGGACTACCCGACCCGCATCGAGCAGCTGCTGATTGAGATCGAAAACCCGGCCCGACTCAGCCAGACCGAGCGCGCGGCGATGTTGCAGCGTATCGGCAAATCGAACATGGCCGTATTTGCCGGGCCGGGCGGAGGCGATCCGGACAAGGCGATTCCACGCCGGCTGGGCGCGCAGTTCGGTTTGCGGTCGCTGGATAACAACACCGGCGCGGACGACGATGGCATCACCGCGCTGGAGGTCAAAAACGACAGCTGGCACGGGCAGTATATTCCCTACACCAATCGTCCGATCCACTGGCATACCGACGGTTATTACAATGAGCTGACGCGACAGGTTTATGGACTTCAGCTGCATTGTGTGCGGATGGCGGCCGAGGGCGGAGAGAATGCGCTGATGGACCCTGAAATCGCATACATCCTGCTACGCGATCGCGACCCCGCCCTGATCGAAGCCCTGATGCATGAGCAGGCAATGACAATCCCGGAGAACCGGGTCGACGACCGAATCGACCGGCCCGACCGCAGCGGGCCCGTTTTCATGGCCGGACCCGGGGGCAGCTTGCATATGCGTTACACGGCGCGCAAGCACAATGTCGTCTGGCGCGACGATGACCTGACCCGGCAGGCGGTAACCGCATTGCAGGAAATTCTGAACTCGGATTTACCCTTTGTCTACCGCGCCACCCTACAGTCTGGACAGGGTCTGATCAGCAACAATATCCTGCATGATCGATCGGGATTCAATGACGATGATGAAGTACCAAGACTACTGTATCGACTGCGCTATTTCGATCGGGTGACGGCAGACAGAGAGCTGGATAAACAGCCCTTTTGATCAAGGTCAAGGACGCCGACCGCTACCGCGTCGATGATAATCGACTTATCACCACTACCCTTCGGGGCCGCAGCCATTTATTCGGGAATTCAACGTGGAACTGATTTGTCCAGCAGGTAACCTGCCGTCGCTTAAGGCGGCTGTTGATAGTGGAGCGGATGCCGTTTACATTGGATTCCAGGATGATACCAATGCTCGTCATTTTGCCGGCCTGAACTTCAATGACAAACGGGCCGGCGAGGGCGTAACCTATGCGCATGAACGTGGCACCCGGGTTTTTGTCGCAATTAACACCTACCCTCAGGTAAGCGTATTCCAGCGTTGGCAACAGGCGGTGGATCGGGCTGCCGGACTGGGTGTGGATGCACTGATTCTGGCCGATATCGGCTTACTGGATTACGCCGCCGAGCGCTGGCCGGATCTGCGCCTCCACCTGTCGGTACAGGCTTCCGCGACCAACCCAGCATCGCTGCGCTTCTACCATGAAAACTTTGGCATCCAGCGTGCGGTGCTGCCACGCGTGCTGTCGGTTAAACAGGTTGAGCAAGTGATCAAGGAGAGCCCGGTCGAAATCGAAGTGTTTGGATTTGGCAGCCTGTGCGTGATGGTCGAAGGGCGTTGTCTACTGTCATCCTACGCCACCGGACAATCCCCCAACACCTTCGGTGCCTGCTCACCGGCCAGCGCGGTTCGCTGGAAGGAAACGCCCAACGGTCTTGAATCGAGACTTAACGGCGTATTGATCGACCGTTATGGAGACGGTGAAAATGCCGGTTACCCGACGCTATGCAAGGGTCGGTTTCGGGTGCAGGAAAAAACCGGATATGCGATCGAGGAACCGACCAGCCTGAATACGCTGTCGTTGATTCCGGATTTGATGCGTATTGGTGTCAGCGCCCTCAAAGTGGAAGGTCGCCAGCGCAGCCCCGCGTACGTCAAACAGGTCACCCGGGTTTTGCGCGCCGCGATCAATGCGGCCAAAAAAGATCCGGACGGTTTCTCGGTAGACGCTGAGTGGATGGCATCGCTACAGCAGGTTTCCGAGGGCGCGCAAACCACGCTGGGGGCCTACGCGAGGCCATGGCAATGACGGCAGTTGTACCGAAACTGGCCCTGGGGCCAATCCTTTACTACTGGTCGAAGCAACAGGTCGAAGATTTTTACCGGGATATTGCCGATAGCGCCGTCGATATCGTTTACCTGGGTGAAGCCGTCTGTTCCAAGCGCCGCATTATGCGGAACAAGGACTGGCTCCGTATCGGAGAGCAGCTACAGGCGCGGGGCAAGACGGTTGTTCTATCCACTCTGACGCTGCTGGAGGCGGCCTCCGAGCTCAGCGCGCTAAGACGCCTGTGCATGGAGAGCCCGTTTATAATCGAGGCCAACGATATAGCCGCCATGCAGATTCTGCAGGAACTGGGTAAGCCTTTCGTCAGCGGGCCATCGGTTAATATCTACAATAGCCGCAGCCTGAAAAAGCTTGCTGAATGCGGCTTGTGTCGCTGGACGCTGCCGGTCGAGCTTTCAGCTACCGAACTGGCCGAATTCCAGCGGCAGCGGCCTGACAACGTGGAAACCGAGGTGTTCGCCTGGGGGCGCCTGCCGTTGGCTTACTCGGCGCGTTGTTTTACTGCGCGCGCCGAAAACCTGCAAAAGGACGACTGCCAGTTTCGCTGCCTCGATTATCCGGATGGATTGTTGCTGTCAACGCGGGAGGATGAGGCGTTCCTGTGTATCAACGGTATTCAGACGCAGTCGGCGCGGACGGTGAACCTGCTGGGTGAAATAAACCGCTTTATCGAGCTGGGCGTCGACGTGTTGCGCGTCAGCCCGCAATCCCGCAATACGATCGATATCATTGAGCGCTTCACCGCGGTAATAGACGAACCACAGTCTCCAAAACGATTCAATACCGAGCTGGAAAGCTGGATGCCAACCGCGGAATGTAACGGTTACTGGCATGGTGCGGCCGGCATGGCGAGATACTAGTCCGGTTGTTGCGCCGCTAACCCGAAAGTCGCAGAGCCAGGTTGGCTAAATCAGGTTATCCGCTCATACAGGTTCACGGCACGACTCAAAAACCCGTCCACTTGGCGATGATAAGGCAGTGATTCGATTTCGATGGCATCGAGGAAGTTTTTGATTGCCAGGCCCATTTCCGTATCACCCTCTATTTTTAACCGACGCTGGAAAAAAAGGGTGTCACTGTCTTCCCTGCGCGTGATCAGCAGTAAAAAATCATATAGGTTGCCGCGAAATATCAGGTCGGGCGATTTTCTATTGCCCGCGGCCAGCAAGCGCTCGCCATCGAAACCAAGGTCGAAACGGACTCCGGTATCCATGACCTCAATCCGAAGACATCGTCCAGTCATAAACTCGAGGTCGCCATCGGTGATCTGCTCGGCAAGTAGTTGATTCAGCATTTTTGAGACAAGCGTGGCGTGTAGGCGCTCCGGCACCAACGAAAGGGGCTTCGCCAAAAGCGAAGGAAACAAATGCCCGGATTTAACCGTCGTTGTCATATTGAGTCGGTCCTCGCCGGAGTGGTTTTGCCAAACAGGCAGAATGCAGGAAGTAAAGAATTGATATTACCGGATTGGCGTGGTTTTTTCATTGAGAATCTCTACAGAGAGGGTTAGAAAAATCTTGCTGATATACACTTTAATCCATCTGTGGACTACCGTTGACGGGACAGATAATCACAACCTGTTTACTAATGATAGAGGTGGAATTAAATCAGGTATTAGCATAGTTGATGGTCATCTTTTTTTCGGCAACAAATAGACTAGATACCATCTCATCCAGCAACCATTTTCATCCGCAATTTTGCGGATTTAGTTATGCATCGTTATTGTGCGCCGAGTTGTCACGCTTTCTGGGTCGTTAGCTGCCCCTGATATTTCAAATTTGATCGTCTGCTATTTGGAGAAAAGCTACACCAGATTGATGTGCCACGCGTGCCCCAATGACGGACAATTACTGCTATTTACTAGCGCAAATGGAAATGGGAATCGCGTAAGCAACTGATTTAATTAATACAAACATTAAGTCGATCAGAGAGAATAGTTTTAGTGTGATGCCCATAACAAGCTCCTACGCTGATTGAATTAACTGCGTTACTAGTCTTCGCGGTCCATGGGTCACTGGCTCAGCCTTACCAATACGAAACAGCATTTGTACGGTTTCGGACTCAGGGATATTAAAGCGCTGTTTAAACTCGACCTGAAGGTCGCGCATGTCGTCATACTCCTGCAAGACCTGGCTCATCGGATGCTGCGCGAGTCCCATCGAGGTCGTTTGCAAATTCATGCGGCAATAATCACGCCCGATCTTGATCTGGTCTAACCGAGAATTTCCAGTGCTGGATAACCATGCAAAAGTGTTTGTAGATTCAGATACTTTTTGTGTCATATCGACGGCCTGCTGACCAAACTCAGTGGGATCCTCCTCGACTGTTTTTCGGTCCAGGAAAAAAGTTTCTGCAATAAATTTCGTAACCCCGTTCATGCCGGTCTGGGCCACACCGAAGCCATCACGAAATTTTCGGATTTCGTCCTCGTTGAAACGAAACATTTCGATTGTTTCCATATCCCGCTGCGGATTTCCGACTTCGATTTGCATCGCATTGGTGAGTATCTTCACCATATTAGCCTTTCCTTGTGGTGAATCCATGACGGTTAGCGAGTATTCACCATGTCGCTGATGAGCATTCCGCAGGGTACTGAGCTCTGACTCATTAAGCTGATAGTTGCCGTATTCACGCTTATTGGAGTGGCGCTGTAGCAAGAAATTAAACAAAGGATCCTTGTTCATGCCAGTATCCCGAGCCAGTTCAATAGCTGCTACGGGTTTGTCAATCAATTCAGTATTGCCATACATCCCCTCGGGGAAGTATTCAATGTTTGCTTTGTAACCCAGGCCGTTAGCTGCTATTGCCAGTGTTTCCAGGAAAGTGCCTTGTCCTATATGTATCTGCCGATGAACTGGATCAGTTTCGGGTAAGAGTCGATCTGGATCGACGTGAAGGTTGAAACTGGCAGGCCCGGTGAGGTGGATAATCCAGGGCTGTTTATTATGGGGATTGGGGCAAAGTATCGCGTAAGCCAGCACCTGCATGCGAATGTCTTTTACGTGTGTGGCGAGCCCGTTCCAACCGTAGTATTCGTCTGGTGCTGAGTCTGAGCAACTCATCAGGGTGCTGCTCAGTGCGACACTACCAACCCCCAGTCCGGCGATTTTGATAAAGTTTCTGCGATTCATAGCTAGTCTCTCCGCTAGTGGCGTGTTAATATACATTCCATGGAATGTATAATACATTCTACGGAATGTATATACAAGAGACCTTTTAAATGTCAGATGAAGAATTGAACCAACGCGAGCAAATTCAGGTGCGCATGACGGTATTGCTTGGCATTATCCAGCAACTAATGACGACACGTCAGAACCGTCTGTTTCAGGGGAGAGAATTAACGCTGTCGCAATTTGGGGTGCTCAACCATTTTACCCATGAGCCTGATGAGAGCTGGACAGTCACTGATCTCGCTGAAGTTATGGAAATGAACCAACCCGGCATCACCAAAATAGTGACTATATTGATCGATAAAGGCCTACTGTCATCGACACCGGATTTGCGGGACAAACGTAAACGTTTTTTAAAGATCACCAGAAAAGGACAACTGCTTTGTGATGATACATTCAGGTCACTATTACCTGAAATTTCTCAGGTTTTTAGTGAATGGGACGATCGATCGCTGAAGCAATTTCATCAACATCTGGAAAAATTAATGAGTTGGCTGGATTCCAATCGCATAGCTTAGAATATTTGGAGAGGGCCAGTGATTGTGAAAGTAAAGTCAGATCGGGCTAAACTGGGTGCTGACAAACTCAGTAATTCTCGGTGAGAACTAGACGACAAAAATCCGAAACATAATGACAGTCGAGATCTGGCCCGATTCAATATATTCTATATTTAGAGAGCTATAGAATGCCAGATATAAATATTATCCAATTGATTGTTAAGGACAGGAAGCATAAGCGCTATTACCGGCATTGAGTAAACCTGGTTGTGGAAGTGAAAATCTAACCTCACTATTCTCCATTAAACTAGTGTGCCACATGTACCCTGATAACTGGCAGTTACTGCTATTTACTGGCACAAGTGGAATTGGGAAGTGCGTAAGTAACTGATATTTAATAAGTTAAGAAAATATAATGCCGACTGAAAATCCTCCTGTCTGTGCCGAGCGCGGACCGTACCTCCATAATCAGAGCTGCCAGGCAGGTAGGATTTTCCTACAATACTAATCCACTAACAGGGAGAAAATATTGAAACCCATTGCCGACCTCTGGTATTCAATCGCAGCCTTCGAGGGCGATATCCTGCTGTTGCGGGAAACGCATATCGATCCTTACGCGGTGGGCGATATCTGGATCGTGCGGGGTAGCGAGGGCGACCTCGTCGTTGATACCGGCAGCGGCATGGTCAACCCGGCACCCCTGGTCGAAGCCATTGCCGCCAGGCCGGTAACCGCGATCGCATTGAATGCATCCTATGACCATGCCGGCGGTTGGCACAACTTCCCGGAACGGGTCTGTCATCCGCTCGATGCACCCACCCTGGAGACCTTCGATACCGAATCCGCCGAGGTTTTCGATTACCTGAACGATGCCACACTGAAGTCATTGCCTGTCGAAGGCTATCAACTCAGCGACTATACGTTGTCGCCGGCCAAACCCACCTGCACGGTCGACGAGGGCGATGTGATGGATCTCGGTAACCGCAGCCTGCAGGTGATGCACGTGCCTGGGCGCTCTCCTGGCGGGCTGGCGCTGTGGGAAGCAGCCAGCGGCTGCCTGTTTACCAGCGATATGCTTTACGACGGCGATCACGGCCTGGCCTGGCCACCTGCCGATCCGAAGGCCTATTGTGTCAGCCTGCGCCGCTTTCGTGAGTTACCCGTCAAACGGGTTTATCCCGGCCACTATGGTACTCTGGGTCGCAATCGCATGATCGAAGTGATCGATGCGGAGATCGCGGAACTTGAAGGCTAAGCCTGTTGCGCTAGCCTTGTGTGAGCGGAACCACCATTTCCCCGTTATCGTCCTGGGCAATAAATCCACCCGATTGTCGTTGCCACAGCTCTGCGTATAAACCGCTGGAACCCGAAAGCTCGTCGTGACTACCCTGTTCTATGATTCTGCCCTGATCGATCACCACCAGGCGGTCCAGCGCCGAAATGGTCGACAGCCGGTGCGCGATTGCGATCACTGTTTTCCCTTCCATCAGTTGCAACAGGTTTTCCTGGATTGCGGCTTCGACCTCAGAGTCGAGTGCCGAGGTCGCTTCGTCGAGCACCAGTATCGGGGCATCCTTTAGAAACATGCGGGCGATGGCAATGCGTTGACGTTGGCCGCCCGACAGCTTCGCACCGCGTTCACCGACCTGGGCATCGTAACCCCGTCGACCATCCAGGTCGGCAAGCTCGACAATAAAGTCGTGCGCGTTGGCGCGTTTCGCCGCGTTGATGATTGCTTCGTCGCTGGCCTCCTGCCGACCGTAGGCGATGTTTTCCCTGATCGAGCGATGCAGCAAGGACGTATCCTGCGTGACCACGCCGATCTGTGCGCGCAAACTTTCCTGATTGACCCGGGAAATATCCTGCCCGTCAATCAGGATGTGCCCGCGCTCAAGGTCGAACAGGCGCAACAGTACGTTCATCAGCGTGGTCTTGCCGGCACCGGAACGGCCGACGATGCCGACTTTTACGCCGGGTTCGATCGTCATGGAAAAGTCGTCGATGACACCGCCGGACTTGCCGTAGTGGAAGACGACATTTTTGAACTCGATGCGACCGCTACTCACGGCCAGGTCGGCTGCGTCGGGAATATCGGTCACGGTTTGCACCCTGGCAATCGTATTCATACCGTCGTGCGCCATGCCGATATTTTCGAACAGACCCGACATTTCCCACACGATCCAGTGCGCCAGGCCGCGTATGCGCAACACCAGGCCGACCGCAACGGCGACGGCGCCGACGGAAGCGGTATCGTTGAGCCACGACCAGATTGAAACGAAGCCGACCGAAAACAGTAACAATGCGTTCAGCAACTCGATCGAAACCTCGAGATTGGTCGACAGCCGCATCATGCGATGGACCGTTGCCATGAATCCTTGCATGCTGTCGCGCGCGTACTGTTCCTCACGACCGGTGTGCGCGAACAGCTTAACTGTCATGATATTGGTGTAGCTGTCGACCACGCGACCGGTCATGGTCGAGCGGGCATCGGCCTGTT
>JAAESG010000646.1 GCA_024229615.1 Gammaproteobacteria bacterium | reverse complement strand
TCTCCAGTCGCACAAACCAGTGCGGCGAAGGGGGCTGCTGATGATCGGCAGTCTTTGGAATTCGAAAGTTGCTCTTCCACTCAAGATTGTGCGGGTGAATTGCGCTGCATCGCAAAAGAATGTCAACGTTCGGAATCGGCTCTTGAAGCGAGATTTCATTTGTTTCGTGGAATGATTGCTCATGAAAAAGGCGACTTTGCGAGTGTTATGTCACTCTTCTACAGCTTCTGTTTATCGGGCGAACGCGGGCCTCCGCTTGAACAAAAACAGATACTATTTGTTTGACTTACAACTGTAACGTGTTATGAAATAGATTAGGATTGAAGATTGGGTATTTGATGTCGGGTGTGTTGCCCGATACTGTCAAAATACCCGTGAACGATTACGCAAATTCAGGTCTGAGAGGAGAATAAAATGAAAGAGAAAAGCTACAGTCTAACGTTCGATTGTGTGTGGATAGCAGCGAACCTGCTGTTGTGTAGTGTGGCGTTCTCGCAATCACCCACTCATGCCGATGTTACTTACGGCGCAGGACAGGAAGTCGTTGACATGTATCTGGCCAAAAGCCCTGCGCCCACACCGGTCTATATATGGGGTCATGCCAAGGGCCAGACGTATAAGCGCGTGTCTAAAGATGCAGTGTCATTGTGTCTTGACGCCGGCTATTCTTTTCTGAGCATCGAAGCTAACGATGACAACAATGACGGCATTCAGGATCTTTATTTCAAAGAGCCTTGGCTCAAGATTCTTGATTTCGTGATTGCCAACGCTGCTAAATACAACATTGACCCTGAAAACATTTTCATCGGCGGGCGCTCGTTAGGCAGCATGGGCTCGTTTCCCGCTGCCATGGAACGGTGGGAAGACGTGCGCGGCGTCTACAGCATGCAAGCGCTGCCAACGGGCGGCAAACCGCACGCGGCGCTGGTCGGCAAAAACTCTCCCCCTTGCCATCTGATATATAGAGGTGCACCGGGCAACGGCAACCACGATCCGCTCAATGGCATTATGGTCCAGGAAGCTTATAGAAACGCCGGCATTGCCGACCGTTTTGTCATCAAAACAGAAACTCGTGACCGGCAATGGTTCGATGGATTCGTCGAATTCGTCCAGACCAACAGGATCGGTGGCAAAGGAGATCAGCAGCGAGCGACTCAAGCGGCGCTTAAGTGGAAATCTCGGGAGACATCTGCAGGCATCAAACCCACGTACACTGAACGCCAACGGCCAGCCAACACCATAACCAAAGAGCAACGAATCACCAACTGGCTGAGGAGTCAGGATAAGAACGGGGACGGCAAGATCGCCCGTGATGAGGCGACCGGCCTGATGAAGTCCAATTTCACGCGCAACGACACCAACAAGGACAATGTCGTGGATCGGGACGAACTGGGTAAGCTGGCCGACCGATTGGCTCGTGGCGGGTACGGACGTAATCGTCAACCCCGTAACCAGCAAACCAGGACAACCGAACAGTCGCGATATCGCTTCCGTGTTCGGGACAACATGCATCAGGATATCGAAAGAACGCTTCAGAATTCGCCTTGGAAAACACCAGTCTACGAAGCCCTCGTCCGGTCATTTGACGGTCT
>JAAESG010000645.1 GCA_024229615.1 Gammaproteobacteria bacterium | reverse complement strand
TCAGTACTTGCGCCAGTATCTACAGTTATAGATTCAGCAGCGCTATCAGCGGCTTTTTCGAGTTCGCTTTCTGTTCCTTCAACCTTACCCACCTGTCCGCGCAGCTGACTGCGAATATCCAGAATCTGCTGTACCAGTTCTTTCTCCGAGTTCCAGCGTTCATCTAACACGTCAAGTTGAACATGCTCTTCTTCCAGTTTTTCATTAACCAGTTCTTCACGTGCGGTGGTGTCCACACCGATGGCTGTTTCACGATTTATAATCTCATGTTCGGTCTCCAGGGCTTCAATTCGACGCCGCGAATCATCTACTTCAGCGGGCACCGCATGTTGGCTAACTGCAACCCGGGCGCAGGCGGTATCCAGCAGACTGACGGATTTATCCGGTAACTGGCGTGCCGGTATATAACGATGCGATAACCGCACCGATGCTTCCAGTGCCTCATCAAGCACCTGTACGCGATGATGATTTTCCATGGTCGAGGCCATACCGCGCATCATCAGTATGGCTTTTTCTTCGCTGGGTTCGTCGACCTGGATGACCTGAAAACGCCGCGTCAGTGCCGGATCTTTTTCGAAATATTTCTTATACTCAGCCCAGGTGGTTGCTGCAACGGTGCGCAGTGTGCCGCGTGCCAGCGCGGGTTTAAGCAGGTTGGCCGCATCACTGGTACCGGCCGCACCACCGGCGCCGATCAGGGTATGGGCCTCGTCGATAAACAGGATAATGGGCCTGGGTGAAGACTGCACCTCTTCGATGACCTGGCGCAGGCGTTGTTCAAATTCGCCCTTCATACTGGCCCCCGCCTGTAATAAACCGATATCAAGGGTACGCAGCGTCACCTCCTGCAACATTGGTGGCACATCACCGGAAGCAATACGCAGGGCGAATCCTTCCACCACCGCTGTTTTACCGACACCCGCCTCACCAGTGAGTATGGGGTTGTTTTGTCGGCGTCGCATTAGAATGTCGACGATCTGGCGTATTTCATTATCACGTCCGACGATAGGATCCAGTTCACCCTTG
>JAAESG010000644.1 GCA_024229615.1 Gammaproteobacteria bacterium | reverse complement strand
TTGGGCCG
Source organism: Gammaproteobacteria bacterium (assembly GCA_024229615.1). GTDB lineage: Bacteria > Pseudomonadota > Gammaproteobacteria. The sequence goes on along the minus strand of JAAESG010000644.1, from coordinate 1,924 downwards.
GGAGTGAGTGTTAGCTCCGAGAGTAATTTTAGCATTTAAGAAACACGCCAAATTCAGTAGGAGAAGACCCATTATGAGTGAAAATAGTAACAAAAGCACGTCGCGTCGTGAGTTTTTGAAGAACAGCGGCAAGATTGCGGCCGCTTCAGCTATAGCGGCGGGGATAGTTCCGAAGATTTATGCAGGCGGTAGCGATACTATCAGGATAGCATTGATCGGCTGCGGCGGGCGGGGGACCGGTGCGGCATCGCAAGCTATGTCTGTTAAAAAAGGCCCTGTCAGGCTGGTCGCAATGGCAGATGTTTTCGAGCGCAAGCTTGACAGAAGCTTCCAGAATCTACAGAAAAAACACGGTCACCAGATGGATGTGCCGAAGGAACGACAGTTTCTTGGCTTCGACGGTTATAAAAAGGCGATGGACTGCCTTAATGCGGGTGATGTGGCAATTTTTGCGACGCCTCCGGCGTTCCGCTGGGTGCATTTTGCGTATGCCATTAAGAAGAGGCTTAATGTATTTATGGAAAAGCCGGTTACAGTGGACGGCCCGACTACCCGCAGGATGCTGAAACTTGCCGAAGAGTCCGAGAGGGAAAACCTAAAAGTGGGTGTCGGCCTTATGATCCGTCACTGCAGGGGTAGACAGGAGCTGAAACGCCGCATAGATGACGGTGAAATCGGCAATATCATCGCTATGCACGCTTACCGGATGGCCGGACGTGCTTGCACCGCCGGGCCTCCACCGAGCGGAATCGGCGAGGCAATGTACCAGATATCGCGGTTCCACGCCTTCCTGTGGGCCAGCGGCGGTATGTACAGCGATTATTACATTCACCAAATCGACGAGTGTTCAATGATGAAAGGCGCCTGGCCGGTCGAGGCCCAGGGCAGCGGCGGACGCCATTACCGAAGAAATACTGTTGACCAGAACCTCGATAGCTACTCGGTTGAATATACCTATCCGGACGGCACTAAGCTGTTTTATTACGGTAGGGCAATGGATGGTTGCAAGGGCGCTTTCTCCAGCTATGCACTCGGGACTACAGGCTCAGCCGTTATTTCGACGAACAGCCATCATCCGGGCAAGGTACGGACCTACAAAGGCCACAATATGAGCAGGGAGAACCTGATATGGCGAGTGCCGCAACCCGAGCCGAGTCCTTATCAGCTCGAATGGGACGACTTGATTAATGCTATTCGTGCTGATAAGCCTTACAATGAGGCCAAACGCGGCGCCTTAGGAAGTATGGTTACCTCTATGGGTCGTATGGCTGCTCATACCGGCCAGGTCGTTACCTTCGACGATATGCTCAACTGCAAGCACGAATTCGCCCCCGATGTTGACAAGATGACAATGAATTCTGCGGGGCCGGTACGGCTTAACTCCGACGGCATATATCCGCAACCTCAGCCGGGTATCCTCAAGGACAGGGAATACTAAGATTAAGAATTACCATGCATGATTGGCCGCTGGTCTTGCAAAACCGGGACCAGCGGTCGGTCATGTTTAATTGGCACGATTTGATGAAGGATATTGCTGCTGTTTGAAATCGATATTAGTCTTAAAAAGGTAAAAGTAAAAGGAGGTATTATGGCACATGCGAATGAATCAAGCAAAGGTGCCGGCACAACACGTCGGGAGTTTTTGAAGGCATCGACTGCGGCGGCTGTCACGGGTACGCTGGGTATTAGTAACAGCGTATATGCCGGCGGCAGCGGTAAAATCCGCGTGGGCATGATCGGCTGCGGCGGACGAAACACAGGTGCCGCGGCACAGGCGCTGACTGCGGATTCCGGGGCCAGACTGGTTGCGATGTGTGATATCTTCATGGATCGGGTTAAAGATAAACGCAGGATTTTGAAAGAGCAGAAGGGCAGTCAGGTTATCGTTGATGACGACCACTGTTTTGCAGGATTCGATGGTTAT
>JAAESG010000643.1 GCA_024229615.1 Gammaproteobacteria bacterium | reverse complement strand
TGTCAGTCGCAGGCTTTATCTGTACGACCTGTTCTTGAAGCCGTACTGGGGAAAACCCAACGTACGGAATTTTAGAGAGGGCACAGGAAACGTGGATGATGGTGGAACTAGGAACTCGCTGCGCAACCGAAAGGGCGCAGGTCGGTAACTCTCCACCTTAGGTTGCGCGCGCCTGAGCTCTACTCGACTCGTAAGCTATTAAAAGGCTTGCGTTACGCACCACGCCGAATCGTTACCGACAAATTACGGAGTTATGGCGCCGCACGCAAAGAAGTGTTGCCCGATGTGATACACGATGATGATAAGTGGCAGAACAACCGGGCCGAGAATTCGCATCAACCCACCCGATAACGAGAGCGGCAGATGCGGCAATTTAAATCAGCGGGACAAGCGCAACGCTTTCTGTCTGCCCACGGTCCGATCAACAATCTTTTTCGCGTTGGACGTCACCACATGAAAGCGGCGCATTATCGACTGTTCCGCGATCGAGCCTTCGCCCTGTGGCAAGAGGTGACGTGCGTCCAAAACGCAGGTTGAGTTCAGGAGTAGTGCCTCATTATGAGGTGATTAGCGCT
>JAAESG010000642.1 GCA_024229615.1 Gammaproteobacteria bacterium | reverse complement strand
CTCATCAAACTAAAAATCGTTTCGCCGATCGAATCGACATAATTAAACAAAAACCCATCATCAGGGTAACCATCGAAGTACCACCATAGCTTATCAGCGGTAATGGTACACCGACCACCGGCAGCATGCCCGTCACCATACCTGTATTTACGAACAAATAGACAAAGAAGGTCAGACTAAGTGCGCCCGCTAGCAAACGTCCGAAGTTTTCAGTCGAATGCGCTGCGATATAAAGCCCACGAAAAATAATAGCCAGGTAAATTAAAATCAACACAACGCTGCCAAAGAATCCAAACTCCTCGCCAAAAACGGAAAAGATAAAGTCGGTAGATCGCTCGGGAATGAAATCCAATTGTGATTGGGTACCGTTCAACCACCCCTTGCCATATACACCGCCAGAGCCGATCGCGATCTTGGATTGTATTATATGATAGCCAGAACCGAGCGGGTCACTTTCTGGATTGAGCAACGTCAATATGCGTTTTCGCTGATAGTCGTGCAATGCGAATTTCCACAGTAAAGGTGCCATCAATGACATCAGCACCCCGAGGCTAATCATGACACGCCAGCGAACTCCCGCAAGAAATAAAACAAAAAAGCCCGCACTACCAACCAGGATCGCCGTTCCGAGGTCCGGCTGACGCGCAATCAGCAGTACCGGGATCACCACCAGTACCGATGAAACCACCAATTCTTTCAAACCCACAGGCAATACCCGGTTGGCCAGATACGTGGCAACAATCATGGGTACCGCAAGTTTGAGAATCTCGGAAGGCTGGAAACGGATAATTCCAAGATCCAGCCACCGCTGCGCACCCTTACCCACTTCACCAAAATAGATAACAGCCACCAGCAGCGCAACCCCACCGAGATACAACCACACTGATATTTTACGAATCATACGTAGCGGGATATTGGCAATTGCAACCATCAACAACAGCGCAGCAACGATTCGCGTGCTTTGGCGAATCACGATAGCCGTGTCGGAACCACTCGCACTATACAGAACCATACTACCAAACAGGGCCAGAACAATAAGCAGCGATAGCAACACCGGATCCAGCCGTAGCGCATCCAGAACACGCCTTGTATATGAGACCGAATCGGAATCAAACGAATGATTCATGACTTCTCCAGCAGGTAGGCATCCATGATCCGGCGCGCAATCGGCGCGGCCACCGAACTCCCGTGACCGCCATTTTCTACAATGACGGCAACAGCGATCTGTGGCTTATCGGCAGGCGCATAACTGACGAACAAAGCATGGTCACGTAATTTCTCGATCACCGTTTCCTCGTCGTATTCTTCATCCTGCGCCACTTCAAAAACCTGTGCGGTGCCGGTTTTTCCGGCTACCTGATATTGTAAACCCTGGCTAATCCGGTGCGCGGTTCCCCTCAGCCCATGCACGACGTTAACCATGGCCTTATGCACGTGCTCCCAGTTCTGTTCGCGCTGCAACGTGTAACGACCAGCCTCACGGCTCACGAACTCAATCACGTTATATTCCGGTATCTTCTCGACCGACTTGACCAGATGAGGCTGGTAACGTACACCTTTGACCGAAAAGGCCGCCGTCGAGTTTGCGAGTTGAATTGGCGTAACCAGCAGGTAGCCCTGTCCGATACCCGTAATCAGGGTTTCTCCGGGAAACCAGGGCATGCCGTCATGACCTTTTTTCCAATCTCTCGAGGGTAACAAGCCATCGTTTTCACTGGTACTATCCACTCCGGTTTTCACACCGAAGCCAAACTGAGCCAGGAACTCGGACATGCGGTCAATGCCAAGCCTGTACGCCAGATCATAAAAATATACATCGCAGGATTGCGTAATAGCGTTGTTCAAATCCATATGCCCATGACCCTGTTTTTTCCAGTCACGATACCGGCGCTCCTCGTTGGGTAGCTTGTAAAATCCGATGCAATAAGTTTCCTGCTCTTTCTTCGCTATAGCCGATTCTAACCCGGCCAGTCCATAGAAAGGCTTGGTAGTCGACCCCGGTGGATATTGTCCGGAAAGCGCGCGGTTAAACAAGGGCCGCCGGTGTGAGTTACGCAGTTTATTGTAATCACTGAAACTAATGCCATTGACGAAAAGGTTGGGATTGAAAATCGGCATTGAGACCAGCGCCAGTATTTCGCCATTGTTCGGATCTATCGCGACTACGGAGCCGGTGTATTCTCCAAAAGCTTCTTCGGCGACCTTCTGCAACTTGGAGTCTATGGTCAAATGCAGATTGTTACCCTGCACCGGGGGAGACTCGTTAAGCACGCGTAAAGTACGACCCTTGGCGTTGACTTCTACCTGCTGTACGCCGACCGTACCATGCAATTCATCTTCGTAGAATTTTTCCAGCCCGAGCTTACCAATGTGGGTACTACCGGCATAATCAATTTCATCGACCTCGCCCAGATCTTTTACGTCAATCCGACCAACATACCCCAGTGCATGCACTGCATGCTCGCCCTGGGGATAATGCCTTGTCAGACGCGCATTGATCTCGACACCCTCGAATCGATGCAGGTTAACCGCTAGTCTCGCGACCTCTTCGTCATTCAGGTTCAATCTCAGCGGGATGCTTTCAAAAGGCCGACGACGCAGGGAAGATTGCTTGAAACGCTTCAAATCCTGCTCGGTATATTCGACATACTGTTGCAATTGCCGAAGCGTAGTATCCAGATCTTCGACCTGTTCGCGCACGATTTCGAGGCGATAGGCCGGCAGATTATTGGCCATTACCACGCCGTGGCGATCAAATATCAACCCACGCGTTGGCGGAAGTGCCTTGATCCGAACCCGGTTACTGTCGGAGAGTGTCGAAAAATGTTCGTAATCGACGATTTGCAGCATGTACATCCTGCCCAGAACCAGACTGAGTAGAAACAGCGTGATAATCGCCGATAACACCAGTCGGCGTCTAATCAGTCGGTTCTCGAGGTAATCGTCTTTTAGCTGCTCTCGCTTCGACATTAGAAACGGATTTATCCTTTGGGACTATGGATCATTTGCGGTTGTGCGGACAATACCAGAAAAATACCTAAAAAAGAGCCGAATAAATGTAAAGAAGTTTCAATATACTGGTAAAAACCGATATCATGCACGCGATTTTTTATACTCCTGGGTTTCTCAGGGTAAAAATACCTAAAAACACCATCAATTTATCTTGGGGAAATAGTATGGAGATTAGTAACCTACTGCCGCCGATTGTCGGCGCTTTCGGACTCGCCGCGGCCGCGTTCACTTACGCGCAGGTAAAGAAACATCCTGAGGGCGAAGGCAAGGTTGTTGAGATCGGCAATCAGATTCATCTCGGCGCTATGGTATTCATGAAACGTGAGTACAAGATGTTGGCCATGTTTGCCGCGGTACTTATCGTACTACTGTTCATTTTTCTGGGCGCCGGCACCGCATTTTGTTTTCTACTGGGTGCACTAGCCTCCGGATCGGCCGGTTACATTGGCATGAACACCGCCACCCGCGCCAATGTCAGAACCACAACCGCGGCGCATAACGAGGGCGCGGCCGAGGCATTGACCGTCGCCTTTTTCGGTGGCTCGATCATGGGCCTGGCGGTCGCCTCGCTGGGGTTGCTAGGCCTCGGCATCTGCTACTACATTTTCTCCGACAGCGTCGAATCGCTACATGCCATTCACGGCTTCGCGATGGGTGCTTCGGTGGTTGCATTATTCTCGCGTGTCGGTGGCGGTATTTTTACCAAGAGCGCCGATGTTGGCGCAGACCTGGTCGGCAAGATCGAAGCGGGCATTCCCGAAGACGATCCACGTAACCCGGGCGTCATCGCAGACAACGTCGGCGACAATGTTGGCGACGTCGCAGGCATGGGATCCGATATCTTCGAGTCATACTGTGGTTCGATGATCGCCTCCATCGCGATTGCCTCCACCATGGCGCTTGCCTCGGTCGAGACTCTGGGCGGCCGAGCCGGAATGATGTCCCTGCCACTGGCGATGGCCTCGCTCGGCCTGATTTGCTCGATCGCCGGCATCCTGCTGGTCAAGGCCAACTCGAGCAAATCACCCGAAAAAGCCCTGCGTATGGGCACCATGGGCTCCTCGGTGCTGTTTATCGCTCTGGCTTACTTCGTGATATCGATGATGGGCCTAAACTCCGGGATCTGGGTCGCGGTTCTGGCCGGAGCCGTCGGTGGCATTATAATCGGGCTTGTAACCGAGTATTATACAGCGGGCAAACCGATCGAGCATATCGCCAAAGCTGGTGAAACCGGCCCGGCCACTGTGATGATCAGTGGTCTTGCAATCGGTATGCAATCAGTCGCCATTCCAATTTTTACGATCTGCGCCATCATCTGGATCGCGAGCAGCTTCGCCGGACTTTACGGTGTCGGTATCGCGGCGGTCGGCATGCTGGCAACTGTCGGCATCACCATGGCAATCGACGCTTATGGACCGGTCGCCGACAACGCCGGCGGTATCGCTGAAATGGCCGGTCTCGGTGAAGACACACGTAAAATTACCGATTCTCTGGATGAGCTCGGCAACACCACCGCGGCGATCGGTAAAGGATTTGCGATCGGTGCGGCGGCACTCGCAGCGCTGGCAATCATTACCGCATATATCGAAACCGTTTCGCTCAACATCGATGACTTCGCCCTCGAACTGAGTAATCCCGATGTGTTGATCGGAGTCTTCATTGGTGGTGTCATCCCGTTCATTATCGCTTCGATCACGATGACCGCGGTCGGAGACGCTGCCTTCGAGATGATCAAGGAAATTCGTCGTCAGTTCCGTGAAATCGAAGGTTTGCTCGAAGGCAAAGCCGAGCCCGATACCGCGACCTGTGTCGATATCGCCACCACTGCAGCACTGAAAAAGATGATTATTCCTGGCGTTATTGCGGTCAGCGCTCCTCCACTGGTCGGCTTCATCATCGGCGCAGAAGCGCTTGGCGGCATGCTTTCGGGCGCCCTGCTGAGTTGCGTTTTGATGGCACTGATGATGGCAAATGCCGGCGGTGCCTGGGACAACGCGAAAAAATTCATCGAAAAAGGAAATCTTGGCGGCAAGGGCACCGATACGCACGCGGCAGCCGTGGTTGGCGACACCGTAGGTGATCCATTCAAGGATACATCCGGGCCCTCGATGAATATACTGATCAACGTTATGGCAATCGTCAGCCTGGTTATCGCACCACTGTTGTATTAGACAGATATGCAGGACATAGTGAAAGGGTAGTGCTCGCACTACCCTTTTTTATATCCCTCCCGGGTAACTGTTTTTTCACGAAATTTACGGTATTCTGCGAAACGTTTAAACGAGTTCTGTAGAAGCGGGTCAATGCCGGATATCGCCAGGACCGTACTATTTCGCCAACAGGTCGATGACGAAACTACCTGAACCCGTCAATATCACCTTGAAAGAGCACCGGAATCAAATCACGTGGAAGTCATAACATGAGCCCCAAGAATGCATTTTATGCCCAGTCCGGCGGGGTTACGTCGGTCATCAACGCCAGTGCCTGCGGCGTTATCGAAACCAGCCGCCAGCATAAGGATAAGATCGGCACGGTGTTTGCCGGACTTAACGGTATCATCGGCGCTTTAAGCGAAGAACTAATCGATACTGCCCTCGAATCCGATGCCGATATCGCAGCGCTCAAAAACACTCCATCCGGGGCGTTTGGTTCCTGTCGATTCAAACTTAAAAGCCTTGAGGAAAACCGGCGTGAATACGAACGCCTGATCGAGGTTTTCAAGGCCCACGATATCGGCTACTTCTTTTACAATGGAGGCGGCGACTCTGCCGACACCTGTTTCAAGGTGTCACAGTTATCCGAAAGTATGGGATTTCCGGTTCAAGCGATACATATCCCGAAGACCGTCGATAACGACCTGCCAATCACCGACAATTGCCCGGGCTTCGGATCGGTTGCCAAGTACATCGCTATTTCCGCGCTGGAAGCCTCATTCGATGTCAGCTCCATGGCCAAGACCTCGACCAAGGTATTCATTCTCGAAGTGATGGGACGTCACGCGGGATGGATCGCGGCCGCTGGGGGTTTAATCGAAGATTACGGTGTACCCGTGTTGTTGCTGTTTCCCGAAGTGGATTTCGATCATGATAAATTCATCGAGGCAGTCAAGGCAAAGGTCGATACTCATGGCTACTGCACCATCGTGGTATCCGAGGGTGCGCGCAATACCGACGGTAGTTTCCTGGCCGAGCAGGGTACTCGCGACGCCTTCGGCCATGCCCAGCTCGGTGGGGTTGCCCCGGTTGTCGCCAATATGATTAAAGATGCGCTGGGATACAAGTTTCACTGGGCGGTCGCCGATTACCTGCAACGCTCTGCACGCCACATTGCTTCCGCCAACGACCTCGAACAGGCATACGCTCTGGGCAAGGCCGGGGTGGAAATGGCGCTGGCGGGTGACAATGCCATCATGCCGACCATAGAGCGCATTTCCGATAGACCTTATCGCTGGCAGGTAGGCAGTGCAAAGCTGGCTGACGTGGCCAATGTCGAAAAGACGATGCCGCTCGATTTTATCACCGAAGATGGATTCGGGATTACCGACAAATGCCGTGACTACCTCTATCCGCTGATCCAGGGAGAAGCGTATCCTGATTACGATGAACGCGGGATGCCGCGTTACATCGTTCTGCAAAATCAGTTGGTTGACAAAAAACTCGGTGATTTCGAACTCTAATAACAAGGATTGAATTTAGCACCTGACGCGCCTAACGCCTTTTCAATTGACTTTAGTGGGATATAATTTACTGTCCTTTTCTACCAGGTGACCACACTATGATTCTGGACCGGGTTAGTAGCGGCAAGAATGTCCCCAACGACGTTAATGTCATCATCGAGATCCCCTCGCACAGCGATCCCGTCAAGTACGAAGTTGACAAGGAAACAGGCGCCATGTTCGTCGATCGTTTCATGGGTACCGCGATGCATTACCCCTGTAATTACGGTTATGTGCCACAAACCCTGTCCGAGGATGGTGATCCGGTCGACGTCCTCGTGGTCACTCCGATTCCGGTTATCAGCGGTTCGGTAATTTGTGTCCGACCGTTGGGCATGCTCCGCATGACCGACGAAGCAGGCAGGGATTCAAAAATCATCGCGGTCCCGGTCGACAAGCTTTCGAGCCTCTATTCAGACATGAATAACGTACGCGATCTGCCCAGATCTCTGCTCGACTCGATTGCTCACTTCTTTGATCATTACAAGGATCTCGAACCCGGCAAGTGGGTCAAGATCGACGGCTGGGTAGACGCCGAAGAAGCCAAACAGGAAATACTCGACTCCATAGAACGCTACAACGCCGAATCCTAAGGGGCTCGTCCAAATCATAAACCCGTTATCGTAACGACATACAGGGGGTAAACCCGCAAAAGACGCTCCCAACCAGTTGGGAAGGAGTCCATCGGTTATCTCGGGACGAAGACATAACCTGGATACCCATCGATTGAGGCCATGGTGCTGTTGCGAGATACCCGCTTACGCGGTCCCCCAGCGTGCGCTGGGTTGACGTCTCGGGATGACGATAAAACAATTACCCGGGTAGGGAGAAGGTTTTCACGCTCGGGGTCAGACCACTTTTTTCGCCATAAACTTTTTGTTTCGCCACCCAAGGTACCGAAAAATGTGCTCTGACCCCCTCGAAGAACAGAGCTCTGCACCCAGTCTAGAATCATATTGTGTTTGCGAGATCCCGACGGATCGCCAAACCGCTATGTGCTGTGCATACTTTGGGCTAACAGGCCGAGTTAGTTATTCGGCGTTGAAGAGCATCGAGCGTTCATCGGCGCCGACCTCGGTGACGGCGCGTAGATCGGAGTAGTCGACGTGGCAGATACAATTTCGACCCGACTGCTTTGCTTCGTAGAGATACTTGTCGACCGAATCGACAAAATCAATGAAATCCAGCACGCTGGTTTTCATGTACACACTGGCGCCCATGCTCGCGGTCAGCTTGATTTCACCATCATCGATTGGCAAAGGACTGTTGGCAATTTGCTCACGAATTCGATCCGCAACCTTGACCGCCAGGTTAAGGTGAGTCTCGGGGAAAATCATTGCAAACTCCTCGCCACCATAGCGAAACACGATATCTGTTGTCCTGACTTCACCCTTTAGAATTGTCGCCAGATGCTTCAGCGCCAAATTACCCGTTTCATGACCATAGGTATCGTTGACCACCTTGAAATGGTCTACGTCGACCAATACCAGACTGGTCGGGATACCACTGCGCTTGGAGCGATCCATTTCTGCCTGCAGTATGGTTTTAAAGTGACGGAAATTAAACAACCCGGTCAGGGCATCGGTAGATACCAGTTCCGACAGCTCATCAATTTGTGAACGCAGCTTCTCGACCTCGTCCAGCCACAGACAACTGGACTCCCCGACCGGGCAGACTGGTGGCGTATCTTCCGAATCACTCATTGTCATTCAATTCTTGGATGCGCTCCCTGGCTTCCTCATTGGCACCGGGACCCGCTTTCACCATGATATCTCGCGGCCGCAGTGTTTGACCTTTTGCAGAAAACACTTGAATCCGGGATATCGGTTCGCAATTCTCACGATCGAGGAAAATCACCGGTTCGTTATCTTCCCCAAACACCCATTTGTCGCCCCACTGGGTTAGCGCTACCAGCAAGGGCATCATGTCTTTTCCCTTGTTGGTGAGGATATACTCGTGTCGCTTTGCGCCCTCCTTGACCGGTACTCGATCCAGAATCTTGTTGGCGCACAGTTTTTTCAACCGGGCAGTGAGGATGTTACGGGCAATTCCGAGATGCCCCTGAAATTCTTCGAACCGACGCGTGCCCAGAAAAGCTTCCCGAATGATCAGGATAGACCAGCCCTCGCCTATGATATCGAGGACATGGCCTACCGATCGTTTAAGCGGGTCAAATTTCTCCGGTTTCAACATTGGCAATGAGCATTAGAGTCATTAGAGTAGACAAATTCAGAATTAGATTAAGTGCTGCATACGCTGATGCAAGCAGACAACAACAGTGTAGTCAGTGGTACTTCAAAACTTTTAACTCATTCGAGAGCATAGGTCAACCGCTCTAATCGGATTCCAGTGCTCCGCTATTGCTGGTTTCAAAGCTCGGCAATCCATCATCAATTTCGTAATACTTTGCTGCTTCAGACACATATACATGCCCGATTGTTTTCAGTTCATGACTATTGTCCAGCGATCCTGCGGATACTGCAATTTTATTGCGCCCGTCACGCGCATCCCAGAAAAGGCTTGCGCCACAGCGATTACAAAATCCGCGATAGGTGTTCGGCGATTCATCATGATACCACTGCAAAGTTTGCTGGCGGATCAATGCCAGTGCGGATTGATCGACCGAGGTATAAGCGGCGATATGACCATGTGTACGGCGACAGTTTTCGCAGTGACAGTTGATGATATCACGACATTTACCGTTTATCCGGTATCGGACTCCTCCACATAGACATCCTCCAGTCAGTGCTTCGGGCAGATCCTTAGTCATCGACAATCTCGCTCACCGGCATGATTTCGTCGAAGGAATGAATGGCATCGAATCCACTTATTTCACGTCGCGGCGCCTTCGAGTCAGGTTGACATATCGCCAGTAGGCTGGAAATTCCATATTCCCGTGCTGACTGCAAGGCGTGCAAATTATCATCAATTAACAAGGTTTTCTGTGCGCTAAAGGGGTGGCGTCGATGAACTTCATGCCAGCATTGCGGATCTTCCTTCGGTAGAGAAAACTCGTGCACCGTAATAAGCCGATCAAATTTATCTGCCAACCGGGTCTTGTCCATCTTCAGGGCCAGGCTATCATGATGCGCATTGGTCACCATGACTATATCCTTACCTGCACAACGCAAGTCATCGAGAAAATCGATACAGTAAGGTCGTATTGCCACCTTGTGACTGATTTCATGCTTCAACTCGACCACATCGATATCGAGCATTTCACTCCAGTAATCGGTCGAATACCAGTTCAGGCTACCTTCGATTTTTCGGGTCTGGGTGACAATGCGATGTTTGGCAATGACCGGCTCAACGTTCTTGATTTCAGCATAGCGCTGAGGCAGGTATTCCTGCCAGAAGAAATTGTCGAAATGCAGATCGAGCAGGGTGCCGTCCATATCGAGCAGCACTGTCTCTATAACCTGCCAATCGATCATGTTAGCCGCCCCGAGTTATGCAATAACGCTACTATAAGCGATATCAGAGATCCCGCGCGACACGAATTCCGACGTTATACTGACCTTTAGCGCTCTTGAACTTTTCACGATTTTCAGCACGCATTGAATTGGCTGGACTGCGGTAGGCACCGCCGCGCACAACCCGCACATCACAATCTCCACCTTCCCACACCGATCCATCACTGGGGGCGTCGTTGTAATTACGATGATAACAGTCGTGAACCCACTCGAAGACATTGCCTGCAGTTTCGTAAACACCGAAGGCATTCGGTTTATAGGTACCAACTTTGGCTGGCTTGCTGGTGCTGAAATCACTCTTGCAGTCGAAGCAATGCGCGTTGCCAACGCCCGGTTTGAGACCCCACCAGAACGAAGTCGTGGTACCGGCACGCGCGACATACTCCCACTCCGCCTCGGACAACAGGCGATAACGCATACCAGTCTCCTTGCTCAACCAGCGAGTGTAGGCGAGCGCATCATCCCAGGATACTTCAACCACCGGATGTGTCTTCTTGTCCCAACCGTTGCTATTCGGCTTGCTTCGACCAGTTGCGTTGGCGAAACGGTAGTATTCGGCAAAGGTTACTTCGTATACTGAAACCATGAAGGACGAGATCTTAACATCGTGCCGCGGAACTTCATCGGGAGAAACGATCGCGGATGCGCCACCCATGCGGAAAGTTCCGGTGGGTACTTTGATCATGGTTGGGCCATTGCCGCCGGATTTTAGTTTATCTCTAAAAATATCGGCCTTGTCGACATACACAGGTTCGGGCTCCGGCTCCGGCTCCGGCTCCGGCTCTGGTTCAGGTACGGGATCGGGCTCTGGTTCAGGCACGGGATCGGGCTCGAGTTCGGCTTCAATGGTCTTGGTGGTCGATTCAACCAGTTCGTTACCCTTCTCCATCGCGTCATCGATAAAACCTTCTTTCCACGCGAAGAAACCGCCACCACCCAACAACGCGATGATGATCAACCAGACCAGCCATTTATAGGAACGCGGTTCTTTCGGTTCCTCACGAATGTACACATCGGCGACACGCGCCGCCGGTTCCACAGGCGCCACGGGCGCCTCGACTGATTCAGGCTCATATCGGGCTTCACGCTCCTTGATATCAACCACGATCAAGGTTGTGTTGTCCTGATTAATCTTGTTAGCGTCTTCAACCGCTTTCAACAGCGCATAAACACACTCCTTAGCAGTTGCCGACCAGGATGAATACTGGATAATGGCACCGGCACCGAGGGTATCAAGTCCATCGCTTGCAACGATTACGCGATCTCCGGGGCGAACTTTTATCGGGTCTTCAGAGACATCGATACTGCTGATCTCTTCACCTGTCATCGCACTCATCAACATGTTACGAGACATGCCCGCCTGCTCGTCGATCTCCATGCCCTGTTCTTTCATCATATCGAGATAGGCGCCATAACTATGGTCGGCATTTTGCTTGATCAGTTCACGATCACGAATCAGATACAGATGGCTATCGCCAACACTGACCCAATAGAGATTACTATCTTGCAGGTAAGCGCTGACCATGGTGCAGCCCATACCACGCAAAGCTGGAGTCTCCTTGACCGAGGCACGAATCTGGTCATTGGAACGGTTCAATGCATCGGTCAGAACTTCAGCGTTATCAGAGGTCGGAAATTTAGCCTGGAAGGTCTTATTGAAGGTTGCGACCACCATGTTACTGGCGACATTACCCGCCGCGTGACCACCCATGCCATCGGCCATAATAATCAGTGAGCACACGTCTCCATTATCAGCTTCGCCGAGCTGATTGACCATGTAAGCATCTTCTTGATAGTCGCGAGCACCATCAATTTGATCGCTGGCAATGTCGAATTCAACTTTCATTAATGTGATCTTATTATTTACTGTTTCGTGCAGTTAAGAACTATAGCAGTATAGTTAAATTTAATTCTAGTTTATCGAGGATAAGCTCATAAAAACGCTATAAAACCTATTTTATGATACAGCTCCGAATCTTACCCATAAATAACGGCTGGTACTCGGTTTGCTTGAGCAGCTGTAATGGCAAATAGAGATTTTCACCAACATCATCCCAGGCCCTCCATTCCCAGCCGTCACATTTGTCTCTTTCCCCCGCATATAGTGAACCCGAGTCAGCACATTCTGCCTCGAAATACAGCGATATTGAATGCTTGCCAGACGAGAATACATTGTTGGTTACACCGACGAAATCGAGTTCGCACAATTCAAGACCGGTTTCCTCACTGACCTCACGCCGCGCTGCTTGCGGCGGTGATTCGCCAGTTTCAATCCAGCCGCCAGGCAACTGCCATTCAAACTCACCGGGCGCCAATTTACGCCTACCAAATAGCACCTGTTCACGACAGGTTACGACCACCGCCACAGCACAGGCCACAGTATTATTTTTGTTACCGATACAACCTCCTACAGACGTTTCTCGCGGCATCTGAACTCTATGGTATATTGCGGGTCTATCCTTGATCAATTACTAGACTAGTACACTATGCGCGATATCTGGCCCCTGTTGAAGACAACCGATTTTCCGAGTGTAACCAGAAGTTCACTGGAAATTTTACAGGTCAATCTTGGATATCTGTGCAACCAGTCCTGCCTGCATTGCCATGTCGCAGCAGGACCAACGCGCAAAGAACTGATGGGGCAGGAGAATATCCTGCACATACTTGAGATATTACAACGACCTTCCGTGCACACTCTTGACCTTACCGGTGGTGCTCCGGAAATGAATCCGATGTTCCGGAAACTCGTACTTGCGGCACGCGAACTTGGCATTAATGTGATCGATCGTTGCAATTTGACCATTCTGCAAGAACCCGGATACGAGGATTTGGCCGAATTTCTCGCTGAAAATGAAGTCCAGGTCGTTGCTTCGCTACCCTGTTATATGGAAGATAATGTCGACGGACAACGTGGCAAGGGCGTATATCAGAAAAGCATGCAGGCATTGAAGCGCTTGAATCAACTCGGTTATGGAAAAGATGGCAGCAAACTCACTCTGACCCTGGTATACAACCCAACTGGCCCCTACCTGCCGCCACATCAGGAGTCACTGGAGCAGAACTATAAAAAATTCCTGGCCAAAAAATTCGACATCGAATTCAACCAGCTGTTTACCATCACCAACATGCCTATCGCCCGTTTCGGCAGCACTTTGATTTCAAAGGGCAAATTCGAAGACTACATGAATCTGCTCAAGGATTCCTTTAGCGCGGCGAACCTGCAGGGGTTAATGTGTATAAACCAGCTCAGCATCGATTGGCTAGGCTACGTCTACGACTGCGATTTCAACCAGATGCTGAAGATGAATATTCGTCACCCCGAAAACCGAAAGAAATTACATCTGAGCGATCTGCTTAAGATCGCTCTCGACAATATCCCCGTTAGCATTGCCGATCATTGTTATGGTTGTACTGCAGGTCAGGGTAGCAGTTGTGGCGGAGCTCTTGCCTGACCAACCCCGACTCAGCATCATTGTTCCGGTTTTGAACGAAGCAGATTGTCTCGATCAAAACCTGGCCAAACTATTTGCCCTGCCCCGGGTCAACAGCCACTGTGAAGTCATTGTCAGTGATGGTGGCAGTACTGACCGAAGCCTTGAAATAGCGCAGAGTTATCCCTGTCGAATCGTCCACTGTAATGCCGGTCGTGCAACCCAAATGAATACAGCCTGGCGTCAAGCAAACGGCAGGTTCCTGTTATTCCTGCACGCCGACAGCAGTCTGCCAGTAAACTTTTACAACGCCTTCGAAACCGATGCAGAATGGGGATTTTTCCGCTTGCGCCTGGATAACAGAGCACTGGTTTACCGGATAATCGAATCCACCATCAATCTGCGCACCCGCTGGAGTCGAGTTGCAGGCGGCGACCAGGGCTTGTTTTTTAAGCGCACATTCTTTGATTCTATCAATGCTTATCCACCAATTCCGTTGATGGAGGACGTCGCCATATGCAAGATAGCCCGACGCTATAACCGACCGGCAATCATCGCTTCGGCAATCACCGGTTCGAGTCGACGTTGGCAGCAACAAGGCGTGATTAAAACAGTGTTGTTGATGTGGTTATTGCGCCTGGCTTACTGGCTGGGAGTCAATCCCGAGCGATTACAAAAGATTTACTACCCGCAGCGCGGATAATGCAGAGATGATTTCGGTTGGAATATTCGCTAAACCCCCCAGGCCCGGTTTCGTAAAAACGCGCCTGATTCCGGATATCGGCGCCAACAAGGCCGCCAGGGTTTACCGCTATTGCCTCGAGTACACACTCGCAGTCGCGCGACAATCCGGACTCGATTACCAGCTTTACCTGAGCGATAGTTCTGACGACGAGATGTTCCAGGACGAAGAACACTGTGTACAAAAGGGTGAAGACCTGGGCGTACGCATGTTTAACGCACTTAAGGATATGCTCGACAGCAATGCCGACGGTGCGATCATAATCGGTTCCGACTGTCTCGACCTTTCCACCCGACATCTGCAGCGAGCAGCACAGGTTCTGGCCGACCACGAATTAGTACTGGTGCCGGCAGTTGACGGTGGTTATGCTCTGATGGGATGTAGCCGCGTAAACCCCGAACTGTTCAGACATGTCAGTTGGAGTTCAGACCAGGTGCTGAATCAGACAATCGCCAATGCCGGAAAATTGAATTACAGGGTCAGTTTACTTGAAACTGTGCGCGATATTGATACGCTGCAGGATCTCGAACACTATCCGGAATTGCTCGCCCTAATCGCATCAAGTTAATGCTCTACTCGCTGGTAAAACCAATCCTGTTTACGCTCGACCCCGAACTTGCCCACGACATCAGTCTCGAGATGCTGCAGCTATTTCATCGCCTGGTGCCAAATCAACGCATTGATAAACCGATTCGGGTAATGGGGCTGAACTTTCCGAATGCGGTAGGCCTCGCGGCAGGCCTGGATAAAAATGGAGATTATCTCGACGGCCTGGCAAAGCTGGGGTTCGGTTTTATTGAGATCGGTAGCGTAACGCCAAGGGCGCAACCCGGCAATCCACAGCCACGCATATTTCGGCTGTCACGGCATCAAAGCCTGATCAATCGCATGGGTTTCAACAACCAGGGTGTCGATCATTTGCTGCAGCAAGTTACCGGAAAGCCACGGGATTTTGTGCTGGGCATCAATATCGGCAAGAATCTCAATACCCCGGTGGAACAGGCTTTATCGGATTACGCCGTGGGTTACGAGAATGTCTACCGTGAAGCGGATTACATCGCGATAAACATCTCCTCACCCAACACACCTGGATTACGCGAATTGCAGAATGAGGCCGCGCTTGAGGCGTTGCTGGATGGCATCGCTCAGTTACGTCGCAGGCTCGAGGATCAACATCAGCTTCAGCGACCCCTGGTTTTGAAACTTTCCCCGGACCTCGATCCCGGTGCAATCCCGATGATTGCCGAGCTGTTACGCAAATACTCCGTCGATGGTTTGATTACAACCAACACCACGGTTTCCAGGGAAACGCTTCAAGGAGAACCCTTTGCAGATGAAACCGGCGGTCTGAGTGGTGCCGCACTACGCGATAAATCACGCCAGATACTATCGGCCTTTTATCAGGAGTTGAGGGACGACATCCCGATTATATCGGTTGGCGGAATCGACTCGGCGGAAGAAGCCAGGCTTCGCTTTGAATTGGGTGCTAAACTCGTTCAGTTGTATACCGGTTTAATCTATCGCGGCCCAGGCCTGGTTAAAACCATCGCCGCATCACTGTAAGAACGGGCTCGAACCTGGAGATCAGATAACCAATGGATTCGATGGTGTCACTAAAGGATGCTCGGGCTTATTTGCTCAATCTACCCCAGCAGCTGGATGACTATCTTGATGATGACTATCGCAAGGGACTCAACTCCCTGCTCGACAAGTTCGAAGAGTTTTTCAATGTCGTCGCCAGTGTCAACCTGCGCACCAGCGAAAACAGGAAAATCGAACCCGGCGAAGCCACCGAGATCAGCGACTATGGCTTCGTACTGCTGCTCAAGTTAGTCGACTTGATGGAGCGCCTCGATTTACCTCACAAGCGCAAGGAAATCGAACAAATTTCACTGGTGGTGGCACGCTGGACAATCAGTTACAACGGCACCATCAACTACCTGGAACCGGTGGTTAACGCGATCGCCCAACTCGCCAATCTGATGCAGGAGAAGCGGGCTCTGCTGGCGTTGTCCGATTTGATTGCAGATATCGTTGAACATTGTTCACTGGATCTTAAAAAGGATCAACAGGACGCCGAAGAAATGAGGCCCTGGCGACTATTACATGTCAATCGCGGTATAGTCGCGACTCGCACTCACGACCTGGATGTCATGAAACAGGCTTTCGACGACTTTTTGATTTACCTGCCGCAGGATGCCAGCGGATTTTTTGCCGAGGGAATGAAGGAGATGGATGCGCTGGACTATCCGCCGCATGTGCGTAAGGTAATGGAATCCTACTTCAATCAGAAGCCATCGGTACGTCTACACTAGCCCGCATTTCTCACCAGGAGGTGGGATGATCGCGCAGGGCTTTGGATACACAAGGGATTTTCTGAAGGAGCGGAATAACAGTGCGTAACCCGACTAAAGAAAATCCCTTGTGAATTCAAAGAACAAGCGAGGGCCCGCCATCCTGGTGAGATATGCGGGCTAGTACTCCTTCAAGGAGTACCAGGGAATG
>JAAESG010000641.1 GCA_024229615.1 Gammaproteobacteria bacterium | reverse complement strand
TGGCAAAGCCGTGGCGAAAGGCATGCGCCCCCTGGCAGGGCAATGGCATTCACATATTTCTAGCAATAGCATTATTCTCAAAGGCGCGTAACAGCTTGATATTCAATCAGTATTTCTAATTTATTTTTCCATTTTTAGCCCTTGACTCTCTCCGCAATATTAGGCAATATAAAGAAGGGAATTCTTATCTACGAGAGAATCAATGCGCCAAGACATCGAAGCCCTGGAGTCAACCACCTTTGGCGGAAAACGCTTCACCCGGAAACAGCTGTCAGATATCCAAACGACCGTTGAGCGGTTCCCCGCATTGAGTCTCCGAGAACTCGGTCACACGGTTTGCGAAAACCTTCGATGGAAGACACCGAAAGGGGCACATCGCATTCAAGCGTGTTTAGGGGCGTTAGCCGAAATGGAACATGCGGGCATTGTTCAACTGCCCGCCAAGAAAATCCAGCAAAAGATCCCTCAAAAGCCCCTACTTTGGACAGATAAAACCCGGGAACAACCGCGTATTGCAGATGCCTTAGATCGTCTGACACCCATCCGTGTGCAACCGGTCACCGAGAAAGCGCAAATCGCCCTTTGGAACGAATTTGTCGATCACTATCACTACCTCGGCTATAAGCGGCCGATGGGCACCCATCTGCGTTACTTTATTGTCGCTAACGACCAACGCCTCCTGGGATGTTTGTCATTTTCCTTCGCGACCCGATCATTGGCTTGTCGCGATCGATGGATCGGCTGGCACGCGAAAGCGCGTACCCGGCATTTAAATTTGATCCTGAATAATAGTCGCTTTTTGATTTTTCCCTGGGTCGAGGTCAAGTGCTTGGCCTCGAAGGT
Source organism: Gammaproteobacteria bacterium (assembly GCA_024229615.1). Classification (GTDB taxonomy): domain Bacteria; phylum Pseudomonadota; class Gammaproteobacteria. Next base: position 2,090 of record JAAESG010000641.1, on the reverse strand, counting down.
CCTGTCCACCGTTGCGCGGCAAATCGGTGACGATTGGCAAGTACATCATGGCTACCGCCCGGTGCTGCTGGAAACCTTTGTCGACCCCACGCGGTTCACCGGTGCCAGCTACCGAGCCGCCAATTGGCAAGCCATTGGTCGGACGGCCGGATCGGCGCAGCGCGCTCGTGAAGCGAGCGCTTCGCCGAAAGACTGTTACGTTTATCCCTTGGAGAAAGATTTTCGCGCGATTCTGAAAAATGAAAAAAGCCCCTCGCGTTCGAAGAAAAACGCCCCCGCGAAAGTCGCGCTCCCAGCCCGGGCACTGTCATCCGACGATCCGTTCATCCTGTTGTGGCAAAAGATCATCGCTTTAGTGATCGATGTGGCCAAGGAATTTGATCAACAATGGCGAAAGCGCAAGCGAACGATCGATACGCTGCTGCTGATCCTGTTTATCTTTCGACTGGTTTTCTCCAAGAACAAACAAGGCTACGCGACAACGATCATAGAGTTGTGGGCGCAATGTCGAATGATGGATGTCCCCTTGCCTCAAGCCAAACCCGTTGCTGCTTCGGCGATGGGTAATGCCCGGCGCAAATTAGATGAAACGATTTTTAAAACCTTAAACGCCCGCATCATCCGTACTTACGAGCCGACCTTGATTGAAGACCAGTGGCAGCAGCATCGGGTGTTTGCGGTAGATGGAACCAAAATGAACTTACCGCGACCGCTGCGCGCTGATGGTTATCGTACGCCCAGCGACAACGCGCACTATCCGCAAGGCCTCGTCAGCTGCCTGTATCAGCTAAAGAAAAAAATCCCTTACGACTTCGATCTTGCCGCTCATGGTGACGAAAGAAAAATGGCCTTGTCTCATCTGCAAGCGGTAAGGGCGGACGATGTCGTGGTTTATGATCGGGGGTATTTTTCCTATGTCCTGCTGAATGCGCATCACCAACGGGACATTCACGCCGTGTTCCGTTTGAAAAAGAATGCTTATAAAGTGATTGATGCATTCATTGCCAGCAAAGAGACCGATAAGGTGATTGAGATCGAACCCTCGGTCACTCGACAAAAAGAGATCCGCCTGCAACATCCGGATATTGTCTTTACCCCCTTGCGCTTGCGTTTGATAAAATACGTCGTCGCCCAAACCACTTATATACTCGGTACCACCCTCATTGATGAAGCGCTTTATCGCACCGAGGCCTTCGCCGATCTCTACCACGCACGCTGGGGCGTCGAAGAACTCTACAAAATTTCCAAGGTGTTAATTGACGTGGAGGACTTTCATGGACAAACCGAGCGTGGAATCAAGCAAGAGTTGTTCGCCCATTTCGTGCTGATCACATTGAACCGCATTTTTGCCACCAAAGTCGAGCAGGGCTTTTCTGAAAAGGATGACTTATCGGTACAGGATGAAACCGCGAATCGCCAACGTCACTTCAAAATCAACATGAAAAATTCGCTGGTGACGCTAGCCAGAAACCTTGAGGGTCTGTTTATCCGGCAAGCTGATTTGGTAAAAAAGACGGTGAACAACATTATCGATTCCTTGTCACGTTGCCGACAAAAACAACGACCCAACAGACATCACAAACGACAGTCGCTGAAGCCCATCAAAAAATGGCGGCCCTCTCACGTAAAAGGGAGAAAGACCGAACAACCGGTCACTGCCTGACGGAGAAAACTCGGCTTTTTTAGGCGGCTAACTGTATTTCCTTAAGTGAATGGCCTTTTTGCTTAAGTGAATGCCATTGGCCCGCTGGGGGAGCGGAAATCCCCGAGGTGCATTTCTCTTCCGGGCCTTCACGGATCGGCGGTCCAATTTCCCCGCTTCTCGCTGGCTTCACACCAAGCGCGGTCCTTCAATCGTGAACCCGATGGGTGCAGAATGACGGCATATTCCGACCGGGCGCTACGCTCACTGCCGACCAGGTCTTTTCCGCGCAGGCTGGCCCCGGCTGTTACCGGTCTGCGAACAAAGCAAAAGCGCGGTTACCGGCTGTTTGCAAGAGGCTTTCCTTGGACCCGAAATCGTTCGTTTATGCCGCGGTGCTGCTGTTGTTGGCCACCTCCATCGCGGTCGCTGTCTTTCGGCGCTTCCG
>JAAESG010000640.1 GCA_024229615.1 Gammaproteobacteria bacterium | reverse complement strand
GTCGACGGTTTCATGAACATGTCGATTCCGATGCCAATGAACGCAGTTCCCAGCATGCCGTTTATTTCAAATATTGCTGCGATCATGAAGGGAGGTGAACGCGGATTGCAGGCTGCGTTTGTCGTTATGGAGAGTCAGGAATCTCCGACAACTGTCGGTCTCGATTTTCCGAATGGCGTGACGTTGGTGGGGCTTGCAAGAAAGAACACTGCTTTCCGAGGTTTGCCAGGGTCACACACCATACTAGCAACATACGCCACTGGCGATCACACGTCGTTTGACACCTCCGATTGGGTCATCATTCCGCCGGGAGGCGTGATGCCGGCTCAACAAACTGGCACCTGGATGGTCCAATACCTTGCCGAACAGAGGCTATGGGCCGACCCCTGCAACGATCGGCGGTATACGAAATTGTTTGGTCGCGTAGGCGTGTCCGATGAGGAGACTTCGCCGTACGGCGTAACAGCATCGGTCTCGCTAGAAGCTTTCGGCCCGATGGACTGTCGGCCTAACGACCGCATGGGCATTGGCTACTTCTATAGCGGGCTCAATAGCGACTTCAAGAGTCTGTTTGTTCCAGCGAATCCGTTAGAAGATGTGTACGGCGTCGGGGCTCAGATAAACTGACCCATCCACGCTCAGATAAAGTG
>JAAESG010000639.1 GCA_024229615.1 Gammaproteobacteria bacterium | reverse complement strand
CGTGGCGAAGGCATCCACCCCACTGCCCGCGTCGATGCCAAAATTTCAGCTAAAGAAAGCGGTCGGTGACAAGGAACGCCGTTTCTTCACCGAGCAAATGTCATTACTGCTGGAGACCGGCACGTCGCTGCAGTCGAGCCTGCAGGCAATGAAAAAGCAGGTCGACAACCCGGCGATGCTCGAGCTGCTCAATCAACTCATCGACGATATCGGCCAGGGCGCGCAATTTTCGACCGCACTCGCCAAACACCCAGCGGTTTTCTCGACCACCTATACCAACCTGGTTGCAGCCAGTGAGGAAGGGGGCTTCATGCACGAAGTGTTGCAACAGTTGCTGGCTCTGGACGAAAAGCGCGAAGAATTGCGCAAAACCATGGTTTCGGCGCTGTCGTATCCGGTATTCCTGCTGATATTTGCATTGGCCGTAGTCGTCTTCGTGCTGGTGGTGGTGTTTCCGAAGTTCGCCGACCTGTTTTCGCAAATCCAGGATCAATTACCCGTCACCACCAAGTTTCTGATGGCCACCAGTACTGTTTTGAAAGATCACTGGATCGAGTTAACGATCGGACTGGTGGTGTCGATTGGCGGATTCAAGCTCTGGTCCGCGACCGAAGACGGCATCCGCAAGCTCGACTGGGCCAAATTGAATTTTCCGCTGCTGCGGCACATATTCGTCCAGCTTTACCTGGTCAATACGATGCGAGTGTTGAGTATGTCGCTCGGCAACGGCGTCGGCATGATGGACTCGCTGCACGCGTGCAAGTTTGTTGTCAAAAACAGTCTGTTCCAGGACTTTATCGGGCATGTCGAAGACCAGGTCGAAACCGGTAACGGCATCGCTGCGGGCTTTCAGGATACCAGCTTCATTCCACCCATCGTCGAACAGATGATCAGCACCGGCGAAGAAACCGGAAATTTACCTAAAGTTATGAGCCGCCTGGCCGATTATTTTGAAGGCGAGCTTTCCAACAAGCTGCAAACCCTGTCGCGACTGGCCGAACCGGTCATGTTGCTGATCATGGGGGGTGTAGTCGGCTTGATCGTAAGCTCGCTGATATTACCGATTTTCAAGCTGACCCGGGTCGTTGGGTGAGGAAAATCAATAGTTTATGCTGATTGAATCACGGTTTTCAGCGATACAGGCAAGCCTTCGAATATCGTGGCTATACTCAGAAAAGTTAGTTTTAATTGAATTAAGAAGGGTGAGAAATATGCAACCAATCCGCAACGCAATTCAGAAGGGATTTACCCTCGTCGAACTGTTGATCGTGGTTATCATACTGGCGCTGCTGGCTGCCATCGTGGTGCCGCAATTTGCTTCTTCAACCGATGACGCCAAAGCGGCCTCAATGGACACAACACTGAGTAACCTGCGATCAGCCATTGACCTGTATTACCAGCAACATGGTGAATACCCGAGTGCAATCGCGGCCACCGGCGGTGCCGCATGCGCTGCTGGAACGGCTGGCGCCGGTGCGATCGATACAGATGCCGCATTTTATCAGCAATTGGCCTATTACACCGACGCCGATGGCGCAGCCTGTACCCAGAAAAATGCAGGTGCATTTCCATTCGGACCCTATCTGAAGAAAGACACCTTGCCCGGCAACCCCATCACTACCGATGCGACCCTGGTCGTCGTCAATACGGGTGATTTGAACCTGACCGGGACCAATCCGGCCGCAGGTTGGAGATTTGATAATGCAAGCGGGAAGTTCATTGCTGACGACAGCATCGGTACCGACGCCGCAGGCAATACCTGGGACACGCACTAGACCCCTGATCAAAAAAGTGTGTTCTTCAATCTCAACGAGCGTTCGTATAAGTTAAACCATCAGGCTGGCTTCAGTCTGCTGGAACTCTCTATAGTCGTACTCATCCTCGGGATCATGGCCATCGTCGTGATCCCCGATTCAGCTCCCAGCGACCAGCACAAACTCGATCTGGCCGCGCAGTTGACTGCCGATGCGATGCGCTTCGCGCGTAGCGAGGCAATGCGCCTGGGAGAACCCGTGGGATTCAGCCAGCAAAACAACGAGAAGCGGATACGCGTATATCGACTCGATACCAACACCGTTCCGTGGACGACAATATTCGATGTTTATCACCCGGTCAGCAAAAAACCATACGACTCGGTCCTCGCGAATCACGCCTTGACGCGGGGCATTACGGTTACCGCAAATCGCGATTTTCGGGGAGTCTGCAACGCCGTTACGAACGTCTACTTCGATGGCAGTGGAATCGCCCGCTGCGCCGATCCGGAAACCGTGTTGGTCAACCGCTACGATGTAACGCTGACCCTCGGCAGTAATTCTCGTACGGTTTCGTTGACTGGTGTCAGCGGCCAGGTAAGTATCCAGTGAAAACCCGGCAAGCAGGCTTTTCCTACGTCGAGCTATTGGTCGCGACCCTGTTAATCGTCGTCTTGCTGGTGCCGGCGCTCGAGGCGATGCAAAGCGGCATCCAGGGTAGCGGCATACATACCGAACTCGCACAGAACCAGTATCGGATGATCGCCAAGATGGAACAGACCCTGGCCTTGTCGTTTAGCGAGCTGCTGGAGCAGGCCGATCTGGTTGCCGATTCGACTGTGTTGATCCCGGCCCCTTATTCCGATACCGCGGGTACCGAATCACGACGCCTGGTGTTTCTGGCACGCTACGATGGCGATAACGCCGACGCCGATGACAATCCATTCAGCGGCACCGATGCGGGATTGCTGTGGCTGCGGGTCACGATAGAAAACAGCCCGCGTTCCTTAGAGACGGTGATCGTTGAATAACAGCCTGTCAACCCGGTCGTTACGGTGGTCGTTCACCGTGCGATATGGTTTTACCTACCTCGAGATGATGCTGACGCTGGCGATCGCGTCGCTGATCATTCTCGGTTTGTCAGGTGTGGTCAACCAGGCTTTGCAGTCGCAGGACGCGGTAACTGAAACCAATAAACTAACGCGCGAAGCGCGCTTTGCGATGCAGCGCATGGTCAGAAGCGTCAGCCATTCGCGCCTGCTGTTGTTACCGCTACGCGACAAACTCGCTTCCAACTGGCCGGAAAATATCCGTGAGCAAACCGTCCCTGCGTCGCCACCGATTGGTGACAGCACACTGGCGACTGCGGTTTTGGCGGTCACGCTACCGGCTTATCAGGATCTTGACAATGACGATTATCCCGACGCAGATGACGATCGCGATGGTCTGCTCGACGAGGACCTACCCAACGATCGAAATTACGATTTTGCGCCCGGGATTTACCTGATCGATGATGATGGTGATGGCCAGGTAGATGAAGATTTTGCATTCAATTGGGACGACGATGAAACCAACGCGCAGGTCAACGAAGACCCGATCGATGGTATCGACAACGATGACGACAACAATATCGACGAAGACAACGCCAGCGACATGAATGGCGATGGTTGCCCTGGAATTTGCGGTGTCGATGACGATGCTGACGGCAGCATCGATGAAGGCAGCGCCGATGACGATGACGAAGATGGCGGTGAATTCGATGACTGGTACAACCCGGTCGTATTTTATCTGGCAGGCGGCACCCTGAAACAACGTACCCCGGTACCCTGGGACGAAAACGCGAGCGGTCTTGTCTCCGGTGAGGACTTCATTACTTCGGATATTGCAGATAATGTGACCCGGTTTCGTGTCGAGCGGCTCGATAACGGCAGTGTGTTCGAAGTCATCGATCTCACCCTGGAACTCACCAGTCCGCTCACCGGGGAAACCGTGAGCCTGCAGACCCAGGTGCGTCTCGGAGGAGCGTTGTGATTCGCTCCGCTGACCAGCGCGGTTATATTCTGTTATCGGTGATCGTCGTGATCACGCTGGTGGCGGCGATCGCACTGCTGATGACCACCGAGAGCGCGCTCGAAAGCAACTCTGCCGGCAGTGAACTCGATGCGCAGCAGGCGCAGTACGTCGCCGAGGCGGGTTTGAACCACGCGCTGTGGCTGAGCCAACAACAAGGTTGCGGCCCCTATAGCAACCTGACCGACGAGCCGCTGAACAACGATAAATACAGCTCTAACCTGACCACCGATCTCGGCAGTACCAATGCTGTGACAATCAACGTGGACCAGGACAGCTGGATTCGCAGCGATCAGCCAACCATCAACAAAGGCATCGACCTCAAATTACACACGCGTAACGAAACCGCTGGAACAGAACGTCCGTTGTTACGCTACGACCTGTCACCGATAGCGGCAAATGCATCGATACTGTCCGCGACCGCATGGTTTTACGTCACCAACGCCCACGCCGCAGGCCCGATCGACATCCATCTGACCAGCGACGACTGGACCGAGACCGATGTCACCTGGGATTCAATGAGTACGAATATGGATAGCGCGGTGCTGGCAACAATTCCGAGTCAGCCTGTCATAAATGTATGGATACAGGTCAATCTGACCTCACAGGTACAGGCCTGGGTCAATGGTCAGCCTAATTTCGGCATCACGCTGAACTCGACTGTCGATGGCGTTCACGGTCAATACAATAGCCGCGAATCGGCCAATCCACCTTACCTCGAAGTCGTCGTCGGCACAGCACCGACTTCACCGGCGCTGTTGAAATCGGTCGGTACACTCGCCAACGGGGTCAGTCGGACCATCAACCGTAACGACGTGGTGTTGTATCAACGCCCGACGGGCGTGCTCCAGCTGCAGCCTGATGCAGCGGATGGGGAAGATGCCGAAATCTTTGAACAGTCACCCAACAGTAACTACGGCAGCTCGGCGGAAACCTGGGTTTCGTCCGCCGCCAGCGATACAACGCGTTCGCTGTTGCGCTTCAACATGGGCGCGCTACCGACCGGTGCGAGAATTCAGAGCGCGAACCTGTCCCTGAAGCGCTGGACCGGTTCGGGGTCGGACCAGCCGGTGTCGGCACATCGCATCAGGAATTCGTGGAGCGAAGACTCGGTGACCTGGAACAAACGGGAATCCGGCACGAACTGGGACACCGCCGGCGGCGATTTCGATAACAGAGCGGTTTCGACAACGCCGGTCGGCCCGGCAAACGATCGCTATACCTGGAACATCACGCCGCTGGTGCAAGGCTGGGTTGACGGCAGCTACCCGAACTATGGCGTCGCACTGGTCGCCGCGGTCGACGGCATGCCGGGCGAGCTATTCCATACCAGCGACGACGCGGACCCATCCAGGTGGCCGAGCCTGAGCACTACCTACACCTGCGCCTGCGGCGAAGTCTGCTTGATGCCTCAGGGTTCTGGCAAAATTGCGTTGATCGGCGACGATAATTCACCGGATCCGGCCGATCAATTGAAAATCCAGATCATCGAATCCTGGGGTTATGAGGTCGATTTTTACGAAGATTGGCATAGTAACACCATCAACTGGAGCAACTACGACCTGGTTTATGTCTCCGAGACGGTCATCTCCGACGACGTGAGAGCCGATCTTAGCAATCTCTCGATCGGTGTGGTCAACGAGGAGCCCAATCTCTACGATGATCTACGCCTGGCCGGTGGCGATACCGAGCATGTCGGTTCCAGCATAGACATCGTCGATAACAACCATTTCATTACCTCGATATTCCCGCTGGGCGCGCTGCCGATTTACGTTGCCGACATGGAAATCCTGACGGCAGACCCGACGCTTGCCGGTGGTCTGCAGATACTGGGCGAATTCATCGGTGCCGCGAGTTTGACGGCAATCGATCAGGGCGCGGCGACGACCAGCGGCACGGCTGCCGGGCGCCGCGTGACCTTGCCGCTCGGCCAGCACTTCGCATCAAACTTCGACTGGATGCATTTGAACAATAACGGCCGCCTGCTGGTACAACGTGCGATCGAGTGGGGCATGTCAAAGGATAAGGGCGCAGCCGGTAATCTGTTGCTGGTGGTACCGAACCCGGCGAGCCTGAACGCGCGTGACAGCTCGAAGAAGGCACTGATCGAATCATGGGGTTACACGGTCACCCTGATCAATGACAGTGATAGTCAGGCGAACATCGATGCCGCCGCGGCGGCGAACGATGTCATTTACGTTTCCGGGTCGATCTCAGGTGGGGCGTTGGCGAACAAGCTGACCGGTTCGCCGACACCTATCGTCAACGAGTCTGCCGGCAAACTCGATAATTTCGGCTTCAGCAGCAATACCGGCAACACGATCACGACGAACACGTTTACCGCGACCAACGCGTCGCATTACATCGGTCAGCCCTTTGCCGGCAGCGGGGTTACTCACTTTACCACCAGCCTGAGCATGCCGGTGCCGTCCGGTACGCTGGCATCGGGCCTGATTAGCGCGGCCTCGGCAGGCGCCGCACCCCAGGCCTTGCCCACGCTTGATACCGGCGCCCAGCGCTGGGACGGTAATCCGGCGCCCGCGCGCCGGGTACACCTGCCGTTCGGCGCCGCCACGGCCGACCAGTTGACCGACGACGGCAAAACCCTGATGTTACGCGCCATCGAGTGGGGTGCGGGTGCGGAAAATCCGGATCTCTCGACCGAGTTGCTGTTCGTGGTTACCAATCCAGCTGCGTTGACCAGCGCGGAGTTGGCTAAGAAGTCCCTGATCGAATCCTGGGGTTACACGGTCAACCTGATCGACGATGCCGACAGTTATACCAACTTTGCCACCGCGTTTACCGCTAATGGTGTGTTGTATGTCTCGGGCGAGGTCAGTGATACCGCGGTCGGCTCCAAGCTGACCAAGACCACGCTCGGTGTCGTCAACGAGCAGATTTCGCTACACGACGAATTGCTGTTGTCGACCAGCGCCGGCAGCAACGATTTCACCAATATAATGGTGATCGACAATGCGCATTACATTACCCAGGGTGTCGCGACAGGATGGCATACCATATCCACGTCCAGTCAACCCCTCAACGCACTCGAGGGTTCGCTCGCGCCGGGCATGACCAACCTGGCCGAGGTCTGGATTTCGGGCGCGAATTATGACTTCGGGCTCGCTGTTGTCGATATCGGCGGGCAGCTCAACGCGGGCGCAATAGCTGCTGGACGGCGTGTACAGTTACCCTGGGGCACCGCCAGCTTCGATTTCAGCGCGCTTAATGACAACGGCAAAAACCTGATGCGCCGCGCGCTCGAGTGGGCCGGTGGCGCCGAAATTGATCTTAGCCCGATCGCACACTGGAAGCTCGATGAAACCAGCGGCACCACCGCCGTCGATTCGGTCGGTGGAAATGACGGCACTTTGATCAACTGGCCCGCATCTCCTGACTGGGTTCCGGGTAAGCTCGACGGTGGCCTATCTTTCGACGGTAGTAACGACTACATCGATGTCAGTTCGATGAACCCGCTTTCCTATGACGATTTCACCATCGTCGCCTGGTACAAGTCTGCCGATACCAGCGTAGGTGATGACGAATATATTTTCATGCATGGTGACGGATACGTCGAT
>JAAESG010000638.1 GCA_024229615.1 Gammaproteobacteria bacterium | reverse complement strand
CGATTAATACAACCTGTTTCGATGGTCTTGGCCTCAATCTGCCTGCTATTGCCGATGCCCTCATCTGCGGCGGAGGGTATCGGCAGGCAGGCGCTAACGACTTCGATACTCCGGGTTTGCGCCGATCCCGAAAACCTGCCTTTCTCCAACAAGGCAAGGCAGGGATTTGAAAATCAGATAATCGACCTAATTGGCAGCAAACTCGGCCTCGAAGTCCGTTATACCTGGTTTCCGCAAACCGTTGGCTTTGTGCGCAATACTCTGCGTCTGCGAGAATGCGACCTGATTTCCGGCATTACCACGGCCAGCGAACGGGTACAGAACACAAACCCGTATTACCACTCGGTGTACACCATGGTTTATCGCAAGGATTCCGCTATCAACGCCACACACATGTCGGATGCGCAGCTTAAAGGTTTGAAGCTCGGCGTTGTTGCCGGTACGCCCCCGGCAAACATAGTCGCTCAACTCGGTCTGCTGGGGAACGTGAAACCCTACCATCTGGTGGCAGACACTAGACGGGATAAACCTGCCCGCCAGGCCATTCTGGATGTCGGCAACGGTACAACCGACGTTGCATTTATCTGGGGACCCATAGCTGCTTACTATGCGAGGGAGGCTGCCAGCGAACTGGTACTGGTGCCCCTGGTCAACGAAGACAAGCGAGTTCGGCTCAATTTTCGCGTCTCGATGGCCGTGCGTTATAACGAAACCGACTGGAAACGGACCATTAACCTGGCTCTGAAGGAATCCGAGGCTGAAATTTATGATGTCCTGCATAGGTTTGGCGTTCCGTTGCTGAACGATCGTGGCGAAATCATAGCGGAGTGACTGGCAATGATAAAACGCGACAATTCAGCCGGGCACAACCGGGTTCGAGGCAGCCATCTCGGACGATTACTATTGATTCTCGCGCTAGCGCTTGATTTGTCTGCCAATTCCGCATTTGCAGAAGTCAGGCAGCCGGATGGCTACCGGATGGAATTTTATGACTCCGAGGTTCCTACAGCACTGGAAGGCGCCGGCACGATCACGGCGGCCGAACTGAAGAAGTTGCAGGATGGCGAAGACGCGGTTGTGATCGATGTTATCCCCGAGCATCGGCGGCCCAGGGTGTTACCGGAAAATCAGATCTGGTTTCCAGTCGACCACAAGGGCGTGCCTGGTGCAATCTGGCTGCCCGATACAGGCTTCGGCGTATTGTCGGATATCACCGAGCAATACTTTAAACACCACCTGAGTATCGCTACCGGCGGCGATAAAGGCCGTCATGTCGTATTCTATTGCCGTACTGATTGCTGGATGTCGTGGAATGCAGCAAAGCGGGCGCTGAGCTACGGATACACCAGGGTTCAATGGTTCCGCAATGGAATCGATGACTGGTTCTTCGAAGGTTATGGTTTCGAAGTACTAACTCCGGCCGAAGGGCAACGACAGGCTCAGGCATCAGATTAATCAAACGTAATCAAATTACTTGATAGACTGCCGGAAAATTCCCATAAAAATATAGGATTAGACATGCGAAATACAACGACACTAAAAATTCATCGGCAGTTAGTTCCCATCGCTATTTTACTCATTGGAATCTGCGGCATCGGTCCTGTACAAGCAGCTGCCGGGCTTTTCAGCGGCGGAGCGACAGCCTTGCAACCATTGACTTTGTCGGTTGTCACTCCTCTGGCAAAGGCACCATACGATCTCGAGTCCGGTAAATACTACAAAATCGATATAGTCTGCGATGGATCGGGAGAGTTGGCCATAGGGGGTGCCGAATTCTTCAGAAATATCTGGATAGATGAAGTCATAATAAACGATATCGAAATCAGGCCGCTCGGATTGAACAGCCTCGAATTCGATGACGAAGGCACGGCAACGATTAAATTTATTGCGATTCGCCCGGGTAAATTCGTGGTCCGCATTCCAGGCACCACCGGAGAGTCGCAACAGGCTATCTTCAACATCCGCTAATGTCGTCACCGGAAAAATTTCGAATGAAAGTCGTCTCATTAATACGATCGGTCTGCGCGATTGTCGTGGTACTGGTGTCTGCCGCATCGTTTGCGCAAACAAAACTCGAGGTCGATATCGTCTATCTAGGCCGTCAGATGAAGCCCTTGAAACCACTATCGTTGTTGGACGACACTGCGGTCGAAAATGATGGTGTACCGGGGAGTATGCTGGGACTTAACGACACCCAGACTACCGGTAGTTTTATGAATCATTTATATCGCATGGAGCAGGTCATGGTCGAGCCGACAGCAGATCTGGTTGGCGTTTATCGAAATCTGGTCGGTGATGGCAAAAAGCTGTTTATCGCCGATCTTAACGCGCAGGATATAGAGTCGATTGCAGTGCTCGAAAAGAATGTTCTGATATTCAACATTCGCGCCAGGGACGATATTCTCAGAAACGAAAAATGCCATCCAGACGTGTTACACATACCACCCAGCCGGTCAATGCTTGCCGACGCACTGGCCCAGTATCTGGTATGGAAACGCTGGAACAAAGTAGTGCTGGTTACCGGTCGTCATCCCGAAGACAGGGCCTATGCCATCGCGTTAAAAAGAGCGGCCAGCCGTTACGGATTAAAAATCGTGCAGGAAAAAAACTGGACCGCAGTCCCGGGTGCGCGACGCACCGACTCCGGGCATCATTCGCTGCAGCAGGAAATACCGGTTTTCACACAGTTCAAGGATCACGATGTGTTGCTGGTCGCCGATGAGCAGGACGAGTTTGGTGAATACCTGTCTTACCGGACTACGCGCGCACGACCTGTGGGCGGCACCCAGGGCCTGCAGCCCACGTCATGGCATAGAACCCAGGAACAATGGGGCGCGACACAGATACAGCGGCGCTTCGCCAAACTCGCCAACAGATGGATGACCGAGCTCGACTACGCTGCCTGGGCGGCAGTGCGCAGCGTTGGCGAAGCCGTGACCAATACTGGTAGTAATGAACCCGAAGTCCTAAAAAAGTATTTATTGTCGAAAAGATTCAAGCTGGCCGGATTCAAGGGTGTAGCGCTGACCTTTCGCGACTGGAACGGACAACTACGGCAACCAATTCTGGTGGTTGGCCCGAGAATGCTGGTTACGGTATCGCCGCAAGCGGGATTTTTGCATCAATACTCAGAGCTTGATACGCTTGGATTTGACCAACCGGAGTCATCCTGCAAGGGCTTTTAGCCCAAAATCAAGCGCCAAACCTTCGAAGGAGCATATCTTGATATCGTGTGTGAATAGAATCTGCATCGTGATGTTGTTTTCAATAGCCGGGAATATCCAATCGGCATTCGCCGACACGGTTTACGTGTCCAATGAAAAAGATAACACCATTTCGGTCATCGATGGCGATTCGCTGGAGCTGATCGAAACCATCGAAGTCGGTGAACGACCACGCGGGATTGCGCTCAGTAACGACGGCAAATACCTATACATCTGTGCTAGTGACGACGACCATATCCAGGTGCTCGATCTACAGAGTAAGCAGATTGTCTATAACCTGCCGTCAGGACCTGATCCCGAGTTAATGTCGTTGAGCGCAGACGGCAGCCTGCTGTTCGTCGCCAATGAAGATGACAATATGGTGACTGTAATTGACACGATCCAACGCAGTAAGGTGGTCGAAATCCCCGTTGGCATAGAACCTGAAGGTATCGGCCTGAGCCCGGATGGCAAGTGGTTAGTCAGTACCTCCGAGACAACTAACATGGCGCATTTTATCGATACCGCCTCACTCAAAATTATAGATAACGTCCTGGTCGATGCGCGCCCACGTGTCGCGCAATACACGCCGGATGGAAAAGAGGTGTGGGTATCTTCCGAGATTGGCGGTACGGTTTCGGTCATCGATGCCGGCAGTCGCGAGATCAAATATAAAATAGAGTTCGCGGTGCCCGGACTTCGACCCGAGTCGATCCAGCCGGTAGGCATCAAGATCGCTGCTGACGGTTCCAACAAGGCTTACATAGCATTGGGACCGTCTGCGCGGGTGGCGGTTGTTGACACGACTAGCTATACGGTCGAGAAGTATCTGTTGGTTGGACCACGGGTGTGGAACCTGGAGTTTTCTTCTGATCAGAAAAGATTATTTACCACCAATGGCGTCGGCGGCGATGTTTCTGTTATTGACTTGCAGAAACAGAAGGTTCTCAAGTCAATAAAAGTCGGACGGCTACCCTGGGGCGTCGCAGTAAAACCTTGAAAATGATGCAACCCACCACCTTTCTCCTGCTAGGGCTATTGTTGAGCCTGGCAGCCAGGGCCCAGCAACCCGATCCCGAGTGGCCCTGCGTACAGGTCCTGGTTCCGGAATTAGTTGCTGCGGTGGTCTGGCCGCAGGTAATAGACGAATCCATAAGTGGCACCTGGCGACAGAATGATTCGCTGGCTGCAATGGCCGAAAAATTAAGCGATCTGGATGAAGTCGCCGAATCCGAGCGACAACTGATCGCCGAATTCGTTACTGAGATTCCGCTCGACGCCAGGTCGTATACCCTTAACCGGTTGGCAGACGGTATCGTCGACCTTTCAAATCGCCGAAGAGCGCGGTATATCGCTGGCATCAAGCGCTATACCCGTCAGCAGATATCGATTGCCAGTCAAATTGAATCGACACTGAATCTGCTGGCTAATATGGATGTGCAGGCCGGTTCCGGGGACCCAAGTAAGCAGGCCGAAATTGAAGAGACGCTGCATTGGCATCAACGCGTTTACGATCAACGCGAGCACGCCATCCAGTCGTTATGCGAGCGACCCGTCGAGCTCGAAGAAAAACTGGCTGCGGTCTTGCGGGAGCTGGCTCAATACCTTCCTTAGAGAGCGTTAGCCCGAATATCTCACCTATTTCCTGTTGCGGACGCGGCAAAGCGAAACGTGACGTAAAACAGTGAGATATCCGAGTTACAAGTCGCTCCCGTCAAGATCCGTCCCGGGTCGAATTTCTTATCTTCACCTGGCCCAGAGCCGACTTGACAGCATCGCGGGGTTCGCTATGGTATTGATCGATTCCCTACATGAAATCCAGCTCGAACAATCTGAGGCGGTACTTGCCAGGCTAAAAATGAAGAATTTAACGGGTTCTTGATGGATACCAAAAAAACCAGCAGGCGTTACAGCAGACGTAAATTTATTCAACACAGTGCTGGCGGCGTAGCCGGTGCGCTGGTAGCTGGCGACGCGCTAGCTGCCGATCTCAGGCATGGCGAGACGCCTGCGAGCTGGAAGGTTCCGGGCCGGGGATTCAGCAACTACGGCCAGCCCAGGAACTCCCGCGACTCTCCGATACGCTGGATCTCCGCCGATAGATCGGTCGCAGGCAACGGGGTGTCCTGGACGCCGCTGCACCAGCTTGAAGGTACGATAACACCCAATGGCCTGCATTTTGAGAGACACCATAACGGCGTGCCGGAGGTCGACCCGGCAACCTGGAAAATGACCGTGTTCGGACAAGTGGGTAAAGCTCTGGTATTCGATTTGAATGCGCTGCATCGTTACCCCATGACATCCAGAATTGCCTTCATCGAATGCGGTGGTAACAGCAATTCAATGTGGCATCCGCAGCCGACGCAGGCACCGGCAGGTTACCAGCATGGTTTGGTATCCTGCAGCGAATGGACCGGGGTGCCGCTGTCGATACTGCTGCGCGAGGCCGGGCTCAAGCCAGATGCCAAGTGGCTGGTGGCAGATGGCCTCGACGCCGCCGGGGTAAGCATCAGCATTCCGATCGCAAAGGCCATGGACGATACCATTGTCGGCCTCTATCAGAACGGCGAACCGGTGCGTCCAGAAAACGGGTTTCCGGCGCGCCTGCTGGTGCCCGGTTGGGAGGGTATTGTCAACGTCAAGTGGCTGAATAGCATGCAGTTAAGCGACCGCCCGTTGATGTCGCGTTTCGATACGGTTAGTTACACCGATTTGCAAAAAAACGGTACAGCCGAGCGCTTCACCTTCGAAATGGGCGTCAAGTCATTAATAACCTCGCCTTCTCCGGGGCAATCGCTGGCAGAACCCGGGTTTTACGAGCTTAGCGGTCTTGCCTGGACGGGCAACGGTGTCATCACAAGGGTCGAAGTGAGCGCCGATGGTGGCAACACCTGGGCCAAAGCAAAGCTCCAGGACCCAGTGCTGGATAAAGCGTTGACGCGCTTTCGCGCCCCGTGGCACTGGAACGGCGCGCGAGCGATACTCAAAAGCAGGGCCTACGACGCCCTTGGTCGTGTGCAGCCGGAGCGCGAAGTTCTGCTGCAGGAAAAAGGCAGCAATCATTATTACCATTACAATGCGATTATCAGTTGGTCGGTGGATACCGATGGTTCCGTTCACCATGTATATGCCTGAACACGGTGTTTCCCGGCAAGTCCGTACCGATGTACTGGCAACGGTTTGCCTGCTAATCGGACTCTTGCTGTGCCAGGAAGCGCTTGGCGAGGGCATTACCCCCGGGCTTGGACGAGTCCCGAGCCCCTCGGAGCTGGCCAATGTGTCCACGCATATATATGCAGATGGCAGCGGCTTACCACCCGGTAGCGGCGACGGCGCGCAGGGAGAAAAAATTTATACCAGCCGCTGTGCCAGTTGCCACGGCGGTGTGGGACAGGGCGGAAGCGCCATGGAACTGGTGGGTGATAGCGCATTGCTGGCAACGGAATTTCCCGACCGCGGTATCGCCGTTTATTGGCCTTACGCGCCGATCTTGTTCGAGTATATCAAGCGCGCCATGCCACCCGACAAACCCTACTCATTCAGCGACAACGAGCTTTACTCCGTTACCGCCCACCTGCTCGAACTCAATGGATTGATCGAGCCTGGCCGACGAGTAGACGCCGCGGTGCTCTCCGGCTTGCGAATGCCAAACAAAGACAACTTCCGTTCCGGTTATATCGAACCCCGGTGAAGATTTAAGCAACGCCTTCGGAGATAATGTTTACAGGACTCCAGGTGCCCTGGCCGAATGCATGGCGATGGCAGAGTATAGGAAGGACTAACGCCTGTCTGCAATGAGCCCGGGGCTATTGATTAACGGTAGCATCGCACCGGTATCGAGTCTGATTTTGAGTCACTAGCCCGCATTTTTCACCAGTCGGTCTCAAGTCTTGTCACAATCCGTCGAACAGGAGAGATTAATCGATGGTTTTTATGCCCGGTGAGGCTGTGCAATTTATAACCGGCCTGAGCCCTATCCCGGCGCTGACTTGTCCAGCTACGTTTGAGCCTCCCAGGTAGAGGCGATCCCTGTCACATCGCATGCCTCTCACCCTGGTTGAAGATGAAGTCGTTTGTGTGAATTAGATTACACCAGCAACCCGGAAATGATGATAGGATTGATTCCCAATAAAAACTGAAAAGCTGAAAATCCATATGCCTTTCCTCAAAGATAAAGAAATCGTGCCCGAACCTCTGGATTGCCGCATCCTGACGGCCGCACTCGATCTATTTGTACGCCGGGGTTATCACAATGTTTCGGTACACGATATCCAGCGCATGGCAAATGTCAGTATTGGCTCGATTTATAACCACTTTGGCGGCAAGGAAGGTGTCGCGAGATCGCTTTATTATCATTTACTCGACGAATTTGAGGAAATGATCTCCGATGTGATTGCCGAGGACTTAACCAACGTCGAGCGCTGCAACAAGCTCATCAAGCTATTGTTCGAGTACACCGAGTCTCGATATGAGATCGTCGAATTTATGTTGCATGCAAAGCATCGCGAATTCCTGCCCGACGAACCCCCAGTCTGCAGCGCCACGCCATTTCGCACCATGCGCAATATCGTCAAATGGGGCATGGATGTCGGTGAAATCCTCCATGGCGACAGCTGGATCACAACGTCCCGCGTATTCGGCAGCGCGATACACATGATTCATCTGCGACTCGATGGCCTCATCGATAAACCACTACCCGAATTCTATGACGAGTTAATCGAAAACATTTGGCGAGGTCTCGTCCCGGAAAAACAGGATCAAGTCCTGAAAGCGGTACCAGACTAAGTCGATCGGATCACTCAACTACTCCCGCGAAGTTTGGGTATTTACCACTAAGGAAAATAACGAATTACCCAGAGAATATTTATAGTTTCAATTCGCAGGTAACCCAGGGGGGAAATGGTGCCGGCACGATAAATCGAAGGGCCGATTGAACACGGATCAGTTGGTAACATCGTTTAGGCCAATCACTCATAATTTGTGCGTGCCTAAAGTTCGGAATGTCCTGTAGCCACCTACTCCCAAAGATTCAGATTTCCTACGCTACCCAACGGCTCCGGATCGACCAGTTCGCCCGGAGGCCGCTCTCCGGTGTACCGGAGCGATTCATCCATGTGCTTCGCGGCACCGGTACATCCTTGCACACTGCGAACTGGCTGTGCGCGAAGCGCAGCCTGTAGGGCCGAGCGTATGGATACGCGAGCCAATCTCCTTGGGGATGTATCAACACAGCCGCACCAGTTTCTTGTGCTCTCCGCCCTGACCGACACACCCACAACAGAGAGAAACCGGATACTTTGCCCTCCTGAGCTGGACCGCATCGCAGCGGTTGAGGGGGTATCGTTACCCCCTTAACCGGTGCACCGCTATTGCAGCAGGTAATCCAGTAATCGACCCATCACTTCGGTGCGTTCTTCCAGAGTCGAAATCGCCTCGAACCCGAATGGCAGGTAAATCGTTTTATCAGTAGCCACCGCTGCCGCGAGAACTGTTGTTACCAGCCCAGTGGAACGCGACCAGTCGGTGAGCGAATTCGGGCTGGCGGGCGGAGGCGGCGCCACCGACCAGGGAAGCTGATTCAACTCCCATCCCTGCAGCTGCGCCACACCGTCGATTTCGAGTGCTACGTCGTCGACAAATACGCCGGTGTTGACGACGCCCACATCGGAGATGTAGGTCAACGAAATCTCCACCTGGCTGCCGCTATAGGCCGATAGATCGAACGACACGTCTATCCAGCCATTGGAACTGCCATTGAACGCGTGGAACTCACCGGTCGGCCCGGGCGATGTACAGGAGTTGACATCGACATAGTGATCAAAAATAAACGGATGCACGTTCCAAAGGCCGTCGCTACAGGCACCGAGGAATACGTCAGGCGTATTGCCGTTGTCATCATTGAGGGTGGTCCAATTGTCAGCGCCGACGACATGGGCTTCGACAACAAAAAAATCATAGTTGCCTTCGACGTCGTAGGAGGTGGCGAAGCCCAGCCGCGCATTGCTGGCTCCGGTCAAGTCTATGATCCGAGTGAACCGGTTGTACTGATTGTTCCGGGCCAGCAGCCCGGCGTAGTAATCGCCGCTTAGCGGTTCGAAAGGTGGTTCACCTTCAGAGGCATAGTCGGCAATTGAATGCGAACCAGCGAATGTCGGAAACTGGATCGGATCGAGCACCGACGAAGTCACCACGGACTGGCCGGCGTCGAGCGAATTGTTGGCTGAACTGCCACCATTGACGTCGACCGTCAGCCCATCAAGGGGCGCGCTGATTCCCACCATCTGCACCGGGTCGCCGAATGGCAACCAGCTGTAGTCACCAAGCCAGTATTGGTGAAAATCGTCGCTGTAGATCAGACAATCGCCGAACAAATCGGTCTCGATGGTGCAAGGTTCAAAGGGTGCACCGTTGTCGCCGTAGAGCAGGCCGCCGAAGGTGCCGATGAACTGACCGAAATAACCCGCGCGGTCGCCGGTTTTGATCAGCCTGCCGCCCTCATTCAGATAGTCACGCACGGCGATTGTGGTGAATTGCATGACATCGCCGACCCCGATTTCGGAGTTAGGAAAAAATACGTCACGATCTTCCAGATCCTGGGTGATGATGTTGTCGCCGACATACCAGATCACCGCATCGTAGTGCGCCAGCACGCCGAGCGCATGCGGTGGGCCCAGGGTGTCCAGATCCCACGAGTTGTAACTGATACCGTTGGCGGCCAGTGCATCGGTGTAATAGTAGAGATATTGTAGTCCGCCGCCTGTCTGTACCGGGGTAACGCCGTCATAGTCTTCATTGGCGATTACCAGCACGGAGGCCGGGGCTGCAACGACCTCAAAGCTACCATGCGCCGATTCGACCTTGCCGTGATGATCTATTTCACCGGCGAACCAGTATTCAACCGTATCTCCCGGTTGCAGACTGCGGATCCGGCCGCGCATCTGGCGGTAGTAGGCGTTGAAGTCATCACCGTAGCGCTCGCCACCACGCCAGTCGCGAGCTTTCACTTTTTTTATCCGCTTCGACCCGTTGACACGATAGTGCAGCTTCGCCTCTCGCACCTGACGGCTGACCGTCGCCTGCACGGTCTGTGATTTCCCATGCGATACCGCAAACTCGTCGAGCACGAAATCAGCTGCGCTGTTACCGATGTGGCTGACAGGCTCGAAAGGGTTTTGAGCACTCCTGGCCACGTCGAGGGCAAAGGGGATATTTTTTTCGAACTCGGCTTGAATCAGGCCTTCGTCGTCGGGAAAGTTGAATACACTCGCGCAAGTCGACGGGTCCGGAGCCACAGTCTGGCATTCGGAGAGTTCCGGCGTGTAAGCCAGGGTGCCATAGGAGGATGCCATATGCTCGGTGGTTTCACCATTGGTGGTATACAGCTCGGCCGACAGATCCGGATCGAAGCCCTCAATCGCCGGATTTTCATCGTCGCCAGCCAACGCCGCGAGAATGACATCGTCGGGCGTAGGTGTCGCCACCTGGAAACCAGCCCCATAGAGAATCAATTCGGCGGCCGAATGGTAATTGACCAGAAACTCGGGGCTGAGTCGGCGAATCAAGTTGTCATATGCTCGTGTTTCAGGCTCCGATGCCGGCGCCAACCCGCGATAGGTCGCGGATGTCGGATCCGACGAAGATCCTTCATCATCGTAACCCCAGAAAGTGGGAAAATTGCGATTCAGATCGACACCGTCGAAACCCGTGATCTGGCCGTCGCCATCATTGTCGGCCAGGTTTTTGCGCCATAACCGGTTACCGGAGGTAAAGGTGTGATCGTAACCGTCTGGATTGACAACGAGGACGAACCATAGTTCGGTAGAATCGACAATCTGCGTGATTTCGGCATCCTTACCGTAGTTTTCAAGAAAGTGGTGCAGCAGGCGGCGATTGACCTCCGGCGTAATCCACTCGCGTGCGTGCTGTGCCGATGCATAGACCACAATGGGCTTGCGTCCTTTTTTTCTTTTGCCGTATCGCTTCTTGTCCCAGTAGTCGTCACCGGTAAAATCGTTATCTTCGTCCCGCTCATATTCCCCACGTCCGGTTACCCGTAGGGCCAGTATGTCTGCACCCATCAGGGACTGGCCAATCACCTTGAGTTTGGCGATATCCGGGTATTGATCGGCCAACTCGCGGATTTCCTGTTGCAATCCGTCAACACCGCCGTATGTGCGAAAAACCGGCGCTGCAACAAATTGCCTGAAACTGCGCACCTGCGGGCTGCCGGCCTGTCCGGGATTCAGCGTTACCGTGATACCCTGGGCCCTCAATCTTTCGGCAGCAGCTTCGGTCATGATAACTTCGAGTTTAAGCGAGTCACCGATGCGCCCACGTACCGAGGAAATATCGAAATGCTCCCGGCGCAGGCGCTCGGCATCGCGCGCCGATGCAAGCACCGTGTAAGCCATCAAGTGGGTGTTATCAGCCGAGTTTTGACTGTCCGTCGCAGCCTTGACTACGAGTGGTGAAAGCAGGACAAGAGAAAGAAATACAGCGCAAATGAAACGGTACATTGTGTTACCTCCGTGTGGTGCAGATAGCAGCGTCGGACCCACAAGTTACCGGTGCTACTCCAGTGGTCACCATTTTTGTTGAGTTATAATTCTGCTTGGTAGCATACCTGACCGACGTGGTTATAGAAAGAACAAATGCCCACCGGCAATCGATGGTCATTGAGCCCCGGGGCGCTGCTCGTTTCTGCTCCAGATCCGACCGTAAAGAAAGCGAATGAGTCGAAAACGCCAGGGTGGTGCATTGAAGTCCTGGCAGCCATAGTGGAGCTGTATTTCCTGCCCCTGCTATAAATTCAACCGGTCCCACTGATACAGTTAATTTATTGTAGTAGCTGAATAAATTGACACTTACGAACATACTTCAAACCGGGGGAAAGTTCGCATGGAGGCCGCTCTCCGGTGCGCCGGAGCGGTTCATCCATGCGCTTCGCGGCACCGGTGCATCCTTACACACTGCGAACTGGCGGTATACGCAGTGCAGTCCAAAGGACGGAGAGCAAGATGCACGAGCCAATCCCCTTGAGAGGATATCCGTGGTCAGAGTCTATTTAGCCAAGTAAGTGGTTATCTAAAGTTGCTTTGCAAAGACCAATAATATCTGTCACTTAGCTGTCCCTGGCGAACTAGCAATTAGCCAGGGACAGTCAAACGGCGTTCGGTCACAACGAGAGTTTCGATCGAAGGCGTTTATAAAGATATTAATGCCAATATTCTAATCTCCTAGTGCTCCTTCAAGGAGTACTAGTGCGAGGACGGAGATGGAAACACAAAACGATGTCTGACTGTTTCCCCGAGTTTTCAGGGTTAAATATTTCGTACCCCGGTCCCATATTACTTTCAAATTGATACTGTTTAAAATTAAGCGAGGAACTCAGAATCAAATCGAACAGCTTCCATTTCAGGAAAATTTTATCCCCGCTTCAATCGTCGTCCGCATAGTCGCATAAATTCCGTCTGCAAGTGTTTGCATCGAAATATCTGATTTGCCTGGAAGGAGAATCATGGACTGATCTCCCAATGCACTTACTTAAGCCCAAACCATCGACAATACGAAGCACGAAGCGACGGAGCAATCTCTGACTATTTGGCTCGGATTAGTACAATTACTTCACCAAGCAATACGATTTCAACCAGGCAGCATTGTGAAAAATGCTAACCTTGCTCAATCCCCGCGCAGATACTCATCTTTCTCAATCCACCTAAGTGATTAATTGCATTGATGATATTGTATTCATGGTCATCGTGTGAGCCCCCGAACCATGCCCTCAATTCAAGCCTGTGGTATAGCGACATATCTTTTGGTAAGGTTCGTACTACACAAGCAGCCAGTTCCAGGCTGCGAAACATAAAAACACTATAATCATCCCGAGGAGTAAAAATATGTCAGATTACGATATCAAGAAGCTGCAAAACCGCGTGACCAATGGTGGCTTAAGCCGCCGTGAGTTCATCAAGGCCGCATCGGCTTTGGGCCTGGCTGCCGCCGCCCCCGCGCTTTACTCGCAGGCAGCCCATGCAACACCGAAAAAAGGTGGCACCTATCGTATAGGTATTCCCGCTGCCAATACCGGCGACAATTTTGATACCGGCACCAATAGTGACAGCTTTATGATCAATGTGGCGCAGGGAGCGGTTCGCAACTGTGTGACCGAAGTCGATGCGCACGGCAAAGCAATACCCGAGCTTGCTGAAAGCCTCGAGCCTTCTGCTGATGCCTCAACCTGGGTGGTAAAGGTACGCCAGGACGTTGTATTCCACGGTGGCAAAACCCTGGATGCCGATGACATTATCGCGTCGATCGAGCATCATCGCGGCGAGAGTGCTGATTCGGCGGCCAAATCAGTTGCCGAGTCTATGGGCAAGATCAAAAAAGACGGCAAAAATTCCCTCATTTTTGAACTCGAAAGCGGCAATGCAGACTTTCCCTATTTGCTCAGTGACTACCACATCACCATTGGCGCTGCAGACAAGATGGGCAAGATTGACTGGGCAAAAGGCGAGGGTACCGGCCCATACAGCGTCAAGCGTTTCGAGCCGGGTGTTGGTGCTGACCTGGTGCGCAACCCGAATTACTTCAAGCCTGACGAAGGTAACTTCGACGAAGTCAAGGCAATCGCTATCAATGACGCGGCGGCGCGCATGAATGCAATGTCGACCGGTCAGGTTGATGCAATCGTTCGCTGTGATTTGAAGACCGCCCACTTGCTCGATAAAAAGCCGGGGGTCGGCGTTCTGCAAGTCGCGGGTACCAAGCATTACACTTATCCGATGGATGTACGCCAGGCGCCATTCGATAACAACGACGTTCGAATGGCATTAAAACTTGGTATTGACCGCGAAGCATTTGTTAAAACGGTACTACGTGGATACGGTTCGCTCGGAAATGATCATCCGATCAGTACCGCACAAAACTACCATGCCTCGAACCTGGAGCAGCGCAAGTATGATCCTGAAAAAGCAAAGTGGCACCTGAAGCAAGCCGGGCTATCCGATCTTAGTGTTGAGATGCATGCCTCCGACGCAGCCTTTGCGGGCGCGGTCGACGCTACCCAACTCTATGCTGAATCACTGAAGAAGGTTGGAGTAGGCCTGAAAGTCGTGCGCGCTTCAGCCGACGGTTACTGGAGTAACACCTGGATGAAGGTGCCGTGGAGTGCCAGCTACTGG
>JAAESG010000637.1 GCA_024229615.1 Gammaproteobacteria bacterium | reverse complement strand
GCAGCTTCCGCTCAAGGTCTCGTTCATTCCAGAACAGGGTTTTATCGAGACATTCGCGCCGAATCGTGCCGATGACTCGCTCGACAAAGGGATGTGATATCGGCACATACGGAACTGCTTTAATCTCCTCGATTTCCAGTATTCGCAGATTTGCGCGCCATCGGTGATAGGTGAAAAGGAGATCGTGATCGGAACTGAGATATTTCGGAGCCGACTGGTTGTTTATTGCCTGGTTGAACATGCGACATAGTGCATGCCCATCGACTCTCCCCGTGTGGGTCGCAATCCCGACGATACACCGGGTAAACTGATCCAACACGACAAGCACCCAATGTGTTTGCACTGTGGTGGACTCGCAGCGAAACAGATCAACAGACCATAGACTGTCTTTCGCATGACCAAGGAATGTAAGCCAGGACGGACTACTACCGTTGGATGGGGGGCGATAATGTTGTGCAAGAACTCGGCGCACAACACCCTTGTTGATATCGAGACCGAAGACTAGTGAGATTTATTGGGCGATCCTCGGGCTTCCCCAGATGGGATTTCGCTGTTTCATTTCAACGATAACATTGATCAGCTCAAGCGCAGGACCCTTCGGGCCTGCCTTACCGGGAGCCTTGGGCGAGAAGAGAAGTCGGTATTTTCGTTTAACCAGGGCGCGAGGCGCTAAGAATAGTCGTAGGTTTTATCGCAATTGCTGATTTATAAATCCGGTCCGGATGCATAAACAGAGCGCACAGGCCGAAGACGACGCGATCCAGGGCATTGAGTTTTG
>JAAESG010000636.1 GCA_024229615.1 Gammaproteobacteria bacterium | reverse complement strand
TGTTGGGGTGCAGAATTGTAGTGTTCCCCGAGCTTGCAGTCACTGGTTACCAACCCGAAGACCTGCTTTTTCGCCACGGTTTTGTGGAGAAGGCTGAATCGGGTGTCGCTGCTATTGCTAACGCAGTTCATGACGTGTGTGTGGTGGTTGGGCACCCCTGCCGGGATGGAGGTTTTGTCCGAAATTCGGCATCGGTGATTGATGGTGGTGAGATCATTGCCAGGTATCACAAGCGGGAACTCCCTAACTACAGCGTATTCGACGAAAAACGATACTTCAAGCCCGGTGACGCGCCCTGCGTGGTATCGATTGATGGGGTAGCTGCTGCAATCACTGTCTGTGAGGACATCTGGCATTCTGGACCAGCCGAAGATAGCATCGCCGCAGGCGCCCAGATCATACTCAATCTTAACGCTTCTCCGTTTTATGTACACAAAGGGGCCGAACGGGAAAACGCGGTTGTGACCGAACGTGCGAAATCCGGTCGAGTACCGATTGTATATGTCAATCTCGTCGGCGGTCAGGACGAACTTGTATTCGATGGTGGATCGTTCAGCGTTAACCGATCTGGTGAAGTGGTA
>JAAESG010000635.1 GCA_024229615.1 Gammaproteobacteria bacterium | reverse complement strand
TCTGTTTTTGCATGCTGAGTACGCTAACCACTGCGGCTGAGCTTTCGGGCGTTTTTGTAGCCGATAGCATCAAGTCTGAAGACGGCCAGACGTTGTTGTTAAACGGCATCGGTCTGCGTGAAAAATTCTGGATTGACGTTTACGTAGGATCGCTCTACCTGCCGAACAAATCCAATGACGTCGCCGAAATCCTTTCGGCACCGGGCCCCTGGCGAGTCCAGCTCGATTTTATCTACAAAGAAGTTGCCAGTAAAAAGTTACTCGACGGCTGGCGCGATGGATTCGAAAAAAACCAGAATGCCGAAAGCCTGAAACAGCTACAGGCACGCATCGATCAATTTTACGGTTACTTTGAATCCGGCGCGATAAAGAAGGACCAGTATGTATTTGATTACCTGCCCACACAGGGTGTCAGGATCAGCAAAAACAAGCGCGAACTTGGTTTGATCGAAGGTGAAGATTTTAAAAATGCTTTACTCGAAATCTGGCTCGGAAATCATCCGGCAGACAAAAAGCTGAAAAAAGGAATGCTGGGTCTGTAAACCCGCGCCAATTTACAGCTCGGCAAAGCTAGCGGCGGCCGCTTCGATGGTCTGCTCAATCTCCGCCGCGCCATGCATGGCACTGACAAAACCCGCCTCGTAGGCCGACGGCGCAAGATTTACACCGCGTGCCAGCATGCCGTGGAAGAATTTCCTGAAACGTTCGACATCACAGGCTCCGACATGGCTAAAGCGACTGACTTCGAGCTGATCGGTAAAAAACAGCCCGAACATCGCACCCACCTGATTGGTGTGTAGCGCAATATCATTGGCCTCGGCCGCGGCACGGATACCTTTCAACAATTGCTCGGTTCTTTGCGTCAGGTCTTCGAAAAATCCAGGCCGTGAAATGATTTCCAGGTTCTTCAGGCCAGCCACCATTGCCACCGGATTACCGGCCAGGGTTCCCGCCTGGTAAACCGGTCCCAGCGGAGCGATATGATTCATGATTTCCTGCTTGCCACCAAAGGCACCAACCGGCATGCCACCGCCGATCACCTTACCCAGAGTGGTTAAATCGGGAACGATATCGTAGCGTTCTTGAGCGCCCCCCAGACCCACTCTAAATCCGGTCATGACTTCATCGAAAATCAGCAGGCTGGATGATTCGTCGCAACAATCTCGCAGCGTTTGCAGAAAGCCTGCCACTGGAGGGACGCAATTCATGTTGCCGGCAACCGGCTCGACGATAATGCAGGCAACCTGATCGCCAATCTCGGCAAAGGCCTGCCTGACCTGTTCGCTGTTATTGTATTCGAGGGTCACAGTATGATCGGCGAGTACGGCGGGAACCCCGGGTGAACTCGGCACACCCAGCGTCAAAGCCCCGGAACCGGCCTTGATCAATAAAGAGTCGGCATGTCCATGGTAACAACCCTCAAACTTGATGATCTTGTCGCGTCCGGTGTACCCGCGCGCAAGTCGGATCGCACTCATGGTCGCTTCGGTGCCGGAACAGGTCATGCGCACCAAATCGATATTCGGCATCAGCTCACAGACGCGTTGTGCCAACTCGACCTCGAGAGGACATGGCGCACCGAAACTCAATCCTTTTTGCACCGTTTCGGTCACTGCGGCGATAATTTCGGGGTGGGCATGACCGCAAATCATCGGCCCCCAGGAACCGACATAGTCGATATAACGATTGCCATCGACATCGATCAGGTAGGCGCCTTCGGCCCGGACGATAAAGAGAGGTGTGCCACCGACACCGTTAAACGCCCGCACCGGTGAATTAACCCCGCCCGGGATAACTTTCGTGGCCTGTTCGAATAAATTTTCGGAAGTAGTCATGGATTTAAATAGTGAATCTGAAAAGTTGCCGCATAATATAGCAAACTATGCGGATCGATCGTGGATTTCGAAGCGTCGCGCGGCGAATATGATCAACAACAACACCGGTATGCCGAGAATAGCGGTTATCAGGAAGAAGTTCTGGTAGCCAATAGAATCAACCATGGATCCCGAGTAACCGCCTAGTGACTTCGGAATCAGGGTCATCAACGAACTGAAAATTGCATACTGCATCGCGGTGAAGGAAACGTTGGTCAGGCTCGATAAAAACGCGACAAACGCGGCGCTGGCGATGCCCGCGGACAGATTATCGGCCGAAATGACGACGTATAACCAGAACATATCATTACCGATGCTGGCGAGTAGCATAAACAGCAAATTGGTTGCAGCCGCGAGCACTCCGCCCAGTAACAGAATGCGAACCACTCCGAGTCGCGCCGCCAGTAACCCGCCTAACAGTCCCCCGACAATCGTCATCAGGATCCCAAAGATCAGAACCACGTCAGCAATCTCCGTCTTGCTGAAACCGATGTCCTGATAAAAGACATTTGAAATGACACCGAGCACGATGTCTGAAATACGATAGAGACCAATCAGGGCGAGCAGCAACCATGCGAACGACCAGCCATAGCGCTCAAAAAAATCACGCACCGGCATAAGATAGGTGCGCTCCACCATCGTGTAACGTACGATGCCCAGTTTCACCAGCATGACCGCCAATAACCACGCAACGCCCAGCGCAACGCCGAGTCGCAATACTTCGACGAGGGTTCCCGACAACGCCTGGTTGCGTAACAACTCTGCTAAGGAAGCTTTCAATTGCAACACGGGCTCATTGGATAAAACATAAACCGAGATTAAACCCGCAACCGCAACCGCAAATAAAAACACAAAACGAGCATAGTCTTGTGTGGTTTCGAGCCTGGCCACCGACTCCCGTTGCTCGGGCTCCTTAATCACCAGGGTCGTGACGACACCAATAATCATTGCAAATGACATCAATGCATAAGTGTATTGCCAGGCCTGATAACTATAGGACTCACTGGTGCTACCAAAGCCCTGAGCCAGGTATAGCGACCCCGCACCCGCGGTCAACATCGCCAGTCGGTAGCCGACAATATAGGTCGCGGACATCATCGCCTGCAGCCTGACTTCAGCCGATTCGATGCGATAGGCATCGATGACGATGTCTTGTGTAGCCGATGAAAATCCCAGCAAAACAGCGGCCATTGCCATCAGAGTCAAACTTGAATCACTCTGCTGCGGATCCACTGACGACATCAGCAAGATAGCAAACGCAATCGAACACTGCGCCAGCAACATCCAGGCTCGCCTGCGACCCAGCACGCGCGTCAACCAAGGTAGAGGTAGCTGATCGACCAGCGGCGCCCAGACAAACTTGAAGGAATAACCCAGTGCTGCCCAGCTGAAATAAGTGACAACCGCACGTTCGATTCCAGCCTCGCGCAACCACAGGCTGAGTGATGAGAAAATCAGCAGCAGCGGAATACCAGCGGAAAAACCGAGAAACAGCATGGTCACCACGCGGGGGTGACCAAATAACTTCATCGTGGAAGTCCAGCTTTCGGTTTTCACCTGCACTAGGGCGCGAGCTCCAGGTCATAATCCATGATCAGTGGCGCATGATCGGAAAAACGCCGGTCACGATAAATGCGCGCTTTTTTTATGCTGTCCCTTAACCCGGGGGTGACGATCTGGTAGTCGATTCGCCAACCGACATTCTTGTCCCAGGACTGGCCCCGGTTCGACCACCAGGTGTACTGTTCCTCGCGTTTGTCGACCGCACGAAAGGCGTCGACATAGCCGACCCGATCGAACAAATCGGTCAGCCAGGCGCGTTCCTCGGGCAGGAAGCCCGAATTTTTCTGATTTGAACGCCAGTTTTTCAAATCGATGTTCTGGTGCGCGATATTCCAGTCACCGCAAATGATGAACTCTCGACGTTTGCGTCTAAGCGATTGTAAATGCAGCATGAAGCTGTCCATAAAGCGCCACTTCGACTCCTGACGATGGTCTCCCGATGAGCCGGACGGCGCGTACAGGGAAATCACCGACAGGTTCTGGTAGCGATACTCAAGGTAACGCCCTTCATTATCAAACTCGGATTCGCCAAAACCACGGATGACCTGTAGCGGTTGTTGCCGACTATAAATCGCAGTCCCCGCATAGCCCTTTTTCAATGCGTCGTAATAATTGCAGAAATAGTTTTTTGGATAAAACTGTGCGTGGTCAAGCTGGTCAACCTGGGCTTTGGTTTCCTGGACACAGATGAAATCCGCTCGCTGCCGCGCTAGCCATTCGAAAAAGCCCTTGCGAGCTGCCGCACGAATACCGTTGGTGTTAATTGAAATAACGCGCATCTTAAACTGCTACCAATATTGAAATCTGGCGATATGATACATGACTTGAGATGTGCGACTAAGAACGATTCATTTATGCAAGACTATCAATCCAGTTTCGTTGACTACTGCCTGCAGCGAGGTGCGCTCAGGTTTGGTCAATTCACGCTGAAATCCGGCCGCGTCAGCCCCTACTTTTTCAACGCCGGCATTTTTAACCGAGGTGCCGACCTGGCGGCTCTGGCCGAATTTTATGCCGATGCGATTCAGCAGGCTGGCATCGAGTTCGATTGTTTGTTCGGCCCTGCCTACAAGGGCATTCCCCTGGCAGCGATAACCGCGAGTGCTCTGTTTCAGCGGCATCAACGAGATATCCCGTATGCATTTAACCGTAAGGAAGCCAAGGATCATGGTGAGGGCGGTAGTATTGTCGGCGCCGATATCGCCGGCCGGATCATGATTATCGACGATGTCATCACCGCCGGCACCGCAATCCGCGAAGCCATCGCCTTGATCGAATCACTGGGAGCTATTCCCTGTGCAGTGACAATCGCGCTCGACCGCCAGGAAATGGGACTTGGAGAACTCTCCGCGATCCAGGAACTGGAACAACAGGGGTTACGCGTGATTTCGATCATTAAGCTGGATCACATCCTCGAGTATTTGCAACACAGCGGCGAGCACCAGCACCAAACTGCGATCGAGGCCTATCGCGCACAATACGGGATCGAGTGAACTCAAATTCGTTGTAGCAGTCTATGTAAACCAGCTCAACAGAAAAACTTAGGTGTTCCATGATTCGAATACTGATACTCATAAGCCTGGTTTCATTTTCAGCTTATGCCTCCGACCCGATCGTGGTGAACAGTGGCGGCAAGCAAACCGCTGTCGTCGAACTGTATACCTCCGAGGGTTGCAGCAGTTGTCCTTCCGCGGATCGCTGGTTATCGAAACTCGTCGAGGTGCCAAAGGACGAACTCGATGTCCTCGCGCTTGCCTTTCATGTCGACTACTGGGATGACCTTGGCTGGAAAGATCGTTTTTCCAGCGCGGCTTACACCAGCCGACAACGCCAGCTGGGAGCCAACAACTTGCAACGCACGATTTATACACCGGAGTTTTTCGTCAATGGTATGGAGGCCCGTGGTGCCAACAATATCCTCGACAAAATCAAAAAGGCGAACCAGCAAAAAGCGGCGCTGGATCTCAAACTCACCGTCTCCAGGGAAAAAAACGGTCTCTTAATTGAGCTGAACTCAACCGGGAATGGTGACACCATCGGCCAAATTCACCACCGCTTTGTGGTTTACGAAAACAACCTATCGACCGACGTCAAGCGAGGAGAAAACTCGGGTGAAGTGCTGGAGCATCAACAGGTGGTGCGTTACATGAGCAAGGTGCAAAATTTACAGACTCGGAACCAGCACCGAATTATCATCGATCCCGCCTGGCAATCCGAAAACATCGGCGTCGCTGTTCTGGTGACATCACCCGGCGATCGGCATTATTTACAGGCGCTGCATACCCCGCTGGCCAGTCTACTAACGCACCAATAACACGTAAATTGATGAAAAATCACGATATATAAACTATTATGCTGTAACGATCTAATTGACCCAGAGTGGTCACGGACGAAACAACATCGTGCAGTCTGCGAGTAAGTTTATAAAGAGCAGTTTAAACAAATCGCCAGTTTCACTGATGATTGCGACTCTGTGCGTGTTCTCTAGCACGTCAAACGCGGCTGCACTGTACAAGTGGATTGATGACGAAGGACAAATTCGCTACAGCGATCGACTACCAGCCAGCCAGGTAAAAAAGAAGCATCAACAGTTAAACTCTCAGGGTGTGGTTGTGACTACCAAGGAAGCGGCCAAAACCGAGGCCGAATTAGCCGCCCAGGCCGCCGCCAAACTCAAACTGGAGCAAGAAAAGGCAGAACAGGCCAAATTGAATGCAGTCCAGGCAGAAAAGGACAAGGTTCTGTTGATGACCTTCAGTTCGGAAGAGGAACTCGGGCTGGCGCACACAGACCGCATCGAGGTTATCGAGTCGGTGATTCAGTTGATCGAAAAAAGTATCGTCGCAACGCAGGAGACACTAAATCAACTGGAAACCTCTGCCGAGAAAAATTACACATCCAGGGAGAAAGAGGTACCCGGTGGCCTGGCGCAGAAAATCGAGCACTTTACGCGTAAAATCGAAAATCGGAGCGAGCAGCTCGAGCTGAAGTTGCTGGAGAAGATGAAGATCAACGGACAATACGAAATCGACCTGGCACGCTACCGGGATCTGAAGGCGGTAGAAAATTAACCCACAGCAATCCCGACCGACGCAGCATTAACTCGCACAATCCCCACTGATCAGAGTGCCTACCCCGGTATCGGTCAACAACTCCAGTAAGACCGAGTGCTTTACCCGACCATCAATGATCTGGCTGGTACGAACCCCGGCTTTGACCGCGGCCAGCGCACAGCGTACTTTGGGCAGCATACCGCCATGAATAATGCCCTCGGTAATCAGACTCTCGGTTTTTTCCGCACTGAGCCCGGTCAACAGGTTGCCATCCGGGTCGAGCACCCCCGGGGTGTTAGTCAACAACAATAACTTTTCAGCTGCCAACACCTTGGCCAGCTCGCCGGCCACCAAGTCCGCGTTGATGTTGTAAGACGAACCGTCGGCACCAACCCCAATCGGCGCAATCACCGGAATAAAGTCATCATCGTCGAGCATCCTGACAACCGCCGGATCAATCGCCTCGACCTCACCCACCTGGCCAAGATCATTGGCTTCGGTATCGTCACCCGAAAGTCTCATTTTTCTAGCGGTAATCAAGCCTCCGTCTTTCCCGGTCAGTCCTACCGCACGTCCACCATGACTATTTATCAAGGACACAATTTGCTTGTTTACCTGACCACCTAACACCATTTCGACGACATCCATGGTTTCATTATCGGTCACTCTCATGCCCTCGATGAAACGACTCTGCTTACCGATTTGCTCGAGCAGCTTGCCTATTTGCGGACCACCGCCGTGCACGATAACCGGGTTAACACCAACCTGCTTTAAGAGCACGATATCCTGTGCAAAACTGCTTTTCAGCGCCTCATCGACCATGGCGTTACCACCAAACTTGATGACTACGGTTTTCTGATCCAGGGTCTGTATATAGGGCAAAGCCTCGATCAGGATTTCGGCTACGCCGCTCTTGTTAACTTTCATAGGTCGCAAGGTCTGCTAGGAACGGGCGCAAGTATAGCGTCCGGCAATCAAATCGATAAGCTGTTTTGCAATCTCGGGTTTACTCGCTCGCTCGATACTGTGATGTCCATCCCGCCAGAAAACCTCGAGCTGATTGAAATCCGTTTCAAATCCGCTACTGCCGTCGCCAACCTTGTTTGCGGCAATCATGTCGAGTTTCTTTTTCTCCAGTTTCTGCATAGCATATTTTTCCAGATCTCTGGTTTCTGCTGCGAATCCGACACAAAAAGGACGCTCCTCGAGCGCACTGACCGCGGTTAGAATATCCGCGTTAGGCACTAACTGCAGTGACATCGTATCCGCCGATTTTTTGAGCTTGTGCTGCGCGGTCTGATCGACTCGATAATCTGAAACCGCAGCACAAGCGATAAACAAATCCTGCGTACCAACCTGTTGCATCACCGCATCGTACATTTGCTGCGCCGATTCAACCGCTACCAGCCTCGCAGCGGAGGGCGGTATCAGGGAAACCGGGCCGCTTACCAGGGTGACCTCAGCAGCTTCCCGCAAGGCTGCCTCGGCCAGCGCGTAACCCATTTTGCCAGAGCTCCGATTACTGATATAGCGCACCGGATCAATTGCCTCGCGCGTCGGACCCACGGTCAACAATAGCTTCACTCCGGTGAGCTTGCCTGGGCGGAACTGTTGCGCAATATTATTCAACAATTGCTCGGGTTCAAGCATTCTCCCAGGACCAATATCACCACAGGCCTGCTCACCGTCGGCAGGCCCCCATACCAGGACTTGACGCGAACTCAGTTGGTTGATGTTGTCTCGAGTCGATGCATTGGCAAACATTTGCTGATTCATCGCCGGCGCCACCGCAACCGGTTGCTTACTCGCAAGACACAGGGTTAGTAGTAGATTATCGGCATAGCCCGCAGTCATCTTGCCGAGAAAATCAGCCGAGGCGGGTGCCACCAACAACAAGTCACACCAGCGTGCGAGTTCGATATGGTCCATCGCCGAATCTGCTTCGCCATCGAACAAGTCGGTATACACCCGATGTCCGCTGAGCGCCTGGTAAGTCAGCGGCTGCACAAATTCCTGCGCCGAAGGCGTCATCACCACGCGCACCTCGGCACCGGACTTGATCAACAAACGCACCAACTCGGCCGATTTATATGCCGCGATGCCACCGGTGATACCGAGTAAAATTTTCTTGTTGCTGAGGCTTTGCATTTAGTCTATTTTAGCGCTTGATAGCAACAGGTAAAGGAATACCCATGGCAATCTCTCATTGGCCCAGCGCCGAAAGACCTCGTGAAAAACTGTTAACTCGTGGCGCAGGCGCTCTTTCCGACGCCGAATTGCTCGCAATTTTCCTGCGCACTGGCTTCGCCGGATGTTCTGCGGTCGATCTCGCTCGTCAGCTGCTTATTGACTACGGCTCGCTACGCGGTATTCTCAATACCGACATCAAAGGCTTTTGCCGGCACAAGGGGCTCGGAAAAACCAAGTATGTTCAATTACAAGCCACTCTCGAGATGGCGCGTCGACATCTGGCGGAAAATCTCGGAATCGAGGACTGCCTGACAAAACCGGCGCAAACCACAGAATATCTGCGCGCACGCTTACGCGACTATGAGTACGAGGTATTCGCCTGCCTGATGCTCGACAATCGTAACCGGGTGATCGCCTTTCGGGAAATGTTTCGGGGCACCATAGACGGGGCTTCGGTCTACCCGCGCGAAGTCGTCAAGCAGGCGCTGGCCGACAACGCAGCTGCTGTCATAATGGTACACAACCATCCATCTGGTGTATGCGAGCCCAGCCAGGCCGACATCCGCATTACCGAGCGCTTAAAAAAAGCACTGGCACTGGTCGATATTCGCGTGCTGGATCACGTCATCGTTGGTGACACAGTTACCTGTCTCTCCGAACAAGGTCTGGTTTGATCACGGTCTCCAACCAGTCTGCGACCTGCTCCGCTTCCAGAGGACGACTGATGTAGTAGCCCTGCACGTGATCACAATTCATCTCCGCGAGACAATCGCAAACTGCGATTGTCTCGACGCCTTCGGCGACAACCTTCAAATCCAGCGTATGAGCAAGTTCAATGGCAGCCTTGACGATCAGTTGATCATCGGGATTGGTGGTGATGTCACGCACGAAGGACTATCAGCTGAAAACACCTTATCGAGATGGCACTACCCAGGTTATCTTCGAGCCACTGGATTTCATGGCTCGACTTGTCGCGTTAGTGCCCAAGCCGAGAGCCAATCTGGCACGCTTCCATGGCGTGTTCGCGCCAAACAGCAAGCACCAAGCCCTGGTGACGCCGTCGAAACGAGGCAAGAGCGCCAAACGCCAGATAAACCCGGACACCTGCCGGGCTTACAATAGCCCAGATCCATACCGCTTCCCCCGGGTTTCTTTCAGACGAAAGCAGCGAGAGTCGGCTTGACCTGGCGGCCGGAAATGGACAGAACGAGTGATCGAAAGTGTGAGTTTTCGCCCGTATCCGTGGAATTGCCTCAAGAATTTACGATGAAAACGGCCCCAAATTCTGCTCGATGCCGTTTGCACTATTAACCAAAACAACCAGGGTCATTGTAAATAGGCGTTAATTCTTCACTATACCCGGTTACCCGAAACGAGCGATTCGCGCATCATTAAACTGTGCTATCGGGATGCCAGCGACGTAATCCTGCCGCATTGCAGTAGTTTTCGGGTAGTTTAAATCGTGATTACATTGGGTTATATTGAAACCTTAAGCCGCGAGGATAAAAATAATGACTAACCTGAAACCTGTATTACTCCGGCTGTTTGCGGGGCTGGTTATGATAGCGATGCTATGCGCGTTGCCACCGGCAAGCGTGTTGGCGGCGAATTTCGACGACGACGTTGCGTTCCCCGAAAAGTTCATGTTTCGAGCCGCCAACTACGTTATCGATAACGCCGATACCAAAATCTCTGTGTTTAGTAATCAAGGCATTGGCGCCGGCTACAGTTTTTCCAGGGATCTGGGCGGGGAAGACCATGCAACGGTTCCGCGAATCGACATGTACTATCGCTTCAACGAGCGCCATCGAATCGATTTTTCGACGTTTAGCGTAGCGCGGGATGGCAATACAATCCTCGAACTCGAGGTCGACCTGGGAGATGAATCCTTCCGTATCGGCGAAATGCTGAAATCCAATATTTCATACGACCTGTATCGCATCGGTTACAGTTACTCGTTTTTTCATTCGGACAGGGTTGAGCTAGGCATATCCGTGGGATTGAATGTCACGAAATATGATTTCGAATTTACAAACGCGGACGGCTCTAGTACAAACGATGGCGATGCGACCGCCCCCTTGCCCATGTGGGGCCTGCGCATGAGTTACGCGATTAATTCCGACTGGTCGCTACATTACCTGACGGAAGCATTTTTTATCGAGGTAGAGGACACCTATCGAGGTTCCCTGTTCAATAGCGAAGTGAATTTTCAGTACCGTTTCCTCAAAAACTATGTTGTCGGACTCGGGATTACTCACGTAGGTACCGACCTGGAGGTGGATGACGGCGACTGGAAAGGCGGGGTCGCGGATAGCCATAACGGCTACCTGCTGTTTGCCGGGTTCCACTTTTAGGGTAGTGTCAAGTTGTTGAAACGAAGTCAACCAAACCCGAGATCATGACCGGGTTCTTGATTAGCAGGCGCAGGTCACCTGCTGCCATTCAGAAAGCACCTTTGCGCGAAACTCGCGATAATGAGTCGCACGGATCAAATGTCGGCCCAACCTGAACAAGTTTCCAACGGACCCATGAACGGTAAGAAATCGTTGCGCCTGGCCCATTGATTTGAACCGACGCATCTGTCGCTCACGTTGGCGAGTGGGTTCATGGGATAGCTCAGCGCGGTTGTTTTCGTATTGCTTGGTACTGTGTGTAACCGAAGGCAACATCTCGCGGTGCGCGGCTGAATAGTTCTTCAGCTTGTCTGTCATAATCAATTCTCCATTATGCTGCACATTAGAAAATTGACATAAAATTTCTAACACTCCCTGCTGGATCACGTCATCGTTGGTGACACGGTTACCTGTCTCTCCGAACAAAGTCTGGTTTGATCGCGGTCTCCAACCAGTCCGCGACCTGCTCCGCTTCCAGGGGACGACTGATGTAGTAGCCCTGCACGTGATCACAATTCATCTCCGCGAGTAAATCGCAAACTGCGAGTGTCTCGACGCCTTCGGCGACAACCTTCAAATCCAGCGTATGTGCAAGTTCAATGGTAGCCTTGACGATCAGTTGATCATCGGGATTGGTGGTGATGTCACGCACGAAGGACTGGTCGATCTTGAGCTTCTCGACCGGCAGTTCTTTCAAATAGGTCAGCGACGCCTGCCCGGTACCAAAATCGTCGATAGACAAAGACAGGCCCATCACCCCGAGATGAGCGAGCACCTGAACCACTTCATCGGGGTCCTGCATGATCTGACCTTCGGTTATCTCGATCACGATCTGCGCTGGCTTGACCTCGTACTGCCGCAGGTAGGTTTCGATGCGTTCGGGCAGATGCCGATCATGCAGGTCAATCATGGAAAGATTGATACCGACCACCATGTCTCGTGTTTCGACCTGGCTGATAAAGCGGCAGGCTGATTCAAAAATCCAGTTGGTCAAGGGCTTGATCAATTGATTCTGTTCGGCAAGGCGGATGGTTTGCTCGATCGAAATATCGTGTTTGTCCGGATCCTTCCAGCGCAACAGTGCTTCCAGGTAAATGGTTTCGTAGCTTTCCAGATCGACAACCGGTTGATACACCAGCTTGAGCGCGTTACTGTCAATGGCGCGTCGCAAGGCCTGGATCATGGTAAACCCCGAAGTGTCAGTCTGGTCATCGGGATCGCGGAAAAACTGGATTGGCCACTCACTGTTTTCAGCGACAACGAGCGCATTACTGGCGTTCTGATACAGACGATCCGCGTCGACCGCATGATCGGGATAAATGGCAATTCCAAAGAAGGCACTCAGTTCGAACTCGCGACCATAAATCTGGTAGCGCCGAATAATCGACAGGTATATCTTTTCGACAAGCGTGTTTAACTGATCGCGTTGCTGGACTTCGAGCAATATCGCAAACAAATTTCTTTCAAAACGTGCCACGTGGTCGCTTTCGCGTAGTGATTCGCAAAGACACTCGGCAACCTGCCTGAGTAATGCATCGACAATATATTGGCCGCGCTGTTGAACGAAACCTTCCAGTCCGCGAATATCGATCATAATCAGGGCATATTTACGTCCGCTGCGCTTACCTTCCCGTATCGCCTGCATCAATCGATCTTCAAATATAACGCGATTGTTGAGGCCGGTAACCGGGTCGTGCTTGGCCATTTTCTGCAGTTCGTTAAAATACTTAAGCATCACTCTGAGCCCGGGTCTGACGTCGCTTCGATACTCACTACCACCGTCTTGCTGGTTCTTCGCGGCAAGGCGCATTTGTTCAGCCAGGTCCAGTAGTGGTCTGATCAGGTTGGTATGCAATAACACCA
The DNA here is from genome assembly GCA_024229615.1 of Gammaproteobacteria bacterium. Taxonomy (GTDB): domain Bacteria; phylum Pseudomonadota; class Gammaproteobacteria. The sequence continues at coordinate 22,163 of JAAESG010000635.1, read as the reverse complement.
GCATCAGGATTGCGACGCATACCAGTATCGCCAGTACAATACCGACCTGTCGCTCGAAAAGAGCCCAGAATGACAAAGCCTTGAGCTCCAGGTGCAGCTCCCCAAACACTGCGGACTTGTCACCGACCGGTATCGTGATCAGGGCACCCGGGTTACCTTTAGCGCCAAATTCCCGGTATTGAATACCATGCATGGTGTCGATGGTACGCTGCAATTTACGTCCCGATAAAGCCGAAAACTCGTTGAGAAAGTCGAAATAATCCATGCTCACCAGCAGGACTACCGCATTCCCATCCGTGACCACGGGCCCGGCGATTTCGAGTAGCGCCTTGTCGTCGATGCGACAACTCGAAATTCGCGGCACCAGGAAATTATTAAAATCATCACGGTGCATTTCTCCCGGCTGCAGACAGCCTGGTTTGCTGGACCTCGAAATCGGCTGGCCCTGTTCATCGAAATGCACCAGGTTGACGGCCCAGACGCTGGGATTGAACTGATAGTAGCCCCCCAAAAATGATTGGAAGTTTTGATTTTCAACTGGTGATTCGGCGAGCGTGTTGAGCAGATAGTATTGTGACTGCAACCAGAGTTGCTGCTTTTGCTGAAGCTGTAATACCTGTGCATGCAGATTTTGTTGCAACGTCACGGCATTCTGCTGATTTTGTCGATCGACCAGTACCAGTAGCGACGCACACCACAGCACAAACATCAGCAGAGTCAGGCCGATGACCAGTAGGATGCTGAAAGTGGAGATATTGGGCTTCATCGGAACGGTTTTTGCTTACTCGATGTTTTGCACCTGTTCACGCATTTGCTCGATCAAAACCTTCAAATCGACCGCCAACTGCGTGGTCAGGCTGTCCTGTGATTTTGAACCCAGGGTATTGGCCTCGCGGTTCAGTTCCTGCATCAGGAAGTCGAGCCTGCGCCCTACCGCCTCATCGCGTTCCAGCACGTTTAACACCTCAGCCACATGCGTATCGAGGCGGTCCAGCTCTTCTTCGACATCCAGCTTTTGCGCGAGCATCACCAATTCCTGTTCAAGCCGATTTTCATTGGCGGTTTCGCGCCACTGCTTGAGCTTCTCATCGAGATTTGCTTCCCACTTCTCGCGCAGCGCGTTCAACATCTCGGGCCGATGGGAGCGCAACTCGATCACAATTTTGCTGATCTGGGCACAGCGATTGCGTATCATTTCCTCGAGTGCCCCGCCCTCCGTTTCACGGCTTTGCTGTAATTGTTTCAGCGCGGTTTTCAGACAAGACATCGCCAGTTCATGCAACGCAGTCAGGTCGCGTTCGACATCACTGATCACACCTGGCCAGCCGAGAATATCCGATACCGATAACTTGCTGCCCTCGTGCACGATATTTAACACCTGCTGCTCGACTTCGCGCAGACTGTGCACGATATCGGGATTCAGCGCGATTGCGCGCGGCTGCTGCTGCTCCAGCTTGTAACGCATGCCGAGATCAATCTTGCCGCGGGCCAGATAGCGCGCCAGCAGTTTGCGAATTTTGGCTTCAAGTTGTCTGAAATCCTCGGGCACCTTGATCCCTGGCTCAAGGTAACGATGGTTAACCGAGCGCAGTTCCCAGGTAATCGTTCCGGCATCATTGCTTTCTTCTATCCTGGCAAAGGCGGTCATGCTTCGTATCACGTTGTTGGTCTCACAGTCTATACAGCAGGCATAATAGCCTATTTTGGCGATTCACCTAACCAACTCGTCACAGAATCACTAAATCTTTCGGACGGACATATACCTGATGAGTATAATTGCCGATCATTTTATGGAGACGACAAATGCGACCCAGTGGCCGTGCAGCGGATGAACTAAGACCCATCAGGATTACACGAGATTATATCAAACACGCCGACGGTTCGGTCCTGATCGAGTTCGGTGACACCCGTGTGATCTGTACCGCATCGATAGATAACTCGGTACCCGGTTTTTTACGTGGCAAAGGAAAAGGCTGGGTTACCGCCGAATACGGCATGCTGCCGCGTTCAACCGGCAGTCGTATGCGGCGTGAGGCAAGCATCGGCAAACAGGGGGGACGCACCATGGAGATTCAACGCCTGATCGGACGTGCACTGCGTGCCAGCATCGACACCGAAGTACTGGGAGAACGCACCATCACAGTCGATTGCGATGTCATCCAGGCTGATGGCGGTACTCGAACCGCCTCTATATCGGGCGCCTGGGTCGCACTTTCCGATGCCATCCAGGGTTTGATCGACGGTGGCGCCCTGAAACAGAACCCAATCGGGTGCCAGGTTGCTGCAATTTCGGTGGGTGTCTACCAGGGCGTGGCGGTACTCGACCTCGACTACGCCGAAGATTCTAACGCGGATACCGATATGAATATCGTCATGAACAACCAGGGAGGCTTTATCGAAGTTCAGGGAACCGCTGAAGCCGCGGCGTTTTCCGAACTGGAACTGAACAACATGCTCGCACTGGCACGCGACGGTATTGCGCGCATCTTCGATTTCCAGGTTGGAGCGTGAAAAAACTGGTACTGGCGTCCGCAAACCCGGGAAAATTGCGCGAGTTATCGGTGATTCTCGATGACCTCGGATATGAACTGCATCCTCAGTCGGAATTCGGCGTCTGCGAAGTCGCAGAAACCGGTACCACTTTCGTCGAAAATGCGATTATCAAGGCACGCCATGCCGCCGCTCACACCGGTCTGCCAGCATTGGCCGACGACTCCGGAATAGAAGTCGACGCACTCGACGGTGCACCTGGTGTTTACAGCGCACGCTTTTCCGGTCCTGATGCCGACGATGTATCGAACAATGCCCTGCTGGTGGAGAAAATGCGTTTAGTGCCACCGCTGAAACGCAGTGCGCGTTACCGTGCGGTGATCGTTTTCATGCGTCACGCAGCTGATCCTTCACCATTGATTTGCGAAGGCAACTGGGAGGGTGTGATACAGCTCGATCCGGCAGGTGAAGGTGGTTTTGGATACGACCCCTATTTTTATTTAACCGACCGTGGATGCACCAGTGCGCAATTGAGTGCCGCCGAGAAGAACCAACTGAGTCACCGTGGAAAAGCCCTGCGAGAGTTAAAGCGCAGGCTTATCGAAAAAGGTGTTTAGCACTAACCCACCGTTGGGCCTCTATATCCACCTGCCCTGGTGTGAAAAGAAATGTCCTTATTGTGACTTTAACTCTCACCAGGCGGACAACATTCCGGAACAGGCCTACATCGAGGCTTTGTTAAATGACCTCGAACAAGAGCTGGAGTTGATCTGGGGCCGTAGCATCGACTCGATCTTTATCGGCGGTGGCACGCCTTCGCTGTTTTCGGCGGAAGCCATCGACAGGCTGTTTTCGGGACTGCGCTCGCTGCTCAATGTCGCACCCGCGATTGAGATCACAATGGAATCCAATCCGGGCAGCGCCGATGTACGCAACTATCAGGGTTATCGCGAGGCCGGTATCAATCGACTATCCATCGGGGTACAGAGTTTTAACGATCAAGACCTCGAGACACTCGGGCGTGTGCACAATGGCCTGCAGGCCGAACGCGCCTTTTCCTTTGCACGTGACGCCGGCTTCGATAATATCAATCTGGACCTGATGTTCGCACTGCCCGGTCAAGACCCGGATGCTGCGCGCGCTGATCTGGCAAGAGCGCTGGCGCTTGTTCCCGAACATATTTCTCACTATCAGTTAACCATCGAACCCAACACCCAGTTCCATCACCAGACTCCGCAGGGGTTGCCGGATGTCGATTTAATCTGGGAGCAACAAATCGCCTGTCAGACCTTACTGAAACAACAGGGATTTCGACAGTACGAGGTTTCGGCCTACAGCCTGGCAAAACGTGAATCCAGGCATAACCTGAACTACTGGCATTTCGGTGACTATCTCGGCATCGGTGCCGGTGCCCACTCGAAAATAACCCTCGGCAGAGAAAACAGAGTGATACGTCGAGTGCGCTTGCGACAGCCCCGTGCCTACCTGGCGCAAACAGGTCCAGCGCGAATTTCCAGTGAAACCGTGCTCAATGAGGATGACCTGTGCTTTGAATTCATGCTCAACGCATTGCGCCTCAAACAGGGGTTCGAAACCAGTTTGTTTCCCGACAATACCGGATTGCCGCTGAATAACCTGTTACCCGGGCTTCATCTGGCTCGTGATAAAGGGTTGATTATTTACAACGGCGAAAAAATCGTCCCTACCGAGCTCGGATTCTCTCATTTGAACGATTTACAGGCGCTTTTTCTACACCAGAATGAAGCAAGAAGGAAGCCATTTTTTGAATATTCGGAAAGAATTATTCACAACTAAAATGTCAAGCAAAAAAATGTCAAGCGCTTTTTTAAAAATTTTAGGTTGAAAAATCAAATTTCGTAAGTTATTGATTTTAAAAGACTTTATAAGTTGGTTAAAAAGTGACTAATCTAACAAAAAGCTAGAGTTTCTCTGGGTTTTAGCAACCCATAAAGGAGTTATGCACAAAGTTATCCACAGAATTTGTGGATAAAATTCAGGTCAATAGTCGACTCAAGGTTTTACCAAATCTTGGTCATAAAGCACTTTAAGTTTCATCCCTAAATTGGCAGCAAAAACCAGTGTATATGACCAGAAAACACTTGCACTTTGACGGCTAAACGGTCAAAATTCGCGCCCTTTAGCGTTTACACTGATTTAAGCGACACCATGAAACCAGAAATTCATCCAGAATATAGAGACGTTGTTTTTCAGGATATCTCTTCCGAGTTTGCGATCCTGACGAAGTCTACCGTACCTACCCGTGAAACCATCCAATGGGAAGACGGTAATGAGTATCCGCTGCTAAAGCTTGAAATTTCGAGCCAGTCACATCCATTTTATACCGGCAAGCAGCATATCCTGCAAACCGCCAAGCAGGTCGACAAGTTCCGTCAGCGCTACGGCAAGAAATAGCCAATACCGGATTTCGGAAAGGGTGCCTGAGCACCCTTTTTTTTGGCTTGAATTAAGCACAACTGCAGCCAATAATTCACGCATGAAGATTATCAATTTCCTGATCCTGATATCGTGTCTCGTGCTCGGCGCCTGCGCGGTTAATCCAGTAACCGGTAAAGGTGATTTCGCGCTGGTGTCCGAGCCCGAGGAAATCGAGCAAGGGCGCAGCTATCACAAGGATATTGTTGCAAGCTACGGCGTCTACGGGGATGCAGCACTGCAGCAATACGTGAATCAGATTGGCCAGGCACTGGCAGCGAAGAGCCACCGAGCGCATCTCAAGTTTACTTTCACAGTGCTGGATACGCCCGACATCAACGCCTTCGCCTTGCCCGGCGGCTACATCTATATTACGCGCGGTATCATGGCATACCTCGATTCCGAAGCCGAGCTGGCCGGAGTGCTCGGGCATGAAATCGGCCATGTGACGGCTCGCCACTCGGTGCGTCAGCAAGCGGGGCAGTTTGCATCGAATCTGCTCAGCTTACTGATTACCGCCACCACCGGCGATCAGTCCCTGGGAAACCTGAGCCAGCAGCTCAGCACCGGGCTTATCCGTGGTTACGGCCGGGAGCACGAACTCGAGGCCGATCGTCTCGGCGCCGAGTACTTGCACCATAGCGGTTACGACCCGGAAACCATGCTTGAAGTCATTGCTGTGCTGAAGGATCAAGAGGTTTATGAAAAGGCACTCGCGGCAAAGGAAAAACGCAACGCGAATATTTATCATGGTGTTTACTCGACCCATCCGCGCAACGATGACCGTCTTAAAACCGTGGTGCGGGCAGCGAAAAAACTTTCCGCACAAAACTACCGTGACGGCAATCAGCCGGGATACCACCAGCGCATCGACGGCATGGCCTGGGGGCCCAGCGTCAAACAGGGGGTTGTCGCCAACAATCGATTTAGCCACCCTGAGCTCGCCATCGAATTGCAATTACCCGACGGATGGAAGGTCAACAACCGTCCCGAGTTCCTCGAGTCGAGAAATATGCGTACGGGTGCGCTGGTGCAGATCGCAATGGTGAAGCGCAACAAGGGCGAATCGCTAGGGGCGTTGCTAAAACGACTCAGCGGCAATAAAAATCTCAAATTAAGTACGGAAAAATACGGGGTTACCGCCAGCACCCAGATCAAGCCGCGCGACGGTGATAACCAACCGGCACGGATCAGCGCCATCGCACTCGACAATGCCCGCGCGCTGACCTTATTCGGTACCTCGAGCAAGGATCACTTCACTGCTACCAACAATCAGTTGCTCGGAATCAACCAAAGCTTTCGCCGACTGAATCAGGCACAGGTCGAGGCCATCAAAGTACCCCGATTGCACATCGTCGGACGCGCTTCCCACAGTTTTGAGTCGTTGGCGGAACAGAGCGCCATCGAATACGAGGCGACAAACATTTTGCGTCTGCTCAATCGTTCCTTTCCCAAAGGCAACATCGCCAAACTCGGTAAACTGAAAACCGTAACGCTCGATGATTAGCCTTCGTCCCGGTCTATCCCTGGTTCTGATTCTGTTCGGTTGCCTGGCGAGCGCATCCGATAACGTCGACTCGTATTGCCGCAAGGTCTCCGACAAACTCGCCAGTGTGAGCTACCGTGAATGCACAACACTGGCGATGAAACCCAGCGGTCATAGCTCGGTCGACGGCCAGCCGCTTCTGCTCAAGGAATATCCACCCCTTGACGAGCGCAAACCAAAAGGTCGCATCCTGCTCGTGGGTGGCACCCATGGTGATGAACTGGCATCGATCAGCATCGTGTTCAAGTGGATGCATACGCTGGAGAAACATCATTCCGGGCTTTTCCACTGGCGCATAAACCCGCTGATGAACCCTGACGGCGCGTTGCAACCCAGGCATCGTCGAACCAATGCTAATGGTGTGGACCTGAATCGTAATTTTTCCACCCCGGAGAGTCACAATGGGGCGGCGCTCAATTACTGGAAGGTCAAGACCTACCAGAATGAACGACGTTACCCGGGGCCCTATCCACTGAGCGAACCCGAAACCAACTGGTTACACCAGGAAATTATCGATTTCAATCCCGATGTCGTGATCGCAGTTCATGCGCCCTATTCGCTGGTGGACTACGACGCGCCCAGTCGAGCGAATGCACCGACGCGAATCGGTCATTTGTATAAAAACCTGATGGGCACTTATCCCGGCTCGCTCGGTAACTACGCAGGGATACATCTTGGTGTGCCCGTGATAACGCTGGAATTACCACATGCCGGGATCATGCCGACCAGAAACCAGATCAGCCGTTTGTGGACCGACCTGGTACGCTGGCTAGTTCGCAACCTATAATGCTTAAGCGCGCTCTTACCAGCAAGTTCAACCCACCTTCCCGGCTCGGGTAGTACTCTTTCGCCAGTCATTGCGCCCGCAATAATATTTGTCGCAACCGACCGAACTATCCAATCGGCAACAGGTAAATCCGGGAACTACCAACTATACTGACTCTGTATACATACGAACGCCGGTCACCGTGGGTTAATCAGGCGAGCAAACAGGTCACCTGTCCCCGGCCCCCGATTTATGCGATATTTACGCAATTCAACCCAAGTAGAGATTAAAGCGTGTCCAGTTATCCCTATACCCGCAAACGGCGCATGCGCCGTGATGATTTTTCCAGGCGCCTGATGCGTGAAAATACCTTGAGCGCGAGCGATTTTATTTATCCGATGTTTATTCTCGATGGTGAGCAACAACGCGAAGCGGTCGCCTCGATGCCCGACATCGAACGCGTCAGTATCGACCTGTTGCTCGAAGAGGCGAAGCAGGTGTCTGATCTTGGCATTCCTGCGATTGCCCTGTTTCCGGTTCTGGGCGAAGCCGGCAAGAGTGATACCGCCGTCGAAGCATGGAATCCCGACGGCCTGGTACAACGCGCGGTAGCCGCACTCAAAGCGGCACAACCCGAGCTCGGTGTGATTACCGATGTTGCACTGGACCCCTACACCAGCCACGGACAGGATGGTCTGCTGGACGAAAACGGTTATGTCACCAATGACGCAACCGTTGAGGCACTGGTCAAACAGGCATTGTCACATGCAAACGCAGGCGCCGATGTCGTTGCTCCATCCGATATGATGGATGGTCGCATTGCTGCGATCCGTGAAGCGCTGGAGTCAAGCGGCCATTTGAATACGCGCATTCTCGCCTACGCGGCCAAGTACGCGTCGAGCTTTTACGGCCCGTTTCGTGACGCGGTGGGGTCGACTGGCAACCTCGCGGGCGGTAACAAGTACACCTACCAGATGGACCCGGCCAACAGCAACGAAGCCCTATACGAAGTGGTCATGGATATCGACGAAGGCGCAGATATGGTCATGATCAAGCCAGGGCTACCCTACCTCGATATCGTGCGCCGGGTTAGCGAGGAGTTACAGTTCCCGACCTTCGTCTACCAGGTCAGCGGTGAGTACGCGATGCTCAAGGCGGCTTCTCAAAATGGTTGGATCGACGAGCAAGGCTGCGTGCTGGAAGCATTAATGTCGATAAAACGCGCTGGTGCCAACGGTATCCTGACCTACTTTGCCAAATCGGCCGCCACCTGGTTGCAGGAGAAATAGTGACACAGGTCGATCGTTATGCCGTGGTCGGCAACCCGGTCGGCCACAGCTTGTCGCCCCGTATTCATACCAGTTTTGCCGAACAGAGCGGACAGGATATCAGTTATGCCGCAATCGAAATTCCACCCAAGGCGTTTGCAGACGGCATCCGCAATCTTCAACAACAGGATTTTCGCGGCGCCAACATAACGGTTCCATTCAAACGCGAAGCCTGGGAACTTTGTGACGGCCTGAGCAAGCGCGCCACCGATGCCGGGGCCGTCAATACGCTGAGCTTTCTTGCCGACGGCAGGATTCTCGGCGAAAACACCGACGGCGTCGGCCTGGTGCGGGATTTGCTCGACAATTTGCATCTGGCTATCGAGAGTCGAGATATTCTGCTGCTCGGCGCCGGCGGCGCGGTACGCGGTGTGCTCGGCCCAATCCTGGCACAGTCCCCGCAGGATCTGACGATTGCCAATCGAAGTCTGGATAAAGCTGAATCGCTAGCCAGTGATTTCGGTAATCTCGGGAATATTCGGGTCGCCGCTTTCGATGCGCTCGAATCCCGCGAATTCGACCTGATAATCAATGGCACCGCAGCCGGTCTCAGCAATGAAGTTCCACCGATTCCAGCAACCCTGCTGCACAGCGACACGGTTTGTTATGACATGATGTACAACCTCAACAACGCAACCGCTTTCGTTGACTGGGCGCTTCAAGCCGGCGCAAAACAGGCCTTCGATGGACTGGGCATGCTGGTGGAACAGGCGGCTGAAGCCTTCCATATCTGGCGCGGCGTTCACCCGGACACTGAGCAAATTATTCGCTCGTTAAGACGGACATGAGTCTAGCCATAGAAGAGGCTTTGCCGGGATACGATACGCTTACCGATGTAAAGTCCGAGCAGGTTCGAATCATTTTCGCCTCCACCACCAGCACATTGCTGGCAATTCTTCTGAGTAGCTTTATCCTGGCCGCGGTTCAGTGGGACACCATTAATCACACCACGGTCATCGCATGGTTTGTGACAATCAACCTGCTTTCCCTGGTTCGCCTGCTTCTCTACAAGCAATTTAAAACTGCCAGGGGGCGGTCCGATCGACGATAGTTGGCACGGCAAGGCTGTCGCCACCAGCATCGCTTCAGGGTTACCTGGGGAGCTGGCGCATTTTTATTGTTCTCGGAACAGAGCCTGGTTCACCAGGTACTCCCTGCTTTCGTGATCGCTTGAATCTGTGCCGGCGCGATCACCACATTTTCTTCGATCACCACCGCTGCTGGCGGATTCGTGGTCTGTGCGCTGGCACCGATTATATTCAAGTTTAATCTGATCGACAGCCATATCAGTTTCGAGATGACGATCATGACCTTGCTGTTCATGGCGATACTGTTACTTTCCGCAAAACGCTTAAACCAGATCATCACCGAATCGCTGGAAGTTCGTCTGCAACGAGAACTCGCCGAACAAACTATTATTCGCCAGGCGCAATTCGATGAACTCACAGAACTACCCAATCGCAGGTTGTTTCTCGCCACCTTGCGCCAGGCGACTAACAACAACGAATTCGAACTTTACTTTCAGGGTCAATACGATAGCGACAATCGACGGGTGGGAGCCGAAACCCTGTTACGCTGGAATCATCCCGACAAGGGCGTGATCGCACCGGGACTGTTTATCGACATCGCCGAACAAAGCGGGTTGATCGTCCCTATCGGCGACTGGGTTTTACGCTCCGCCTGTGAGCACCTGATTTCGCTCGATAGTCAATTGAAACTCTCGGTGAACGTCAGCCCCAGGCAATTCAGTAATCTAGATTTTGTCGATCAGCTGCAACAGGTATTGGCAGACACTGGCGCCAATCCGGATAGATTAAAATTTGAAATAACCGAAAGCCTGGCAATGGCGAATATCGAGCACACCATCGACACGATGAATCAATTGAAACAAATCGGCATTGGTTTTTCGGTTGATGATTTTGGAACCGGCTACTCTTCGTTGAACTACTTACACCGGCTACCGGTAGACGAGCTTAAAATTGACCAGTCGTTCGTGAGAAACATTTCCAGTGCCTCCGACCATGCGGTCATAGTCGATACCATCATCGTCATGGCGCAAAAGCTGAATCTGAAAATCGTCGCCGAGGGTATCGAATCCGTTGACGAGCTGGACTACCTGAAAGCTCGACAATGTGATCGCTACCAGGGATACTATTTCGCCAGACCGGTACCTTTCGATCAATTCACTACTTGAGGAGAGCAGCTATGCAGACGTCTGCTCGATGAAGGCCATTTCCTCCTCGCCGATTTCACGAATCCCCAGATCCTCCATGATTGCGTAGGTCGCCGGTAACACCAGCAACAATAGCAGCGTCGAAGACATCATACCGAAGACGACACTGGTGACCAGCGGCACCAGCACCTGGGCCTGCAGACTGGTTTCCGACAACAATGGCAACATGCCCGCAATGGTCGTTATCGAAGTCAGGAAGATAGCTCGAAACCGGTCACGTACCCCCCGCCCGGCCGCGTCGTGTAGTTGCATGCCTTCCAGACAACGACGCTTGACAAACTCGACCAGCAATATCGAATCATTGACCACGATACCCGCAAGCGAAACGAAGCCGATCATACTCGGCATGGTGATATCGAGACCCATCAACTTGTGACCCCAAATGACACCGATCAAGGCCAATGGAATATTCATCAATACCACCAGGGGTTCGCGATAATTTCTGAACTGGAAGCTGAGCAGGAAATAGACCCCGGAAATTCCGAGCACAAATCCAAGCAGCACTGACTGGTTGGTTTCCTGGCTATTTTTAACCTCTCCTTCGAGACTGATAAACATGCCGGGATAGCGTTGCTGTAATCCACCCAGGAAACGCTTGCGGGTATCCCCGATAATTTCGTTGGTATTGGCAATCTCGGCATCGATATCACCGCTTATGGTCACGGTACGTCGATGGTCGATGCGGATGATACGTGAAAACTCGCGCTTCTCCTCGACGTTCGCAATCGCGCTCAACGGGATATCGACCCCCTGATTATTGAACAGGCTAAGCTGTTCGAAATCGCGCAAAGCGTTCTCACGATCAGTATCGAGCCTGACATTGATTTCGTAGGCTTCGCGCCCACGGTAAACATCGTCCACCTTTACGCCCTGATAGGCCCCTCGCAATTGCTGCGCCAGTTCCTGCGCATTCAATCCGGACACCAGCGATCCGGGGTGAAGGCTCACCGTGAACTGGGGTTTTCCCAGGCGTAAATCGTCCATGACATTAGACACCCCGGGATAACCGTTAAGCCATGTCTGCAGTTCCCAGGAAGCGTTTGACAACTGTTGCAGATCATCGTGTTGCAGGCGTATCGATATCGCCTGCCCCGCCGGACCCAGTGCCGGCTCCTTGAACTGCAGCGAGACCACGTCGGGAATCGAACCGGCAGCCCCCAGCCACAGGCGGCGCAATTCATTCAGCGACGTGTTGCGTTTTTCGGAATCGAGCAAATCAAGGCCGATGGTGGCGAGGTGCGCACCCTCTTCCCCTGCATCGGCATTGTTGCTGTAAAAAACCTGGATCTGCCTGATCAGATCACCTTCATCCTCGGGCGGCAATTGCTGTTGTGCCTGCCGCAAGCTGTCTATCAAGCTCTCAACCACGGCCTCCGTTCGATCGAAAGGCGTACCCTGCGGCATGATGATGCGCGCCTCCAATACGTCGCCTTCAAGATCGGGGAATGCCTTGAACTTGATCAGACCTGCCGGGAACAGGCTGATCGTAATGATAAACAACCCGACAGCGGTGCCGAGTGTCAAATATCGATACTTGATGCTGAGATCTGCGGCCTTGCCAACTTCATTCCTCAAGCTGTTAAACTTCTGTTCGAAAAGCTTGCGCCATTTGGCTTTTTCCTGGCCATGATGATGATGCAGCGAATGCATCAGGTGATGCGGTAAGATCAAGAACGCTTCCACCAGGCTGATCGTCAGCACCGAAAGCAGCACTACCGGCAGCACACCCATAACCTGTCCCATATCGCCTTTGAGAAACAGCAGGCTACCGAACAACAGAGCCGAAGTGGCAAACGATGAGAGTACGCCTCGGCCGACTCGCTTGATCCCGGCCACCGCGGCCTCCAGCGGCGGCTTACCATTTCGATACTCATTTTCGATACTCTCGGAAATAACGATGGCGTCATCCATCAGAATCCCGATGGCCATTAACAGTGCAACCATCGAAATCATGTTGATGGTGATACCGAGCACGCTCATCATCATCAATCCCCCGACAAAGGAGATCGGCAATCCGAGCGCCACCCAAAAAGTGTAACGCCAGCTGAAGAACAGGAATAGCGCGAGTGTCGCCAGCAGCAATCCTTGCCAGCCATTTCGAATCAGCAGCTGCAAACGGTCGGCTACGATCGAGGCCGAATCCTGGGTAATCACGAGACGGGTCGACTCCGGCAGCAATCGGTTTTCAGCCTCGACGAATTCACTGACCGCGTTAAAAACTGTCAGCGTATCGTCGCCACTATTCTTCTTCACCTGCAACAGCGCGGCAGGCTGGCCATTCAGTTCCACACGTACTTCTTCATCGGTAAACTCATCCACGATCGTGGCGATATCGCCGAGACGCAGTCTTCCACCCTTGGCGTCATTCAACACCACCAGGTCGGCCAACTCGGCAACGCTGCGACGCTCATTCTCAACCCGTATCTGGTAGGAGCGCCGTTCCGCCTCGAGGACACCCGCCGGCAGGTCAACGGCCTGTTGTTGAATCAGCCGTGCGATATCCTGGACACTGAGCTGATATCGGCGCAAGGTTTCAGCTCTGATCCGCACGCTGAGTTCGTGCGTGGAAAACCCGCTGACATCGACGATCGGCACTTCCGGTAGGGCCAGCAGGCGATCACGATAGTGTTCCGCCAGGGCCTTTAGTTCCGGTTGCGAAAGTTGTGCATTGATCGCGATACTGACGACGGCGGAGGTGCGCCCGAGCTCATCAATCAGCGGCTCTTCCGTATCGTCGGGAAAATCGGTGATACCGTTGACAGCCGAATTAACATCGTCGATAAACTTTTGAAGGTCTCCAGTCTCGTGCATTTCCAGCACCATGATGCCGACATTGTCGCGTGCCTCGCAACTACGCTCCTCGAGAAAACTGATGCCATCGGTATTGTCTTCGAGCCGGTTGCAGATCCCTTCCTCCACTTCGGAAGCGCTCGCACCGGGATAGCTGACGGTCACCTGTACCTTGTTCAACTTGATTTCCGGGAAGGTTTCCTTGTCGAGACTGGGTAAGGCTGAAACACCCAGCATCAGAATGATAAACATCAGTATATTCGCGGCCGTCGGGTGGGCCACAAAGTATCGTGTCATTGACTTTCTCCAACCGCTCGCTGGCGCATCTCCGTCTCGACCTGAGCCGCCGTACTTACCTGTAACGGCATCCCCTCGATGACCGGGATCAGATCGGTAATGATGACGCGTTCATCGACTTCGAGACCGCCACGAATCACCACCATATCGCCCTGTACCAGTTGTATTTCTACCGGCCGGATTTCCAGCCTGTTTTCGCGGTTGGCGATATAGACCCTGCCTTCGTGCAGCGCCCTGCGCGGAATCACCATGGCCTGGCGCAATGGTGCGTACAGGTCGACTGCGGTATACATGCCCTTGAGCAGTGGCGGTCGCTGGCCCGGAATAATTTTCTCGTAAGGGTTATCGACCCCGACCACGATACCGAGCGTCTGACGGGTTACATCGATCGCCTCGCTAATGCGCAGCACCTTCGCATCCCAGACCGCACCAGGCATATCACTTACCAACCTGACGCGGGCACTAAGCCCAAGGCTTTCGTTGATTCGTCCACCGGTGAGGGTAAATTGCCGGGCCACTTCGGTCTGCCCTTCCAGATGACTAACCAGCTTTCGCATCGAGCTCATCGACAATTGCGCGCTGATTTCGACACCCTTGAGATCCATGGCCTCGAACAATAACGACCCGACCGCGACAAACTCGCTCTTGTCGACGCTGACCGGTCCGATACGGGCATCGAAAGGCAGCGTAATTTCGGTGCGTCCGAGTATCGTGGTGCGATTTTGCACCTCCTGTTCGGCACGAGCGATTTGCGCCACAATTGAATTTCGGCGACTGTCGTAGCCATTCAAACGACCTTGCAGGTCTTCGACCTGCTGACGCAGCTGGATAGTTTGTTGCTGTTCGGCATCCAGTGCCGATTTAGCGATGAGTTGCTTCTTGTAGATATCCTCGATACGGGCAAGTTCGGCCTCGCCAACCTCGAGATTTCTCTGCGCCAGTTTTAACGAGCGACGTGTTGATTTTTCCTCTTCTTCGAGTTCCTGCAACGAAGACTTGCTCGACTTTAAATCTTCCCGGGTCTGTTTCAGCGTGAGTGCATAATCCTCGGCATCGATACGCACCACCAGGGTGCCCGCCGGGATGGTTTCACCCGCCTTCAGATTCGGGTGTACATAGCTAATTTTACCGCTGACCTCAGCCATACCATTCAGTGTGATAGCGGGCTCAACATTGCCATAAGCGGTGATACGGGTACGGAACGGCATCTCCCGTGCAGCGATAACTTCAACCAATCTGCTCGGCATTTCAACCGCAACATGTTGCAGCGGCGCTTTGCATTTGACAAGAATCACCGCCAAAAGAATCGCGATGAGCAGCGCGATGATGAGTGCAAACTTGCTCTTCATAATGTTTTTCATGCGCCGGCTAGACTCCTTATGATTGTGATCTCGCGCTGGCTGGAGCGCAGATTCTAGCCCATTTCGCAGCGTTGCGGCAGCACAAATCTCCTGGCTGGCTTGCAGCGTCCCTGCAGGTGATTTCCAATGACCCGCCCGATGCCTGGCACAGGCAATCCATCACCCGCTAGCTGCCCTCAGCTACAGGCTCCTAGGCGCGCATTTTGGCGCCACTTGGATCATACAGGGCTTCGTCGACTATTATTGCAGGATACATTTCACCATTGATCTCGACTTCAAACCCGGTCCCGGCGACGGCCAGTTCGCTCGGCACATAACCGAGTGCCATCGACTGCTGCACGTGGTGGGCATAACCGCCGGAAGTAACATATCCAACGCATTCGCCATCCTTCAAAATCGCTTCATCGTTGGACACATCGATGTCATCGGTTTCGATGGTCATCGCTACTAGCCGGATAGCTGGACCTTTATCGCGTTCTTTTGCTGCCATTTCCTTGCCTATAAAGTCCTTATCCCAGTTGATGAAGGCATCCAGCCCTGACTGCGCCGCGGTGAAGTCCGGACGAAAATCGAGCGTCCACACTCCCCAGTTCTTTTCCAGTCGCATGCTCATTAAGGCGCGCGCGCCGTAGTGCTGCAGGCCTAGGTCGGCGCCGGCTTCAAGAATCGATTCGTATAGCCTGAGCTGGTACTCGGGTTGTACGTAAATTTCATAACCGAGCTCACCCGAGAATGACAGGCGCGTCAGCAGCGCTGGCACCCCGGCGACGAAAGTTCGACGAATATCGCGAAACTTGAGCGCCTCGCCGGAAACGTCGTCACGACTGAGACGAGACAATAGTTCACGCGCCTTCGGACCCGACAGGCCAATACCGTGATATCGGCTCGATTCATTACGATATCGCAGATCGAAATCTAGCAGGTGACTCTCGAACCAGCGTCGATGCATTTCCTGCGCCGCACCTGAACCGAAGACCATGAACTCTTCGTCACCGAGACAGGCAATCGTCAGATCACCGTAGAGCTTGCCCTTGTGCGTCAGCATCGGGCTCAGCGTTATCCGACCCGTCCCGGGCACATTCCCTGCCATGACATAGTCGAGAAATCGACGCGCATCGGCTCCGACAAAGGAGTGCTTGGCGAAGTTCGCGATTTCGATCAGGCCTACATGCTCACGCACTGCTTTCACTTCACGCGCGACGTAATCATGCGCGCGTGAGCGCCGAAATGTCGGCTCTTCATGTGCATCCTCGGGACCATCGGCGAACCAGAGAGCGTGTTCGAGCCCAAAGCTGTCCGCCCAGACCGCGCCTTTCGCCCTCAGACGATCGTAAATCGACGTAGTTCGCTGACACCGCCCCTTGGGCAGGGTTTCGTTAGGGAAAGTCATAACGAAACGTCGCTCGTAATTTTCAGTAGACTTGATGCTGCCGTAATCGGGCGAGGCGTAATCGCCGAAGCGCGCGATATCCATCGCCCAGACATCGACTTCGGGCTCACCTTCGATCATCCATTCGGCGAGACATTTGCCGACACCGCCCGCCTGACAAAAGCCCGCCATGACGCCGACTGCGGTCCAGTAATTACGCATGCCGGGCACCGGTCCGATCATCGGGTTGCCGTCGGGACCGAAGGTGAATGGCCCATTGATCATATCCTTGATGCCGGCCTCGGCAAGCGCCGGTATCCGCTCGAAGCCCAGTTCGAGGCGTTCGGCAATATGATCAAGTTGTGGTTCGAGCAGCTCGTGACCAAAATCCTGTGGCGTGCCCTGCAGCGACCACGGCGTAGCGATGGGTTCGTAGGTGCCGAGCAACATACCTTGCCCTTCCTGTCGGAAGTACATATTGCCTTCGTAGTCGATACCGGCCGGCAGACGTTCCTCGCGTTCGACGATCTGTGGTATGGCTTCAGTGATCAGGTAATGATGCTCCATCGGCTGCACCGGCAAATTGAGACCGGAAAGATGCCCGACTTCACGCGCCCAGAGACCACCGGCATTGACGATATGCTCGGCGTTAATCGTACCGTCGGCGGTGACCACATCCCAACTGCCATCGAGTCTTTGACTGGTTTCGATAACCGCGGCGTGAGTATGGTAGCTGGCACCGAGTTTCTTCGCCGCCTTGGCGTAAGCGTAGGTCACACCGGAGGGATCGATGTCACCGTCCAGTGGATCCCATAGTGCAGCGATATATCGCCTGGGGTCGATCAACGGATGCAGGTCCGCGACCTCTTCGAGTGAAATAAATTCCTGGTCCAGGCCCATGTATCGGGCCTTGGAGCGTTCACGTTTCAGATAGTCATACCAGTCCTTGTTCGACGCCAGGTAAAAACCACCTGTACTGTGCAGGCCCACCGATTGCCCAGAGAGTTCTTCGAGTTCCTGGTACAGTTTGATGGTGTATCCCTGTAGCCTTGAAATATTCGGGTCGGAAGATATCGTGTGAATTTGCCCGGCCGCATGCCAGGACGAACCCGATGTCAGTTCATTGCGTTCCAGCAGAACACAGTCTTTCCAGCCAAAACGCGCCAGGTGAAACAGGATTGAGCAGCCAACCACGCCGCCACCAATGATAACCACCTTCGCATGTGTTTCCATTTTTTTACCCCTGCCGGTTAGTACCAGGCGTCCGATATTTCTGATTTTCGTTTTTCGATATATGTGCGTACACCATATCCAGGTGGCGCTTCGATACCGGTAAATCGCAGGGTTCGACGATGACCAGTCCGCAGTGATGCAGGCTGGGAAATGATTTTAACCAGATTCTCGAAATCCGTGAAACTACCGTATCTGCGCCCGCCTTCAAGATCGCGCACGAAGGGCGGACCATAGACCGGGGCGAACACCTGGGCGTTGCCACCGATGTGAACGCTGTTATCGGGATTTCGCGAGTGCTGGGTAAATTCAGTCGGGGCAGTTTTACAAAGTTCGCGTGCCAGGCCTCGCTCCAGTCGCACCCGTGTCCCTTTGACATTGGCACCGGCCACCTTCCAAATTTGAAGTGCCTTGGGGTCGTCTCGAAATTCGAGTCCGATCTCCTGAATAATCCAGTCGGCCTGATCTTCCAGCTTGACGATGCCCTCTTCATCGAGAAACTCATAAAACGGAACCTGGCGTTTGATGAAAGCGGGAGCAATCGTTTGTGCACGTTCGCGATTGCGACCTCCACGACGGCGTCCGCCGGTAGGTGCATTTCTGCTCGCTGCCATTTCGTTCACGCTAAACCCCTCAGTGCCAGGTTTTGGATTATAACCCCACAAAACTCGGTTGTGACCGCTAAATATGGTTTATACGTAATGATGAATGAGCTGCGCCATCTTTTCGTGTTTAAGGTATGCGGCAGGCTTATGTCGTTTACCCAGGCTGCAGTCGAGCTCGGCGTCTCGCAGCCGGCGGTCAGTCTCGCCATCCGACAGCTGGAAGTGGTTGCAGCATTGATACGCAGCCGGCTGCTGGTACCGGTGATGCCACAAAGTTGGATAACTGATGAAGAGTTTCACCTGATCTGATCTGACCGAACCAGCCTCTCGGACGCGCGCAACAAGTGCGCAACTGGATTATCGAGGAAGCCAGAATTGCTTCGCTAGTAAGGCTGCCATAACTTATCCCGGGTAAATTCGCGTTTTCGATATAGCGTCATCGCATGACAGTCGGGTTATAATACGCGCCCTGGTAATTCAGACATAAAAGCATGCGAAACACCCAACTCCCTGGCCGTTCGGTCGTTATGTCAACAGATGCGATGGCCGCCACCAGCCAGCCAATAGCGACCGAAACCGCCCTCCGGGTTATGCATGATGGTGGTAACGCACTCGATGCGGCAATCGCCGCAAGTGCCGTGTTGTCGGTGGTAGAAACCTACTCGACTGGTATCGGCGGTGATTGTTTCATCCTCTACCATGAGGCGGCCAGCGGTCAATTGCATGCGCTTAACGGCAGCGGTCGCGCGCCGGCAGCCGCTTCTGCGGAGGCGATCATGGCGCGCGGATTCGAGACCATGCCGGAGAAAGGCATCCTCACGGTGACCGTGCCCGGCGCGATCGACGCATGGCATGAAGCAAACCAAAAATTCGGCAACCTCGATTTCTCGACGCTGCTGCAGCCCGCCATTCACTACGCGGAGAAGGGCTACGCTGTGACCCCGATCATCGCCGCCAACTGGAAAGGCAGCGAGGCATTGCTAGCTCAGACTGCCGAAGCGAACGTAGCTTACCTGGTCGACGGCAAGGCGCCGCCGGCCGGCACAATCCACCGCCAGCCAGATCTGGCGCATAGCCTGCGCAGTATTGCCAAACAGGGACGTGACGGCTTTTACCAGGGCGCAATTGCCGAGGAAATGGTGTGTTTTAGCGATACCCTGGACGGCTTATTGACCCTCGACGATTTGGCCAACCACAAATCGGAATGGGTGCAGCCGATCACCAGCAATTACCGAGGTTTCGACGTGTTCGAAATTCCACCCAACGGTCAGGGTATCACGACCTTGATGACGCTGAATATTCTGGCACAAACCGATGTCGCCGGGTTAGCGCATCTGGGTGCCGATCACATTCACCTGTTGAGCGAAGCGTTTACCCTGGCAATGGCCGAGCGCGATCGATTCGTTGCGGATCCGGATTTCAACGAGCTGCCGGTTGAACTTCTGCTATCGAACGACTTCGCACGCAGCCAGTACGCCCGTATCGACATGAACAAAGCACTGAGCCAACCGGTCGAGTCAGCGCTGCCGAATCACCGTGATACGGTGTATCTGAGCGTGGTCGACAAGGATCGCAACGTCTGTTCTTTCATCAACAGTGTTTTTCATTCCTGGGGCAGCGGCCTGGTCGCTGGAACGACCGGAATCAATCTGAACAACCGTGGCGCAGGCTTTAGTCTCGAGGCTGGCCATTTCAACCAGCTCGCAGGCGGTAAACGACCACTGAACACCATCATTCCAGCAATGGTCTATCGGCAAGGTAAACCGGTTCTCAGCTTCGGTGTCATGGGCGGCCAGTACCAGGCGATGGGGCAGAGTTATGTGCTCTCCAACTGGATCGACTATGGCATGGATATCCAGGAAGCGCTGGACGCGGCACGCTTTTTTCTATACGCCGGCGTACTCGAAGTCGAAACCGGGGTGTCCGCAGCGGCACGCGCCGAACTATCCGCCAGAGGGCACGAGCTAGTCGGCGCAGAGACTTCCTGGGGTGGTGGTCAGGCGATCGTCATCGACTGGGAGAACGGGGTATTACAGGGTGGCTCCGATCCACGCAAGGACGGCCATGCTGCCGGGTTCTGACAAATCCGTCGCAACTTTTCTGCCAGGAGCCAGGCTGGCAATCCGGGGGAACACTGGCTTTGTTCGATTGCGGTGATTAATATATAGCGTTGGAAAACAATTGTTTCGCTAACCTTTCAAATTTAAAAATCTTCAGGCTGACTGCAATTAAAACTGTATGAGAGGATCCCGTGTTTTACCTGTTTTACTCTACCTTGCTCTCGGATTTTCCGCGACAGCAGCCGATTTTTCCGCCGGCGTACAAGCTTTCCTGGACAAAGACTATGTGACCGCAGTCAAGGAGTGGGGACCACTCGCGCAACGCGGTGATGCCCAGGCACAGAATAACCTGGGAGCGATGTATTCCAAGGGCCTCGGTGTCCCGCAAAATTATAATAAGGCAATCGCGTGGTACCGCCTGGCGGTCAAACAGGGGGACGCCGATGCACAGAATAATTTGGGTTCGATGTATGAAAATGGGCACGGGGTGGCACGCGATGAAAAGATCGCGGTCAAATGGTATCGCCTCTCGGCGAAACAGAACCATGCAGTCGCGCAGACAAATCTGGGCTCGATGTATGAATTTGGGCAGGGCGTAAAACGCGACTATAAATCAGCGGTCAAGTGGTATCGGTTGGCGGCCGAGCAAGGCGATACCGATGGCCAGAACAGCCTGGGTACGATGTACCAGAACGGTCACGGCGTCGAGCTGGATAATAAAGAAGCCGTCAACTGGTACCGGCTGGCGGCTGAACAGGGCAACGCTCACGCCCAGTTCAATCTCGGTACCCGATATCAGTTGGGACAGGGAGTAGCGCGTGATGACAGGGCCGCAGCCAGGTGGTTTCGGCGCGCCGCCGATCAGGGCATTAGCCTGGCCCAGTTCAATCTGGGGTGGATGTATGCCAATGGCAAGGGTGTTCTGCGCAATGAAACGACCGCCTCTCGGTGGATCGAACTGGCAGCAAAAAAGGGCAACCTGCGCGCACAATTTAACATCGCCACCCGATATCACAAGGGAACGGGTGTCACCCGTGACTACAAAGCCGCCTTTAAGTGGTTTCAGCTGGCCGCCGACCAAGGGCATATCCCCGCCTACTTCAGGCTGGGCAAAATCCATCAGAATGGGCAAGGCGTTGTTCGCAACTACGAAACAGCCGTCAAGTGGTTCAGACTCGCTGCCGAACAGGAACATTCCGCGGCACGCAACAACCTCGGTGCAATGCACTCCAGGGGCCTTGGCGTACCCGTCAATCACGAAATTGCCGTTTACTGGTACCGCCAGGCCGCTACCCAGGGCAATCCTGATGCGCAGTCCAACCTCGGAGCCAAGTATGGCAACGGTGAAGGCGTGGCGCTGGACTATGTTCGCGCGCACATGTGGTGGAGTATCGCTGCATCGCTGGGTCATAGTAGCGCGAGTGGTAACCGCGAGAGTATCAGTACCAAATTGACCTCACCCCAGTTGGACAAAGCCAGAGAACTCGCCATCCAGTGCCTGGCGAGTGGCTACCAGGATTGCTAGCCTGCATTTCTCACCAGCTTTCGTAGCGAGACGACGAGAGGTCGTGCCCTGCCTGTATTTTGCGACCACTGCGAACCTTGCTTGCAGTTACCGGCAACCCATGTTCGGA
>JAAESG010000634.1 GCA_024229615.1 Gammaproteobacteria bacterium | reverse complement strand
TGACCATTATCACGACGGGTTCAGACCGGATTATCGAGCAGATAACCAAGCAGCTCAATAAACTCATCGATGTGGTTAAGCTGCAGGATTTTACCGAAGGTAATTTTATCGAACGTGAAATGATGTTCGTTAAGGTCAAGGCCGAAGGGGATTCCCAACGCGGCGAAGTTAAGCGCCTGTCGGATATTTTCCGTGCGCGTATAATTGATGTCACCGACACTACCTTTTGTATCGAGCTAACCGGTTCCGGAGAAAAACTCGACGCTTATATCGGCGCAATGCATGAAAATAACATTATCGAAGTTGTGCGCTCCGGCTCCATGGGTATACTGCGCGGCGAGAAGGCTTTAACCCTGTAAACACGATTACAATATTTTTCTATAACAAAACACTAACCATGTGCGACACGAGGCAGTTATGAACATTTATTACGATAAGGATTGTGATTTATCCATCATCCAGGGCAAGAAAGTGACCGTTGTGGGTTATGGCTCACAGGGCCATGCACACGCGAATAACCTCAAGGACTCGGGTGTTGACGTCACTGTTGCACTGCGTGAAGGTTCCAGTTCTGCCGCCAAGGCAGAGGCCGCGGGCCTGAGCGTAAAGAATACTGCCGACGCGATTCGCGAGGCAGATGTAGTCATGATCCTGACTCCGGACGAATTCCAACGCGATCTTTACGTCAACGAAATCGAGCCCAATATCAAACAAGGTGCCGCCATGGCATTTGCTCACGGGTTTGCGATCCACTTTAACCAGGTAGAGCCACGTGCCGATCTCGACGTCATCATGATCGCACCCAAGGCACCGGGTCACACGGTACGCTCGGAGTTTGTCAAAGGTGGTGGTATACCGGACTTGATCGCCATTCAACAAGACGCCTCCGGCATGGCCAGGGATCTGGCGCTTTCTTATGCTGCCGGTATTGGCGGAGGACGCACCGCCATTATCGAGACTACCTTCAGGGACGAAACCGAAACCGACCTGTTTGGTGAACAAACAGTGCTCTGCGGCGGTACCATAGAATTGGTCAAGGCCGGATTCGAAACCCTGGTCGAAGCGGGCTATGCTCCGGAGCTGGCTTATTTCGAATGCCTGCACGAACTCAAGCTAATCGTCGACCTGATTCACGAAGGCGGCATCGCCAACATGAATTATTCGATTTCGAACAACGCCGAGTTTGGCGAATACAGTACCGGCCCGAAAATCATCAACGAAGAGAGTCGCTGGGCGATGAAGGAGTGCCTGGACAATATCCAGAACGGCAACTACGCCAAGAGTTTCATAGCGGAAGGTCAGTCAAACTATCCGAGCATGACAGCTTGCCGGCGTAACAACGCGGCACACGAAATCGAACAGGTTGGAGCCCGGCTACGCTCGATGATGCCATGGCTTAGCGCGAATGCACTGGTCGACAAGTCTAAAAACTAGTATCGATAGCGGGCGCCCGCGCCCGCCTGAGACCTATGGACGATAGCAATCCCAAAGAAGCGCGAAAAAATATGCGGAAGGGCATTTACCTTTTGCCCAACGCGTTCACTACGGCAGCTCTGTTTGCGGGGTTTTACGCCATTATAGCGGCCATGAGCGGGCGCTTTGAAATTGCCGCAATCTCGATTTTTCTGGCCGGATTGCTCGATGGTCTCGATGGTCGCGTGGCTCGCATGACCAATACTCAATCGGCCTTCGGCGCTGAATATGACAGTCTCTCCGACATGGTTTCCTTCGGCGTCGCCCCGGCATTGATTGTCTACATGTGGTCTCTGATTTACCTGCGCGACGTCTCGGTTATGATGGGTAAACTGGGCTGGTTGGCAGCCTTCATTTATGCAACCTGTGCCGCACTACGACTGGCACGTTTTAACACCCAGATTGGCGTCGCCGACAAACGCTATTTCCAGGGACTCGCCAGTCCGGCGGCAGCCGCGGTCGTCATGGGATCGATTTGGGTTTGTGAGAGTTACGATATCATAGGCGAAGATGTCAGCTACGCCGCTCTGCTGTTGACTTCCGCGGCTGGCATTCTGATGGTTTCCCGGTTTTCGTACTACAGTTTCAAGGATTTTGATTTACGCGAGAAGGTTCCTTTCGTGTCCCTGCTCGTGGTAATGCTGGTGTTTGTATTTCTTTCGATCGAGACCGCTACCGTGTTGTTCTCGTTCTTTTTCCTGTACATGTTGTCGGGACCGATACTTTCCCTGTTTCGCTGGAATCGCAAGCGAATGCGCATGTCTGAAACGAGTGACGACAGCGGACCTGAGGCTTGATCCCGATACATTAACCCGGCAACAATGTAAGGAGTCTCTGATCAAAGACAGATTAATCATTTTTGATACGACCTTGCGCGACGGCGAGCAAAGTCCCGGCGCATCCATGACCCGCGATGAAAAGATTCGTATCGCACGCGCTCTGGAACTGATGAAAGTCGACATTATCGAAGCCGGATTTCCAATCGCCAGTGACGGTGATTTCGAATCGGTTAAATCGGTTGCGAAGATCATCAAGGACAGCACGGTCTGCGGGCTCGCACGCGCCAAGCAGGTTGATATCGAACGCGCAGGCGAAGCGATCAAATCCGCCAATTCCGGCCGCATACATACTTTTCTGGCGACTTCGCCGATTCATATGCAACAAAAACTGCGCATGTCGCCTGATCAGGTGGTCGAAGCTGCCGTGGCTGCAGTTCGTATGGCGCGCCAGTACACCGACAATATCGAGTTTTCTCCTGAAGACGCTGGCCGATCCGAAGCGGATTTTCTGTGTCGTGTCATCGAGGCGGTTATCGCCGAAGGCGCAACCACGATCAATATTCCCGATACGGTTGGTTACAACGTCCCGCATCAGTTCGGAGCCTTGATCAGTGACTTGATGGAACGCGTGCCGAACTCGGACAAGGCTGTATTTTCGGTGCATTGCCACAATGATCTGGGCCTGGCTGTGGGTAATTCACTGGCCGCAGTATTACACGGTGCGCGCCAGGTGGAATGTACGATTAACGGCCTCGGTGAACGGGCCGGTAACGCATCGCTTGAAGAGATCGTAATGGCAGTCCGAACCCGGCAGGATATTTTCCGATGCGATTCCGATCTCGATACGACGCAAATCATGAATTGCTCAAAACTGGTATCGGGCATTACCGGTTTCACGGTACAGCCAAACAAGGCAATTGTTGGCGCTAATGCTTTCGCACATGAATCGGGCATCCATCAGGATGGTGTCCTGAAATCGCGTGAAACCTATGAAATCATGCGCGCCCAGGATGTGGGCTGGACCACCAACAAGCTAGTACTGGGCAAACATTCAGGCCGCAATGCCTTCAAGTCCCGCATGGCTGAACTGAATATCCAGTTCGCTTCCGAGGAAGAGTTGAACGAAGTGTTTGCCGCCTTCAAAACCCTGGCGGACAAGAAGCACGACATATTCGACGAGGATTTGTTAGCCCTGGTAAACGAAGCGACTTTCGAGACCGAAAACGAAACCATCAAACTGGTTAGTCTCAAAGTGTGTTGCGAAACCGGTGAAATCCCGAGCGCTACCATGACGCTTAACATCGATGGTGCGGAGCAACAGGCCGTGGCCAGTGGCGATGGCCCGGTTGATGCCTGTTTCAAGGCGATCGAGAAACTCACTCAAACCGGCGTCAAACTGCAGCTTTACTCGGTTAATGCGATTACCACCGGAACCGACTCCCAAGGTGAAGTCACCGTCAGGGTCGAAAAAGATGGACAGGTCATCAACGGACAAGGTGCCGACACGGACATTGTCATCGCCTCGGCGAAATCCTATATCAATGCGTTGAACAAGGTGATCAACAGCGCCGGTCGCACCCATCCTCAACTGGGAGATGTGTGAACCTCTATGTTGACCAACCGGCAACAACGCTGTCTGAAAGGAATCGGAATTCAGTTTTGGGCCGAGCGCGATCGTAACAACGACATAGAGCCCAAAACGGAACTCGATACCGGCGGTACGAGTATAGGGGACAGTGTCGAGTTTCATACAACAGAGAATCAACCGGAGAGCCTGCCAAAAAATACCGAAGCCGAGCTGATGAAGCCTGATCTGGCACCTTCTGCCACTGTTGCCGCAGATTCTATTCAGGATTCTTCTACGATACCACCATCTGTACCCAGGCTTGACTCCTGGGACTCGATCAACTCGGCAATACAGGGATGCGAGGCCTGTGCGCTGGCAAGCAACTGTACCCAGAAGGTTCCTGG
This sequence comes from Gammaproteobacteria bacterium, assembly GCA_024229615.1. Taxonomy (GTDB): domain Bacteria; phylum Pseudomonadota; class Gammaproteobacteria. The sequence goes on along the minus strand of JAAESG010000634.1, from coordinate 32,304 downwards.
CATAGGCAATACTCGGGCAGACCTGTTGATTGTTGGCGAGGGCCCCGGGCACGATGAAGATATTCGTGGAGAACCATTTGTCGGTCGCTCGGGTCAACTGCTGGATCGTATGCTGGCAGCAATCGGAATATCCCGTGAACAAGTCTTCATCACCAACATCGTCAAATGTCGACCACCTAATAATCGCGACCCGAAACAGGATGAGACACGACAATGTCGCGGCTTTCTCGAGGCCCAAATTGAACAGCTCTCCCCCCGGGTGATTCTGTCGGTCGGCCGGGTTTCCGCGCATAATCTGCTGGCTAGCAATCTACCGGTTGGCAAGTTGATAAAAGAAATGCACAAGCTGCCCGGTACCGATATCCCGCTCAAGGTTACCTATCATCCCGCCTATCTGTTGCGCAACCCTTCAGCCAAGGCCATCGCCTGGCAGGATCTGAAACTGTTGCACCAAATGCTGCAATGAACGATTCAGTATTGGGTTTCAGGCGTATGCAACTCGAAGACGTCGAGCAAGTCATGATGGTCGAGCACGAAGTATACGAATTTCCGTGGACCGAGAGGATTTTCAGCGACTGTATTCGGGTCGGATATCAATGCTGGCTGGCTCAACAGCAGCTGAGCATCGTCGGGCATGCCGTGATCAGCGTTACCGCAGGTGAAAGTCATATGCTCAATCTTTCGATCGCCAAGCAGTACCAGCGCAAGGGTTTCGGTCATCAGTTTATCGAGTTCCTGGTTGAAGAAGCGCGCCAGAAAGATGCACAAACCATGCTGCTCGAAGTGCGCCCCAGCAATAGCGCCGCGATAAGTTGCTATAATGCTGCCGGTTTTAATGAAATCGGATGTCGCAAGGATTACTACCCGGCGCCCGAGGGTCGAGAGGATGCATTGCTCTTTGCAAGGCATATCCCTGTACAAATCGAATCACACGGCAACTAGGGCCCGTTAACAGACCCCGGTTCATTTTTGGATTTTAAAATGTCAGACAATGACGAAATGCGTCGACGCCGTACCTTTGCGATTATTTCGCATCCGGATGCGGGCAAGACTACGGTTACCGAAAAATTGCTACTGTATGGCAAGGCAATTCAGATGGCCGGTACGGTAAAGAGCCGCAAAGCGGCCCGGCACGCTACCTCCGACTGGATGGAGCTCGAAAAACAGCGTGGTATCTCGGTCACATCGTCGGTTATGCAATTTCCTTACCGCGATAGCATTATCAATCTGCTGGATACCCCGGGGCATGAGGATTTTTCGGAAGACACCTATAGGACACTGACCGCGGTAGACTCGGCGCTGATGGTTATCGACTGCGCCAAAGGAGTCGAAGAACGCACAATCAAACTAATGGATGTCTGCCGTCTGCGTGATACCCCGATCATCACCTTCATCAACAAACTCGATCGAGAGGGTCGTGATCCTATCGATCTGCTCGACGAAGTCGAGGATGTGCTGAAGATACGATGCGCACCGATTACCTGGCCTATCGGTATGGGTAAAAGCCTGAAAGGCGTGTTCCATCTGCTCAACGATTCGGTGCACCTGTTTTCCGCAAGCGATGCCGACAAGATAAGCTCGGGCGAAGTGATCGAAGGGCTCGACAATCCCAAACTCGACCAGATTCTGGGTGCGATGGCCGGTGATTTTCGCGAGGAAATAGAGCTGGTGCGAGGCGCCTCCAGTGAATTTGATCTCGACAGCTACCTCACCGGAGAGCTCACCCCGGTTTTCTTCGGTTCGGCCATCAATAATTTCGGTATGGCTGAGTTACTCGATGCATTTAACCAGTATGCCCCTCCACCGATGCCCCGCGCTACGCGTAGCCGCAGGGTATCCGCGGATGAAGACAAGCTCACCGGCTTTGTTTTTAAAATCCAGGCTAACATGGACAAGCAGCACCGAGATCGCATCGCCTTCATGCGCATCTGTTCCGGGAAGTACACCCGGGGCATGAAGGTCCGCCATGTGCGCATCGGCAAGGATATGAAAATCCCTGATGCACTGACCTTTTTTGCGGCTGATCGAGGCCACATTGAAGAAGCTTACACCGGTGATATTATTGGTATTCACAACCATGGCACGATCCGTATCGGCGACAGTTTCACCCAGGGCGAGCCGCTTGTTTTTACGGGTATCCCGAATTTCGCACCAGAATTATTCCGCCGGGCACAACTCAAGGATCCGCTAAAAATGAAAGCCCTGTTGAAAGGACTGACGCAGTTGTGCGAGGAAGGCGCGACCCAGCTTTTCAGACCGCTCGCCAACAACGACCTGATCCTCGGAGCGGTCGGCGTGCTGCAATTCGACGTGGTTGCACATCGGCTCAAGGACGAATACGGGGTGGAATGCCAGTTCGAGGCGGTTAATGTGAATACCGCTCGCTGGGTATCCTCTGGCGACAACAAGAAGCTCGAGGAATTCAAGCACAAGATGCGCGGCAATCTTGCGCTCGATCACGCCGGCGACCTTGCCTACGTGGCCCCATCGCGGGTAAATCTGACGATGACCGAAGAACGCTGGCCAGATATCGAGTTTCTCGCCACGCGCGAACACGGCGACTATGAACCCGACTAAAGCGCTTGCCTTTGCCAGCGTAATTTTTCTTTTTAGTCGCAGCGAATGGGTGCTCGCGGCCACGGGCCTGGCAACGCGAGATCTGAATCCGATGCTACTGCAGTTTTACCTGCCAAGCCATGCTCCTTTTGGTGATTCCAACGGTTGGCTGGTTGACCACAGTGTTCTGATCACCAATACCCTTCAGGATCAAAGCAAAAGTGATGAAGACCTGATCATCGACGTAGAGAACTATCGCTATGAACTTGGCTTCAGTTACCGTAACGATAGCTGGTTACTGCGGGTGAGCATCCCTTTTATCGCCAACAGCGGCGGAGAGCTTGATGGATTGATTGAAGATTGGCACGATTTTTTTGGACTGCCTGGCGGCAAACGGAGCGACTTTCCCGAGAACAAAGTAAATATCGAATACTCGCGTGACGGTGTTGTTGAATATTCGCAATCCAGCGCTAGTAGCGGGATAGGTGATATCGCTTTTGCAGTCGGAAACCAGAAGCCCGGCGAACCCGGATACTTCGTTGGAATCGAGTTACCCAGCGGCTCCGAATCCGATTTCAGCGGTAACGAGGCCATCGATCTCGCTCTGTGGATTGTCCACGAAAAGCAGATCGACACCACAATGTCGGTTTACGGACTGGTCGGTCTGAGCCTGCCCGGAGATGAAGGCAATCTGCAAGGACTGGTCGCAAATCAGATCTGGCTGGCCCAGTTGGGCGTCGATTACCGATTCAGCAACAGCATCGTCGGCACTGTCCAGTTTGACCTGCATAGTCAGACAATCGAAGACAGCGAACTCAAGGCTTTCGGTAATTCGCTGCAGATTCAACTCGGACTGGGCTTTCTTAACCTGATCGAGAATCATCGGCTCGACCTGTTTTTCTCTGAAGATATCCTGGTCGGCAGCGCACCCGATATCAGTTTCGGCGCACGTTTGATACAGCAGTTTTAGATCGCTCCTGGCTCAAGCAGTTCGGTAATAATTTGCGGCCCGCTCTGGCAGTTCGAGTAATCCTGTGAGTCTATCGCCTGATGCGTTTTCAAATTCCAGCTTTATTTTTTCCATTAAGTTCGGCTCCAAGAGGTTATTATTGTGACTTGTCGTTAAACAACAGGTTCCCGTTGAAAAAGCAGCTTAATCAATTTCTACGCTGGATATTGTTTCTCTGGGTCAGGGTAGAAGTTTTTCCGGAAGACGATCCTGCTGCGGTTCTGGATCCGCAACGACCGACGCTCTACGTGCTTGCCGACCGGGGCTTGAGCGATCTCCTGGTCCTGTCACGCGTTACCGCGGATTGTGAGCTCCCCGACCCACTCGCAAACATCTCGATCGAAATCCTGAACCAGCATCACTCTGTCTATAGCCTGGCTTCACGCAGCCCGCTCGGCGACTGGATCAAACGCCGGCGCAAGCACTCCCCGATGTTAAGCGATTTTATGCGAGCGTTTGCCGAGAATGCGGAGTTGGACCTGCAAATTGTACCGGTATCGGTTTTTTGGGGACGCCCGCTGGCACGACAAAAGAACTGGCTGCAGATACTTTTTGCAGACACCTGGGTGCTGGCCGGGCGCACGCGCAAGTTTTTCACCCTGTTAATTCACGGCCGTAACGCGCGCCTGATTTTCTCTCAGGCCCTCGATTTCAGAGAAATCGTCAATACATCTGGCGACGACGAACAGGACTTGCAAGAATTGCTGATCACGACGTTACGTCAACAGCGCGAAGCGACTTTCGGCCCTCAAATTACCAGTCACAAACATTTATCAGCAAAGGTCATCGAAGACCAAATCGTGCAGAAACTGATATCCGCAGAAGCCGATGACAAGCTGCGCAGCTATGCCCGGGCGCATCGCTATTGCCGTGAGATCTTCGCCGACTGCACGCAACTCACGATCGAAGTCATGCTGCGTTTATTGCGCGCCTTCTGGAGCCGGTTTTACTCGGGCATCGAAATCTTCAATGCTAGTCGTATTCGCGAGGCCGCACTCACTCATCAACTGGTCTATGTACCCTGTCATCGCAGCCATGTTGACTACCTGCTGCTATCCTATGTTATTTACAACGAAAATCTGGCGATCCCCTATATCGCCGCGGGCAGCAATCTTAACATTCCTTTAATTGGACGTATTCTGCGTGGCGGCGGTGCCTTTTTCATCCGCCGCAGCTTCCAGGACAACCCGATCTACAGCGCTGTTATGCGAGCCTATGTTAATCAGCTGGTAGAGCTTGGTGTACCGCTTGAGTATTTCGTCGAAGGCGGACGCAGTCGAACCGGAAGAATGCTGAAACCGAAGTTCGGTATGCTCGGCATGACCGTCGATGCCTATATCAAAAGCCAGGCCCGACCACTCGCCTTTGTTCCGGTTTACATCGGTTACGATAAGCTGATCGAAGGCAAGTCCTACCTCGGCGAACTCTATGGAGATAAAAAGAAAAAGGAGTCTACCCTGGGGGCACTGAGCGCGATATTCAGACTCAAGGGCCACTTCGGCAAGGTTACCGCAAGTTTCGGTGAACCCATAGAACTCGACACACTGCTGAAGGAGCACTGTACAGACTGGTCGGTGCGTGCTTCGGAAATCGAGCATAAACCGGATTGGTACCGCAGCAGCCTGCAGCATCTTTCGCGCGAGATCATGTACGGGATCAACCGTGCCTGTGTGATCAACCCGGTCAATTCGATCGCGACGATTCTACTCGCCACGCCCAGGCAAAGCATCGAGATCGAGGAACTGGTGAGCCAGGCGAAACTGCATCACCGACTGATCCGTGGCGTCCCCGGCCTCGCCTCGATTCGTATCCAGGGCAAGGTGAATAAAAAACGCATCAGGCGTATCGCGCGGAGAAAAATCGTTCATATCCGCAAGCACGAACTCGGCGATATTGTTTACCTGAAACCGGAGGACTCGGTTCTGATTGGCTACTATCGTAACAACAGCTTGCATAGCCTGGTGATCCTGGCCTTGATCGCCTGTTGCTATACCAATGTTCGACGCATATCGCGTGCCAGTGTGCAGCGTAAAATCAAACTGCTATATCCATTCCTGAAATCGGAACTGCAGCTCGAATGGCCGGAGTCCAGGCTTGGCGAAATTGTCGATGAATGCATATCCAGCCTCATCCGCGAATCCCTGCTCGAACAGATTGAAAGTGACTTACGCCGCCCCCGGCGCAGTGACCACGAGTTCATGCAATTGATCAGGCTCGCTCACATTGTGCAACCGATTCTCGAACGTTACTACATGACCTTCATCGTCTTGTGGCAAACCTCTGGAGCTCCGTTACGGGAAGAGGAACTGGAACTGCGTTGCCACTTGCTCGCGCAGAAGATTTCGATGATTTATGGTATCAATTCCCCCGACTTTTTCGATCGCCTGTTGTTCCGCGATTTCATCGCCACGATGCTGGATAACGAATACCTGGTGAAGAACGACCAACATCAGCTCGAGTTCGAACAGGGCTTCAACTATGTCAGTCTCGATCTGCGCAACCTGCTCAGCACCGAGGTGCGCAGTAGTATTCTCTCGCTGATTAAAGCCACCCCCCACTAACCCTTCCTGACTAAACGACTTCCGACGGTGCAGCCATCGGGGTAGCGCTGGAAACGGTGACAGAATCACAGGACCAGGGCCAGATACCGGGGAGTTGTTTTTTGTCGAGGCAGAGTTTGTGTTTGACGATGTACATCCAGGCATCGCCATGGGTTGTCGGGATTTCGATACGCTGGTAAAAATGCGGATACCATTCGAGTTCATCGAGCATTTGAAACTGATGATCACAAACAAGGTAGATCTCGCCTTCGATCGCATGCCGACCCCGCAAGCAGACGGCGGGATAGTTCTCAAACTCGTACATCGAGTAGATCTTTTTCGTGCTGAAACTGCTGACGAATTCGGCATCGCGTAGGAAGTGATTGTTTCTTTGGCCCCGTTTCAGGGTGCCGTAAACAAAAACCCGATTCATAGTTTTTCGTTGAACTGGCGTATCTTCCTGCGCTGTTTCTTGTCTGGACGAGCACTGGAATGGGGCCGCTGCATCAGCGCCAGTTTTCTTTTTTCGGCCTCATTTCTGCGCTTGTCGACACTGGCGTCTGTCTCCCGGTACAGGGTTTGCGCTTGATTGGCCGATCCGCGACGTTCACTTATCCCGGTAACAATCACTTCGAAACGTTCGTAGCCACGCTGAATTTCAAAGCAATCGTCAATTTTTACCTTGCGTGAGGGTTTTATTCTATGCCCCGCCAAATGTACCTTGCCGCCGCTTACCGCTTCGCCCGCAAGTGACCTGGTTTTATAAAAACGCGCCGCCCACAACCACTTGTCCAACCGAACTGTCAGTTCATTCGCTTTCATTGAGCTGCAGGCTATTCACAGTTGTAATCAGGGATAGACCTTACGCACGTGCTTCATTATTCTGTCTGCCATTGAAAAACCACTTAACACCGCACCCTCGATACGCGGTGCTGTACACCAGTCACCACAGGCGCCAACAGCATGCCGTTCGTCAAACAACGAATCCTCTCTAATCGGGTTAATAGGGGCAGCGTGTTTCCAGCAATGCACCGAGGCGGAGGCTGGCTTATGCATCTTGAGGTCGGTCGCCTCCCAGAAGGCGTCGAGCATGGCATGCATAACACGACCACGGAAACTGGTCGCGTATTGCTGTGACCATTCGGGTGAAGCATGTAATACCCAGCAATCTGCATCGTTAGCGGATTGCTTGAATTGATACCTTGAGATCCACGACAATGGAGAATCCAGCACGAAGGCGGCATCGTAGGGAATATTGAGTTTGTGCTCAAATGCGAACATTCCACTCCAGCAGGCTGTCATATCGACCTTGTCAGCCAGCTCGCCAATCATCGGAATCGAACGGCACAGATCAGCCACCTGGTGCGCTGCAGTCGCGACTATGAGAATATCATAGGCCCCCTGGTAGTCACCACGTTCGTTGAAAAGCCGCCAGACACCATCGCCCTGTCGTTCCAGTTCGGAAATGTTAGCCGAAGTCACCAGGTCACATTGACGCGCCATGCATTGCGCAATCATTTGCATGTGCGGAACACCGACGAAACGTTGTGTCGCCATATCGCTATTGATGATCTGGCCTTTTTGCAGTTCGACAATCCAGCCGTCCCAGGGGCGCACAATGCCTTCGGTTTGCCAGGCCGAAACGATATTCCAGAACAACGGATTATTGACCGTGAAATACTGTGCGCCATGATTGAACTCGTATTCTCCGGCACGAAATCGACCCAATCTGCCACCGGGGAAAATACTTTTCTCAAAAACCCTGATATTTTCGACCAGGCCTTTCAGTGCCGTCCCACAGGTGAGTCCGGCCAGCCCGGCGCCAATAATGCCGACTGATGGCTTTCTACCCACAGACAGACTATAGCGCCGGGAAGTCGCCGGCGTACTTGGATATCCACTCCCCGGCCGCTTCCTGGGCGCTGAGCTCACGGCCTTCCAGTCTTGAAATTTCCATGCGATAGTGCTCGATGTGGCAGATTTGCTCAATCATGCGTAGCCGAAAAACATCTCTGGATTTTTCGAACTCGATACCAATCTCGTAAAGCTTGCCAGAGCGCTCACACCAGACGACATTGCCGACCAGGTGATTATCCTGTTTCAGCACAGGAATACTGATTCTGACCCGCTGCAATACTTCTAGTGGTTTATGAGATACAAATGCGAGGCCGCCTAGACTAACGTTGGTGATGGTCTGATCTGCGGTCTCGTCATTGTCATCCTCCACCCAGTCCAGGCTTACCTGAATAGGTACGTCGGATGGGTGGCGGATAAATTTTCGGATCGTTGTGTTATCTGGCAATGGTCACCAACATTTTGTTCAGTTTCGCGACGAAGCTGGCAGGATCTTCCAGTTGACCGCCCTCCGCCAGCAACGCCTGGTCAAATAATATATCAGACCAGTCTGCAAACTTCTTCTTCGATTTTTCGGCGTCGAGTTTTTTCACAATCGGGTGATCAGGGTTGATTTCCAGAATCGGTTTCGAACTCGGTAACTCATGACCTGCTTCCTTTAGAATTCGTTGCATATGCATCGCCATATCCTGCTCATTCAAGACGATACAGGCGGGTGAATCGGTGAGTCGATTAGTAACCCGAACATCTGCAGCCTTGTCTTCAAGTGCCGTCTTCATACGTTTTAGCAGTTTTTCAGCGGATTTCGACTTTTCTTCCAATTCTTTCTCGGAGACTTCATCTTCGCCCAGATCCAGTTCACCCTTGGCGACCGATTGCAGCTTCTTGCCTTCATAGTCCATTAAATGTGCGCTTAACCATTCGTCGACACGATCCGAGAGTAGCAGCACCTCAATACCTTTTTTACGGAATATCTCGAGATGCGGGCTGTTTTTGGCAGCAGAATGGGAATCGGCCGCGATAGTGTAAATCTTGTCCTGCCCTTCCTGCATGCGACCGATGTAGTCATCCAACGACACATTCTGTTCGGCATCGCCACTATGCGTGGAAGAGAAACGCAGTAATTTACCGATTTTCTCACGATTCGCGTTATCTTCTGCCGGACCTTCTTTTAATACCTTGCCGAATTCCTTCCAGAATTTCTGATACTTCTCCGGATCGTTTTTGGCGATCTTTTCGAGCATACCCAGTACTTTCTTCACCGAGCCACTGCGAATACTGTCGATGACCTTACTGCCCTGCAGTATCTCGCGTGAAACGTTGAGCGGTAAATTGTTTGAATCGATTAATCCGCGCACAAATCGCAGGTAACGCGGCATCAACTTGTCCGCATCTTCCATGATAAATACGCGCTGCACGTAAAGTTTGATACCGGAGCGAGACTCCCGGTCGTAGAGGTCATAAGGTGCACGTGCTGGAATATAAAGTAATGAAGTGTATTCGTTGGTGCCTTCGACCCGATTGTGGCTCCAGTCGATGGGATCTTCGAAGTCGTGCGCGACATGCTTGTAAAACTCCTTGTACTCGTCGTCGCTGATATCGGATCTGGATCGCGTCCACAGAGCGGAAGCCTGGTTTACGGTCTCCTCTTCGATGACGGTTTCACCATCCTCTGCTTCGGGTTCAACGGTTTTATCCATAACCACCGGAAAATCGATGTGATCAGAATAAGACGTTATGATCGAGCGCAGTTTCCAGTCGTTCAGAAATTCGTCTTCCCCCTCACGTAACTTCAATGTTATCTCGGTGCCCCGGCCAGCCTTGTCCAATGATGTAATGCTGTATTCACCCTTGCCTTCCGATACCCATTCGACGCCCTGGTCAGCGGCTTCGCCCGCTTTACGGGTACGCAGGGTAACTTCGTCGGCCACAATGAAAGAAGAGTAAAAACCAACGCCGAACTGTCCGATCAGTTTGGCATCATTTTTTTCGTCACCGGTGATCGAATCAAGAAATGAGCGCGTCCCGGATTTAGCGATCGTTCCGATGTGGTCGATGACTTCTTCGCGCGTCATACCGATGCCGTTGTCACTAATCGTTATGCTGCGCGCGTCCTTGTCGTAACTGATCTTGATCTTGAACTCGATGTCATCCTCATAAAGACTTCCATCGGAGATTGCGGTAAAACGCAATCGGTCGCAGGCATCAGAGGCATTGGAAATCAATTCACGCAGGAATATTTCCTTGTTGGAATAAAGCGAGTGGACCATTAGGTCCAGCAGCTGGTTAACTTCGGTTTCAAAGCCCCGGGTTTCGGTATTGGCGGCTGTTGTCATCTCTCGTAATCTCCGATTGATAAGGTAAGGAAACTCTGATTTATTAGAGTTTCCGCGGCGCAGGGACGCACCGCCATTTTCAATGACTGCTAAGTCGTTGAAAATGAAGGAGAAACAAAAATCACATTTTTTTTTTCTTCTTGCTCTGACAATTCAGGATGAATTGTTCAGAGCTTCCGTAATAATTAACGGCAATATATGCGGTTTGCAGGTTGGGTTTTCAAGCTCTACGACAAGATTTTCCGCAACTGTACAGGCTACTGGATACCCTGGTAGAGCCACAGTTGCTGAATCTTGTGATTTAAAACAGAGCGCCGCGTGGCATCCTCGGTGATGCGAAGTAAATCCTCGTAAATCCGACGGGCATCGTCGACCAGCCCCGACTCCTGCAAACTCCCGGCGGCGTTGAATCGGGCAGTCTCAGCCCATGGGTCCATCGATTCCGGCCCAGGCATCATGGCGGATTGCAGGTAGAGCAAGGCCGCATGCTCGAACTTCTCGAGTTCTCGGTATGAATCTGCTATCCAGTACAAAATTTCGCGCCGTTGCTTGGATTCAATCTCCAGGCGCAACAACTGGTTAAAGTGGGCAATCGCCTCCGCGTGCAGGTTGACGGTTTGCAGATCGAATAACACCTGCAGTATGCGATCGGTGGATTCCACGTTGACTTCCCGATACTCGCCAATCAGGTTTTGCAGTACCTGGTTGCCTTCGTCATAGCGACCTCCGAGTATAAGCACGCGAGATTGACGCAATTGCCAATCAAAATGGCTGGAACCTTCCGGAACGGTATTCAGGCCCGACATCAGGCGAGTCGCCTCTTCGATATTGCTGGTGCGTAACGCCAGGTCAACCAGCTGATAACGTATCCCGGGTGGAATTTTACGTGCGCTGGAGAAGGTTTGACTGCGATTGAACAGGTTTTCCAACAGGCTGCGCTCGGCTTCATCAACTTCCGCGAAAGTCTGCATATATCCGCTGGCCGCACGATTTGCGATGTCACTATCTGCCGATCTCAGTATCAGCATCGCGTAAAGCGATCTCGATTTAACCGGTGTCACCTTGCTCGCCCCGTTCGCCAGGTCGAGCCATTTGTCGTCAGCTCCGAGTAAAAGTTCGGATCGGTTGCCGACCAACTCCGCATAATCTATATACGCTTGCCATAACAGATCAACCGGTAACTGGAATAAATGCAGTGGCGATTGCACGCCGTTACGAAAAAGCGACTCCAGCGCGACAACGCGATCCACGGCCGACATTTGCTGTGCCGCGAAGTATCCCAGTGCCCACAACGAGGCTCGCTCCTCAGCCCCAATCTCTTCATTCTCACTACGCTTTTTAATCTCCCCCCAGAGTTCTCCCTTATCGATCTGGCCATGTTTGAAACTCGCCAGCATGCTGGTCAATCTTGCCGGCCAGCCCTCCAGACCCTGCAAAACCAGGATCGCCTGCTCGTATCTACCCGCTTCAATGAGCACTCGTGCACGCAACAATAACCAGTCGATATCGGAGTTATCGAAATCCTGATCGAAACGCAGCATTGAGACCCGCGCATCTTCAATGCGGCCTTCCTTGATATAGGATTCGATGACCTGCCGACGCCATGTTTCGTATTCCGAAGATTCGCCAGCACCGGTTAGCCAAAGTTGCTGTCGCAGGATCTTGCGTGTGGTGATGGTTTGTCCTGTTTCGAGGAAGGCCCTGGCCTGGTAGGTGGTAACCTGTTGTTTGAACTGATTAGGAATATCTGTGGGAAGTCTTTCGATGCGTACCAGCAGTTCATCCCATTGTTTCCATTGTGTCAGGATAGCGAGCCGTTCCTGTTCCCACAGAATCCACTCGTATAAATCTTCATCAAAGTTGGGTTGCGCCTGATCGAGCATTTTCAGGGTCAGCCCGGGTGCTCCCGAAGCGGAGATACTTTTCAGCAGGTTCAGGCGTTCGTTGGCAGAGACCGATATGACGAGGCCCATTCCCAGGGTAACAACCAGTAATATTCTTACAACTGTTATCACTGTTTAGACTGCCTCAAAAAAAAAGCGTGCAGCCAGAGCATACACGCTTTTTAATTTTTGCATTTTCGCTAGAGATAAAGCTTACAGCTTTTCCCGGATACGCGCTGCCTTACCCGTGCGTCCGCGTAGGTAGTACAACTTGGCGCGACGCACCTTGCCGCGACGCTTGACCTTGATTTCAGAAATCAGCGGGCTATGGGTCTGGAATACACGCTCTACTCCCTCACCATGCGAAATCTTGCGTACCGTAAAGGCCGAGTTGATGCCCCTGTTACGCTTGGCGATAACCACGCCTTCATAGGCCTGCAAACGTTCGCGTGTACCTTCCTTTACGCGCACCTGAACGATCACGGTATCTCCGGGAGAAAACGCCGGAATATCAGACTTCATCTGTTCCGCATCGAGTTGTGCAATTATGTTGCTCATGTCAAATCCTCTAATAACTCACTAATAAACGGTAGCATTCACCGCTTCCGAGTCCGTTCTGACTCGGCAATATATTCATCGAGCAGGGCCTGTTGCCTTGCATCGAGCCTGATCCGCTGAAGCAGTTCAGGCCGTCGTTGCCAGGTACGTCCGAGTGCCTGTTGTTGCCGCCAGTTCTCGATGTCACGATGATTACCGTTCATCAAAACCGGTGGTACGCGGTCACCCAGGTACTCTTCTGGACGTGTGTAGTGAGGGTAATCGAGCAAACCTTCACTAAATGAATCCTGTTGCGCCGATTCATCGTGCCCGAGAGCACCCGGAATCAGTCGCGTCATCGCATCGATGCAAACCATCGCAGCGAGTTCACCACCACTGATGATATAGTCACCAAGCGACCACTCTTCGTCCACTTCGCGCTGGATCAGGCGCTCATCGATACCTTCGTATCGGCCGCATAAAAATATCACCGATCCAGACTCTACCTGCCGTACCAGCCGCTGCTGTGTCAACGGTTTCCCTTGCGGACTCATATACACCAGGCGCGCATCGGGACACTTCTCCCGAACCGCGCTAATCGCATCCTGCAACGGCTGTACCTTCATCAACATACCAGGCCCGCCACCATATGGCCTGTCATCGACCGTGCGGTGCTTGTCCCGCGTATAATCGCGTGGGTTCCAGCAATGCAACTCGAGTAACTTCCGCTCGGCGGCACGACCCACAACCCCGCATCCAATCACCTGCTCTACCAGTTCGGGAAACAGCGTGATTACATCAATTCGCATCTCAGTACTCAGGTGACCAATCAACAACCAGACGTCGGTTGTCCAGGTCTACCTCTCTGACGATCTGATCTACTGCAAATGGTATCAGGCGTTCACGTTCGCCTTTTAATACCATGACATCATCGGCGCCAGTTTCCATCATCGAGGCAATCTCCCCGAGCAATTCGCCCTGCAAGGTCTCTACAGTCATCCCGACCAGGTCGGACCAGTAGTACTCCCCTGCTTGCAGTTGGGGCAACTGCTGCGGATCGATAAAAATCTGGCATCCAGTCAGATTTTCCGCCTCATTTCTATCCCCGACCCCATCCAGGCTGGCGATGACGTTCTTACCCTGCCGACGGCCTTTCACTGCCACTTTCCTGAGCTCAGATCCCCGCTCAATAAACCAGGGGCTGTAACTCACTATATTTTCACGCGGGCTGGTATTGGAAAACACCCGGACCCAGCCCTTTACTCCCTGCGCACCCAGAATATGCCCAACACAGATTAATTCACCCTCGTGTTGGTCCATATATTACTAAGCCGCAGCCTTGCGCGCTCCCTTGATCAAGTGGGCAACGCGCTCGCTGGGTTGCGCGCCCTTGGAAATCCAGTAATCGATACGTGTATCATCAAGGCGCAGCTCCTCTTCCTGACCACGAGCCTGGGGATTGAAGAAACCAACGCGTTCGATGTATCGACCATCTCTCGGGTAACGGCTGTCGCTCACCACGACGTGGTAAAACGGGCGTCTTTTAGAGCCACCGCGTGCCAATCGAATTGAAACCATAAAAACTCTCCAGAATAAATCGACCCTCAGATCGACCCAAAACATCTGCAATCTGACACCAGACAACAGTATGCCGCTGACCCTCTGGTCAGAAGACCGCGTATTGTACCTAAATAAACCCGCCTGTGAAGTACGAAAGCCCTGTTTTTTTTATTGTTTTTCAATTTCCAATTGTGATGGTCGATCTCTCGCTAGCAACTCAAAGGTTCAGCCCTGAGGAGCGCTCGCGGACTCCAAAATCCCCGAAGTAGTTAGCCTGTTTGAGTGAATGGGCATTTAAAGTCGCTATTTTTTAGCAAGAGCAAGGCGGCAATGCGCGCAGGACGTGAACGTATGAGCAATACGTGATCGTCCGAGCACATTGCCAACAACACCGCTATTGCTAAAAAATCGCGGCTTTAAAAGCCCATTCCGGGGGGCATGCGCCCTTTCATGCCACGCATCATATTCGCCATACCACCCTTACTACCCATCTTCTTCATCATTCGCTGCATTTGCTTGTGCTGTTTGAGCAGACGGTTAACGTCCTGTATCTGAGTCCCGGAGCCCTGCGCGACGCGACGTTTGCGCGAGCCGTTGATCAACTCGGGTTTTCGCCGTTCCAGCGGCGTCATCGAATCGATGATAGCGACCATGCGTTTCATCTGTTTGGTATGCGCGGGATTTTGCATCGCCTGGGAAACTCCGCTTCCCATCCCGGGTAACTTGTCGACAAGACTGCCGAGCCCACCCATTTTCTCCATTTGGGAAAACTGATCGCGTAAATCCTCGAGGTCAAAACCTTTGCCCCTCTTGACCTTACGCGCAAGTCTTTCGGCCTTGTCATGATCGACCTTTTCATGTGCCTGCTCTACCAGCGACAGGATGTCGCCCATGCCCAGAATGCGCGAGGCAATACGATCGGGATGAAAGGCTTCGAGCGCATCGGTCTTTTCACCGGAACCGATAAACTTGATCGGTTTACCGGTAATATGCCTGACTGACAGGGCCGCACCACCGCGTGCGTCTCCATCCGTCTTGGTCAGCACCACACCGGAAAGCGGCAGCGCATCATCAAATGCCTTGGCCGTATTGGCAGCGTCCTGGCCGGTCATACTATCGACTACGAACAAGGTTTCCGCAGGTTCAACAGCGTCATGGATTGCGCGTATTTCATCCATCATTTGCTGATCGATGGCGAGGCGACCGGCGGTATCGAGAATCAGCACCTCGCTGCCAGCCCTGATAGCGGCCACTACCGCATCACGGGCTATCGCGACCGGTTTCTGCTCGCTGTTGCTGGGATGGAAATCAGCCCCGACTTCCGCGGCAAGCGTTTTTAGCTGCTCAATCGCCGCGGGACGATATATATCGGCACTCGCCACCATCACCGATTTTTTCTCGACTTCCTGCAGCCGGCGCGCGAGTTTGGCCGCGGTCGTAGTTTTACCAGCACCTTGCAAGCCGGCCATTAACACGATCACCGGTGGCTTGTGATTCAGATCGATAGCGGTCTGGGATTCACCCATGATCGAGACCAGTTCATCGTTAACCACCTTAACCAGGGCCTGTCCTGGCGAAAGGCTACTGATAACATCCAGACCGACGGCTTTTTCCCGTACCGCTTCAATAAAGTCCTTCACCACCGGCAAAGCAACGTCGGCTTCGAGCAGAGCCATGCGCACCTCACGCAGGCTGTCACGAATATTATCCTCCGTGAGACGCCCCTGACCGCGCAGGTTTTGTAGCGTTTTGGATAAACGATCGGTCAGGCTTTCGAACATTGGAGGATCCCTTAGCTACGCAAAATCGGCATTATAACAGCGGCTTCCGGGGATAAAAGCTCAGAGTTTGAATACTTCGCCGCCTTTCAGCTGGTGTACGTTGAATTCGGGCATGGCATCGACACATTCGTGGTAAATCAATTCTTCGTCACCCGGCTTGAAATGCGTCAGCCAGATATCAGGTCGATGTTTCATTTTCAAAATATCCTCGCCCAGAAGCCTGGGACAGTAGTGCTTGGAAATCTTGCTGATCTCGATATCGTTATTTGAAAATGCGGACTCGACAAACATCAGATCGATATTTTCATAACGGTTGAGCACTTCCCACAAGCTGTCGTTGGTGGTGGTATCGCCGCTGAAGGCGATACTGGCGCGGCGCGACGAAAGGCAATAACCAACTCCGGGGACCGTGTGATTCACCTGGATCATTTCAATTTCACGCGAACGGATGTCCACTTTATCGCCAGGGTTCATAATTTCGAAATGTATCGATGGATTTTCCTTGCTCGGCAATTCCGAAAAATCCGGCCAGATGACCCAGTTGAAAATATGCGCCTTGAGCGCCTTGATGGTTTTTTCCTGGGCATGCACCACTATTGGTTCGTCGTGTACGCCAAACATGCTGTCGGCGAGCAAAGGCAAGCCGACCACGTGGTCCATATGCGAATGGGTCAAAAAAATATGGCGAATACCGGTCATCTGATTGAGCGGCAAATCACCCAGTCCGGTGCCTGCATCAATCAACAAATCATCATCGATCAGGAATGAGGTGGTCCTCAGATTTGCACCTATGCCACCTGCCCACCCAAGTATTTCAATTTGCATATACTTAATTCGAGTTCCTGTTTAAGCGTCGCCAACAGGGGAAAATACCCGCTTCCCCTGGACATTTTTATAGCAAACATGCGTAACCAACGTGCAATTATTTTTACCCCCCGGCACAGTTAGTTCATTCGCGGTGCCTGAATAACGACTTATGGCACAGTCAACAAGTCGTAAATTCGAATCGATTCCCAGGCCCCCGACAGGTAAAATGCCGCTATTCGAGTAGTGCCACAACCCTGATTTTCAGTTACACTTTAAAGCTTGAGCCACTGATCTAAACCAATGTTCCCCACCACCGCAAGCGCGTTCGCTGCCCTACTTTACTGCTTGTCTGCCTTTTTGATCTACAAACAACTAGGAACAACGCAGCATCAACGTTGGGTCGCGCTAGCACCGGCGACAATTGCGATGCTGTTGCAAGCAGTCATACTGAATATTCTTATTATCCAGCCGGATGGTTTGAATCTCGGCTTCTTCGAGGCTTTTTCGCTAATCGCCTGGCTTATATCGATCCAGATATTACTCAGCAGCATTTATCGACGAATCGAAAGTCTGGGTATCGTCGTTTTTCCGGTCAGCGGCGTTGCCACGATAATCGCCAGCCTGCATTTTTCGGATCATTTGATCAGCATCAGTAACAATGCCGTACAGGGGCACATCATGGTCTCGATAATCGCCTACAGTCTGATCACCCTGGGAGCCTTTCAGGCGGGCTTACTGGCGTATCAGGATCGCTCAATCAGGCGCCATCATCCGGGCGGATTCATCCGCTACCTGCCCCCGCTACACGATATGGAAACCCTGCTATTCCAGTTCCTGAGCTTCGGGTTTATCTGCCTGAGCGCATCCCTGCTCACCGGTTTCTTCTATCTTGAGAATATTTTTGCGCAACACCTGGTGCACAAAACGGTGTTGTCCATCATCGGCTGGTTCATACTCGGAGTCTTGCTGTTTGGTCGCCTGAAATTCGGCTGGAGGGGCAAAACCGCGATTCGCTGGACACTGTCGGCATTTGCTTTTTTGATGCTTGCCTTTTTCGGTAGCAAGCTGGTACTTGAATTTATCCTTTAACATTTCGTGATGCTTTAGTTGAATCAGATCCCGTTATATTGGCTGTATATCGCTTTCGTAGTGCTGATACTACTGTCTGGATTCTTTTCCAGTTCGGAAACCGGACTGATGAGCCTGAATCGCTACCGCCTGAAGCACCTCGCAGCCAAAAAACACGGCGGTGCTATCCGCGCGGTAGACTTGCTGCAACGACCCGACAAGTTAATCACGTTGATATTGCTGGGCAACAACTTCATCAATATTTTGATCACTCAGCTCGCAACTTATATCGGCTACCGCCTCTACGGCGAGGCCGGGATTGCTATTGCAGCCGGTGTACTGACCCTGGTACTGCTTTTGTTTGCCGAGGTAACGCCGAAAACCCTGGCGGCAACCAACCCGGAAAAGATCGCATTTCCCGCCGCCTATGTTTATCGACCGCTGAGCAAGCTGCTGTTCCCGCTGGTCGCGGTGATCGACTGGCTGGCCAAACTGATACTGAAACTGTTCCTGCTATCGGGCAAGTCTCCCGGTAACGACGCCTTGAACTCAGCGGAATTGCGTGTTGCAGTCAACGAAACCAGCGGTCTGATCCCGGATTCACACCGCGATATGTTGCTCAGTATCCTCGACCTCGAAAAGGTAACCGTCGACGACATCATGGTGCCTCGTAGCGAAATCGTCGGTATCGATCTCGAAGATGACTGGCACGATACCCTCAAACTGATCACCAATCTGTCCTATACACGAATCCCTATTTTCTCAGGCAACATCGACAACCTGGTCGGTACAGCGCTGTTACGCAAGATGCTGCCATTGCTGCTGAAAGACGAATTTGACTCCGAGAGCCTGGTAGGGCTTACCCGTGACGGTTATTTTATTCCGGAAGGTACCGCACTAACCACTCAACTGATTAACTTTCGCAAGAATAAACGCCGCATAGGATTCGTCGTTGATGAATACGGAGATATCCAGGGACTGGTGACAATCGAGGATATCCTGGAAGAAATTGTCGGCGAGTTCACCACCGACCCTAGCGCCTTGCACCAGGACTTTTTCCAGGATGCCGATGGCAGCTTTCTGATCGATGGTTCAACCCATATTCGGGAGATCAATCGCAATCTCGATATTCAGCTACCCAGTGAAGGACCGCGCACCTTGAACGGATTGATACTGGAGCACATGGAATTTATACCCGAAGCCGGCACCAGCATGAAAATTAATGATTACCCAATTGAAATCATGCAGGTGAAAAACAACAGGGTAAAGACGGCGCGTATTTCCCTGGCGTTGGTCGCAGGCAAATCCAACCTGCAATCTGAGCTACCCTTGAATGGCTAAAACCAGCGCCCAGTTCCAGTGCCGTGAGTGCGCCAGCCTGTCACCGAAATGGTCGGGGCAGTGTCAGGAGTGCAAAAGCTGGAACTGTATCGACGAAATTCCGCTACTGGCGTCGGCCAACGGTGCCAAGACCAACTGGCATGGGACAGCACGGCCCCAGGTGATGACGCTTAGCCAGGTCCCAACCAGTGAAACACCCCGATTTAGCTGCCAGATCGATGAACTCGATCGTGTACTCGGAGGCGGACTGGTCGAAGGCTCGGTGGTGCTACTGGGGGGAGACCCCGGAATTGGCAAGTCCACCATACTGTTGCAATGCCTGACGCTGATCAGTCAGCAACACAACGCGCTCTACGTCACCGGGGAGGAATCGCCACAACAGGTCAGTTTACGCGCCAGACGCCTCAACCTGCCCGCCGACAGCCTGCAATTACTCAGCTCAACTTGTGTCGAAGAAATCATCGCGCAGGCCAGCACTACTAAACCGGCGGTTATGGTCATCGATTCGATCCAGACAATTTTCAGCAACAGCCTCCAGTCGGCCCCCGGCTCGGTCAGCCAGGTGCGCGAAAGTACCGCTATGCTGGTGAGATTTGCCAAGCAATCCAATGTCGCAATCTTCCTGGTTGGGCATGTCACCAAGGAAGGTCAGCTGGCCGGACCCCGCGTGCTTGAGCATATGGTCGACACCGTACTCTACTTCGAAGGAGACACGTCGACCCGTTACCGGGTGATTCGTGCCGTCAAGAACCGATTTGGCGCAGTCAATGAGCTCGGTATTTTTGCCATGACAGACGAGGGCCTGAAGCCGGTGAGCAATCCTTCAGCGATATTCCTGGCGCAGCATGACGAACCGGTTCCAGGCAGTGTCGTCATGGTCTCACGGGAGGGTACAAGACCCTTTCTGGTTGAAATCCAGGCCCTGGTAAGCGAGTGCTACGGTGGCCATCCACGACGCCTCAGTGTAGGTCTCGAATCCAATCGCCTGGCTATGCTGATCGCTATTTTACAACGCCACGGCGGCATCACACTTTACGACCAGGATGTGTTTATCAATGCCGTGGGTGGGGTACGAATTGCCGAAACTGGCGCGGACCTCGCCATCATCCTCGCCATCCTGTCGAGTTTTCGTGACCGTCCCCTTAATCAACGTTCGCTGGTTTTCGGAGAGGTAGGGCTATCGGGCGAAATCCGGCCGGTCGCCAATGGCGAGGAACGCTTACGCGAGGCCAGTAAACACGGATTTGAATCGGCCATCATTGCGAAGGCCAATATGCCCAAACGCGGAACCTTCAAGGATCTCAAGTTAATCCCGGTCAGTCATTTAGCTGATACGGTGGATGCACTATAATCGCGCTATTGCGACAGCGAGTAATAACATGGCCGAAGATAAAGACAAACTCAAAGATTTCGAAAATTCCCTGCAGAATCTGGAAAAAATCGTCGCCAACATGGAATCCGGTGAGTTGGGACTGGAACAATCGCTCGAGCAATTTGAAAAGGGAGTCAAGCTTGCCAGGACCTGCCAGGACACACTGGCTAACGCGGAACTGCGCGTCGAGCAGTTGATCGAAAAAAACGGCCTGCAGCAAACCATTCCCTTTGAAGATCTTGATGAAGATTGATGCCCAGCCCTTCGAGTCCCTGGTTGATGACTTCCAGCAAAGAGTAGACGCAGCACTCGAGCGCTGGCTGCCACAGGCCAGGGTTAATCCGATACGTCTACACCGGGCCATGCGTTACGCGGTATTGGCGCCAGGCAAGCGGGTGCGCCCGATTCTGGTGTATGCGACCGCATCAGCACTGGATATCGACCTGGAAAGAGTCGATGGCGCCGCTGCCGCCGTCGAAATAATTCATGCCTATTCCCTGATTCATGATGACCTGCCAGCCATGGATGACGACGATTTACGCCGGGGTCGTCCCACTTGTCATCGTGAGTTCGATGAAGCCACTGCCATTTTAGCCGGCGACGCGCTGCAGGCACTGGCATTTTACATCATCAGCCACGATCCTCAGATGGTCCAGGACGACACGGCGCGCCTGCAGATGATCGAAAAACTATCCCTGTTTTCCGGTTCACGCGGAATGGCGGGAGGCCAGGCTATCGATCTGGCCGCGGTTGGCAAGACTCTCAACATCGCAGAACTCGAGACCATGCATATCCACAAAACCGGCGCCCTGATCAGAACCTGCGTTCAACTGGCTGCGCACAGTACCAGCAAACTCAGCACAACACAGTTCAAGGCACTCGATTCATACGCCAAATGTATCGGCCTGTCTTTCCAGGTACAGGATGATATTCTCGATGTCACGGGTGACACTGCGACCCTGGGTAAAACTCAGGGTTCGGACAGCGCGCGCAACAAACCGACCTTCCCGTCGATTATCGGTCTCGACGCTTCGCGGGAAAAAGCACAGGAGTTACATCGGAAAGCGCTACAGGCACTTTCGATATTTGGTGAGGAAGCCGATATTTTAAGGTATATTTCGGCCTGGTTTGTTGAGCGGACACATTAAGCGGGTAGTCGTGCTGGATAGTTACACATTGAACAACTTAAGCGAAACATTCCCGCTATTGGCGCAGATCGACAGCCCGGCGGATTTGCGCGACCTGGACGCCGAGCAATTACCGGCTCTGGCGAACGAGTTGCGTGACTTTTTGTTGCAAAGCCTGGCAAAAACCGGCGGCCATCTCGCTTCCGGGCTGGGCTCAGTCGAAATTACCATCGCGCTACATTATCTTTTTAACACACCGCACGACCGCCTGATCTGGGACGTCGGACATCAGTGTTATCCGCATAAAATTCTAACCGGTCGCCGCGACCAAATGTCGGGATTGCGCCAGAAAGGCGGGCTTTCCGGTTTTCCCAAGATTACCGAATCGGAATATGACCATTTTGGCGCCGGTCATTCGAGCACTTCAATCAGTGCAGCGCTTGGCATGGCGATTGCTGCGAAATCACAGGGAATCGAGCGCAAGACCGTCGCAATCATCGGTGACGGTGGCATGACTGCAGGCATGGCTTACGAGGCGCTCAATCACGGGGGTGCCATCGATAACGACCTGCTGGTTATCCTGAACGATAATGAAATGTCGATTTCGCCCAATGTCGGGGCAATGTCGAAGTACCTGTCCAGCATCTGGTCCGGGAAAATATATTCCAGCCTGCGTTCGGGCAGTAAAAAAGTATTGAAGCGAATTCCGAGCGCCTGGGAACTGGCCAAGCGCGCCGAAGAGCACGTCAAGGGAATGGTGACCCCGGGCACCTTGTTCGAGGAACTGGGTTTTTCCTATTGCGGTCACATAGACGGTCACAATCTCAACGACCTGCTCTCGTTAATACATAACCTGCAGCAGTTGTCGGGCCCGAGGATGCTGCACATAGTCACGCGCAAGGGCAAGGGCTATCCGCCGGCCGAAGAGGATGCCTGCAAGTTTCATGGCGTCGGACCATTCGATCCCGAGACCGGTATCGTAAAATCATCGAGCAAAGCCGGTATGCAATCATATACCGGTATCTTTTCTGACTGGCTGGTAGCCAAGGGCCAGCAGGATCTAAAGCTGCATGCGGTGACCCCGGCCATGCGCGAAGGTTCCGGGCTGGTCGATTTTTCACAGCAAATACCGCAACGTTATCACGATGTGGGCATCGCAGAGCAGCACGCCCTGACCCTGGCCGCCGGAATGGCGCGCGAGGGGCTCAAGCCCGTGGTTGCGATTTATTCGACCTTCATGCAACGCGCCTACGACCAGTTTATCCATGACGTTGCGATACAGAACCTCGATGTCACATTTGCGATCGATCGTGCAGGCATCGTCGGAGCGGACGGCGCGACCCACACAGGAAGCTTCGATACCGCATACTGTCGCTGTATCCCGGGCATCATCATGATGGCACCGGCCAATGGCGAGGATATGTATGAATTGCTCAACACCGCTTATCATTATCCTGGCCCGGCACTGGTGCGCTATCCGAGAGATAGCGTCCCGCAACCCGACAAGATAAACGTCAACGATCGAATCGAAATCGGCAAGGCCCTGCAGGTTCGACAAGGCAAGCGAACCGCTTTACTCGTATTCGGCAGTCTTTTCAGTATCGCTCAGCCGATTGCCGAAGAACTGGACCTGAGCCTGGTCAATATGCGTTTTATCAAACCACTCGATGAAGCGTTAATCAATGACCTGGCCGAAAAACACGAGCACCTGATCACGCTGGAAGATTCGAGTATTATCGGTGGCGCGGGTTCAGCGGTACTCGAGTACCTGAATCAACAAGGTCTCAGTATCCCGTTGTTACGCCTCGGACTCACCGACGTATTCCCTTCACAGGGTAGCCGTGAGCAGGTACTGGAAGAATACGGACTCGATGCGGAAAGCCTCAAACAATCGATCATTGCGTTCACTAAAGCCCAGGAGCCTGTCGGATTTAGGGAATCGTAGCGAGGCGAGTGGGAGATCGAGAAAATGGGCCGGTTTCCCATCGCCGCAGTAGATTTTCCCTAAGTCCGACAGACTCCTAGTTAATGCGATAGCAAATCGTGGTGGATTTCTGTTTTTGGTTTGCGTGGCCAGGCAACGGAAAAATCAGAACGGGTTTAAATAATGGCGCCTGGCAAGGCTTTCCCCTACAATTGGCACTGTCGGGCGCTTAACGACCGGCATATATTGTCAAGCTACAGAGTAATATTATGTCTGAAACAGTAACTGGCACAGTTAAGTGGTTTAACGATGCCAAAGGCTATGGTTTTATTTCACAAGAAGGTGGGAAAGACGTTTTCGTTCATTACAGTGCCATCCAGTCTGAGGGTCATAAAACCCTACAGCAAGGCCAGGCAGTGACGATGAAAGTTACCGATGGTGCCAAGGGTCCGCAGGCTGAAGACGTTTCACCAGCTTAAAATAACAACAAAAAGAGTTTTATAGCTACCCCCTGATTCCGGTCCAAAGTTGACTGGTTCAGCCGTTTGGCGAAATCAGAGATTTCGTTAACTGTTAGTATTTGTCGAATATTCCGCGACATTCCATCCCCCCATGCTATCGCTATCCAGCGATGTTAGTGGGATAATTCTGAGCATGAACATTTGCCTTCACTCGGTGGCGCAGTATAATAACCAACCTTTTTACTTGGTTATTTTTCTGGCAATTACTCAGGTCATACCAATGGCCGGGGTAAAGAAGCGATACAATACAACCAAGGATTGTCAAAGGATCAAGTAATGAATGGTGAACCAGTTCCAAGCGCAGTTTCGACGATTCCCGACGTCCAGGGATCAGCGGATACCCGTGAACTCGCAATCAACAAGGTCGGTATCAAAGACATCCGACATCCGGTTATTGTCAAGGACCGCTCCGAAGGCAAGCAGCATACCATCGCAACCTTCAGCATGTTTGTATTCCTGCCGCATCAGTTCAAGGGCACACACATGTCACGTTTCGTCACGATACTTAACGATCACGAAAAGGAAATCTCGTATACCTCTTTTAATGAAATGCTCAGGGAAATGGCCGAGTTGCTCGAAGCGGAGTCAGGCTATATCGAAATGAAATTCCCCTACTTCGTGAATAAACAGGCGCCCATTTCCGGGGTTGAGTCACTGCTCGACTATGAAGTTTCTCTGGTCGGTGAAATCAATTCCGGGGTCACCACCACTCGCATCAAGGTACAGATTCCGGTCACCAGTCTATGCCCATGTTCAAAATCGATCTCGGATTACGGCGCCCACAACCAGCGTTCACACGTGACTCTGGATGCCAAAACCAGCGGCTTCATCTGGATCGAGGAACTGATCGATATCGTCGAAAAACAGGCTTCTTGCGAACTGTATGGATTGCTCAAACGACCCGATGAAAAATACGTCACCGAACGCGCTTACGACAATCCAAAATTTGTCGAAGACATGGTCAGGGATATCGCGGGAGAGTTAAACAAGGACGATCGTATCAGGCAGTACATACTCGAATCGGAAAACTTTGAGTCGATTCACAATCACTCGGCCTATGCCTTGATCGAGTATGACAAGGATAGCGCGTAACCCAGCCATTATATCAGCCTATATTGAGATCCAGTCAAAGCCTTCGTTTTGATTAGCCAGTACAGGCGTCGGTAGACCGTTCAGTTGTCGAATAAGTTGTTCTACGATGACAGGTGTGTTGTTTTTCTCGGAAATGTGTGCGGCAATCAGACAATCAAGCTTTTCAGTATCTATCTGACGCAGTAAATCCACCGATTGCAGATTCGACAGGTGCCCGTGATTGCCACCGACTCGCTGTTTCAACATTTCCGGATAAGGTCCCGATTCGAGCATGGCCGGGTCATAGTTAAACTCCAGTAACAGCGCATCCAGATGGTTGAAAGCATCGACGATATGCGAAGTAACATGCCCGGTATCGGTCAGAATACCGAGTCGTTTACCACTATCGAGCTGATGAAACACAAACTGTAATGGCTCGCTGGCATCATGCGGCACGGTAATTGGCATAACTTCGATCGCACCTATCGTCACCGCCCGGCCTGCCACCAGCCGGTTGTAATCGAAGCCTGATGTCAGGACCGCCCGAGCAGTGCCAACCGTGGTCCAAAGTGGGATGCCGTGGGCGCTACACAAGCGCTCGATTCCGCCACTGTGATCGCTGTGTTCATGGGTTAGTAATATCGCGTCAATCGAATCGACTTCGACATCGAATCGATCCAGTCGCTTGCAGAATTGCCGTAGAGAAAATCCGTTATCTACCAGTAGAGTAGTACTATCATGCTGCACCAGGGTCGCATTGCCCCGGCTACCGCTGCCCAACGATGCAATTCGCATATTACTTGATTTGTCGATACAACAGGTCGAGAAAATCAGCGCCGGCAGCAGAAGTATCAAATTCTCCACTGATGGTTTCTATATTCACCCTGGTCAACTCGTGTGTCTCCTCTAATACAACCAGGGCTATCGTCCGAACTTCGCTCTCGGCTTCACTCGAGAACCAACCGCCGCCATTATCGCTGTCACCCTGCTTCACCGTGGTATTGACGACAATGAAACTCTTGCTGAAAAGCCCGGTATTGAAATCCGTGCTTTGAATTTCAAAATTCATGCGTTCAAGTTGATGCAAAACCCGATTCCAGGCAATTTGATAGGGATCGTGCAAAATCAGGAACGGTGACTTTTCCTCTGCATCCATACGCAGTGAGGCTCGCGGGCTAAACATTTTAACATCTGCAACCTGTTGCATGACTTCGGCTTCTTGCAAGCCAAGATAAATCATCAGACGCGACAGCATCTCGACTTCGAGCTCGGGTTCCGGTGCGCGAAAACCCCAATCGTTGTCAGTATCTTCTTCGGCGACCACATTCTGGTTATCTTTCAGGTAATCTTTCCCGAATTCCAGGATATGCACATATTCGGTTCCCCGGTGTGCGATATATATTCTGTTGACCGGGTCAACCTCAGCTCGTTCAATCCTGGTTTTGAACTGATCCTGGGTGGCTGACAGGTCGTCGCTGGAGAACAGACTCTCGAACCACGATTCACCCCCCTGGTTACCTCCTTCAGACTTATAAATCCATTCCGTTTGCATGACACCGATGACTGGTTCGTCTAGTATCAGGCGATAACCTTCGAAGGCCCAGAAGCTTTTAACCATCTGATACAGATTATCGACTGGTTCCTCGACCTCAAGCCAGTATAAATTTCCGCTACCTCTGAGCTTCAGGGAGTCCACCTTGGCCAGCACCGGCACTCGGTCTCGCACCGATTCATCGTCGCCGGAAAAGACCGTCGGCAGATCGAACTTGGACCGAACATCGAATTCCGTCAGATCGGGGGGTAATTCGAGACTCTCAGCCGTGCCCGTATTAAGATAGCGCTTATCCTGTCCAAAGGAACAGGCTGAAAGCAAAGCGACAAACAGCACTAAAACGATTGATGGGATATTTCTCACAACGCACCACTGCTGATCAAGGCTTGCCTCAGAGGCGCTTGATGTTTTTCGTCTAAAACCGTCATCGGTAAGCGCAGATTTAATTCACCATAGCCCATCTGTGAAACGGCCCATTTAACCGGAATCGGGTTGGATTCGATGAACAGCAAATGATGCAATTCAGCAATTTCAGCATCTGCAGCTCGCGCCTCGTCGGCGTTACCCTGCAGGGCTAGCCGGCACATGTTCGACATCTTCGCAGGTACCACATTGGCAGTAACGGAAATGGCGCCATGACCTCCGTTTAAGATAAATTCACAAGTCGTCGAATCGTCGCCGGTCAGCAATGCAAAATGGTCGCCGACCTGGCGCTTGATATCGGCGAGCCGCTCCATGCTACCGGTGGCTTCCTTAATACCGACGATATTACCGACTCTGGCCAACTCGGCCACGGTATCGGCTTGCATATCACAGGCCGTTCTACCTGGAACGTTATACAGAATTTGTGGGATATCGACTGCTTCGGCAATCGCCTGGTAATGCAGGATTAAACCTTTTTGCGTCGGTTTATTGTAATAAGGCGTTACCAGCAACGCAGCTTCCGCACGACTTGTTCTGGCGCATTTGGTGAGTTCGATTGCTTCCGTAGTGGAGTTGGCGCCTGTCCCTGCAATCATCGGCAAACGCTGGTTGATAATCTCGTAACTCTTCTGTAACAGATTGCAGTGCTCACCTGGACTCAAGGTCGCAGATTCGCCCGTGGTCCCGGCAATAACAATCGCCTGGGTCCCTTCTCGCACATGAAAATCGATCAATGCCTCAAGCTGCGTGAAATCAACGTCACCGTTGTCAAGCATTGGCGTGACCAATGCGACGATACTGCCTTTAAACATGGATAACCTCTGTTTTGCCATGGCTGATCAAGGGACGTATGTTATAAAGAAATCCATGCATTTTGAAGCTATTCCTACGAATGCACCTATCTAAATTATCTACTGGTATAACGATCAGTTGATCTATGCGTGATTCAAACTCGATTACTATTTCGATTTCACGAACTAGTGATTATGGTCCCGGTTAAACTGTCGGCCAATATCACGCTGACAACAGACTTGCAGGAGATCTGGTCGAACCGCATTACTCGCCATTTGGAGGCTAGTTATTCCGCAATCAGATCTTCAGAAGGCCAGGCTTTGATAATGGCCTGGATCAAGGTTGCCAGCGGGATCGCGAAGAATACGCCCCAGACACCCCACAGGCTACCAAAGAATACGACCGCTACAATAATCGCAACCGGGTGCAGGTTTACCACTTCTGAAAACAATAGCGGTACCAACAGATTACCGTCGAGGAACTGGATAAAACCGTAAATCGCCATCAACCAGCCAAACTCCGAGGTAAATCCCCATTGGAAAAACGCAATCAGGGCAACCGGAATCGTTACCACGGTGGCGCCGACATAGGGAATGATGACCGATAAACCGACCGCGAGACTCAGTAGCATTGCGTAATTAAGCCCCATTACCGCAAATGCGATGTAACTTGCCGCCCAGATAATCAACACCTCGATAACCTTGCCACGAACATAACTGGCAATCTTGATATCGAGTTCGGCCCACACGGTGCGCAGCAACCTGCGTTCTTCAGGCAGAAAATCGGCCAGCCAGTGGATAATCATTTCCTTGTCCTTGAGGAAGAAGAAAACCATTAGCGGTAACAAAATAAGGTATACAAGAAAGGTAATTATGCCGACCACGGACGACAGCGACAGGCTAACCACTCTTTGCCCGAAAGACGTCAATTCATTGCGCGCCAGGGTTAAGAGTTCCTCTATCTGCTGTGCCGAAACATAGTCAGGGTATTGTTCTGGTAAATGCAGCAACAACTGTTGCCCCTTGCCGAGCATGTTTGGCATCTCGCGAAAAAGCTCACTGACCTGTTTGGATAACAACGGCAACAACACAAATAATACCAGGATAATTGTCGCGATCATCAGTGCGGTAACGAAACTGGCGGATGCGGTACGTCCTAGATTAACTTTGTGCAACCATGCCACCATGCCTTCCGCCAGGTAAGCGATAATGAGCGCAACCAGGATTGGCATCAAATGCGTATTGAGGACAAAAACCAGGGCCGAACCGGCAATCAGGATAAACGCGAAAATCACCGTTTGCGGATCGGTGAAATGTCGGTGATACCACTGCTGTAAAATATCAAACATGATGTGAAACTTCGTTCATGGCACCCGGGATTCGACGCTAGCCGTTATTTTTAAAATATGATTGGGCAAACTCAAGCAATTTCTCCATGACGGTAACGCGAAATTTCTGGCGTTGCCGTACAAACGAGAAGGGGCGACTCAAAGGTGGGTCGAGTTGCAATTCGCAAAGGGTGTTCAACTTCAATTCCTTGCCTATGATCGAACGTGAAATTATGGTGATCCCCATGCCCGCCTCCACTGCTCCCTTGATCGATTCCGGGCTACCGAGCTCGAGACTGAAGTTTAGCTCCGCAGGGTTTACCTTTTCCTCGGTCAGGTAACGCATGATGACGTCTCGTGTTCCCGAACCTTCTTCGCGACTGACAAACGGGTACTTGATGATGTCGCTGGGTTTGACCTTGCCGCCCCGCTTTACCAAATCATGATCCGGGGCCGCCACCACGACGAGTTGATCGTCATGACAGACTTCGACGATCAGATTTTTATTACTCACCGGAGACTCGACGACACCAAGGTCGATAACATTGTGCTCGACCATCGACACGATGCCTTCGGAGTTTGATACCTTGAGTCGCAGATTGATATCCGGGTAGCGATTCTTGAATTCCCCCAGTAGGGCCGGCAACATGTATTCTGCGATCGTGGTGCTTGCACCCACCGTCAACGCGCCACTGATCTCTCCGGTCAAATCGTGCACCGTGTTTTCCATTTCCGCATACAGATCGAAGATGCGTTCGGCAAACTCGGAGACCCGTTCTCCTGCGGGTGTTAAATTAACCTTGTTATGTGTGCGATCGAACAGGCGGGTATTGAAATATTCTTCGAGTTGACGCACCTGGAAAGTTACTGCGGGCTGAGTCATATGGAGCGCTTCGGCCGCTTTGGTGAAACTTAACAGTCTGGCAACGGTATGAAAAACCTTGAGTCTGCGATCGCTCATCGCCTGTGTTAGCTCTTTTGTGAGGGCCAACATTATATATTAGATTTATGGATACCTACAGGATAGATAAATTTGATTGATGGTATCCCTCCCAAAAACAGCTTGTAATATAAGAGACGACATTAAAAAAGATTGTAAATATTTGGATGACAACTATTCTTTGGATTTGTAAACTATGAAAATAATGGCGAAAACAGGCATAACCATGCGCTATCTGATTTACTTGACCTTACTGGCATCAACATCGCTCGGCGCAGGGTCGATTCACAAATGGGTTGATGAGGATGGCAATGTGCACTATAGCGATGCGCCTCCCATCACCGCAAAAACCGAAAATGTAAGAGTTCAGTCAGCTCCGAGCAATCCCGGCAAGGCCCTGCCACGTCTATCACAGCCTAAAAACGATAAGGCTTCGGCTAGTGGTTCCAGCACTGCAACCAACAACAATACCGTACCCGAAGACCAGGCAAAAATTGCCTGTCAACAAGCTCAGGAAGATCTTCAGGTCATCGGTCGCAGCAGTCGCATCAAATTGAGGGCTGCCGACGGCAGTACCCGCTACCTGACCAGCGAGGAAATCGAAGAACGCAGGGTACAGGCTGAGGACGATATCGAGCGCTTTTGTCAATAAGCGGCCACAGCGTTTAATTTTCTGTTAGTAATTCGTGGAATCACTATAATGCGCCAAATTAATAGTCTGGCGCATTGACGCCATGTATGAGTATTTATGAGAACTTCCCGCTTCCACCTCGCAACTCTGAAAGAAACCCCCGGCGATGCCGAGATCATTAGCCATCAGCTGATGCTGCGAGCCGGCATGATCCGCAGACATGCCGCCGGCATATATAGCTGGTTACCGCTGGGTTTACGCATCTTGCGCAAGGTCGAGCAAATCATTCGTCAGGAAATGGATAAAGCGGGTGCGCTCGAGTTGCTAATGCCGTCGTTTCAACCGGCAGAGCTATGGCAGGAATCGGGGCGCTGGGATAAGTTTGGGCCGGAGTTGCTACGCCTTAAAGACCGCCATCAGCGCGATGCCTGCATCGGTCCGACTCACGAGGAAATTGTAACCGATATATTCCGTCGCGAAGTCAGTAGCTATCGACAACTACCGTTGAATTTTTACCAGATACAGACCAAATTTCGCGATGAAATTCGACCCCGCTTCGGGGTTATGCGCTCGCGCGAATTCATCATGAAAGACGCTTATTCATTCGATATCGACCGGCAAGCGATGCAGGCATCCTACGATCGGATGGATCAGGCTTACATCAATATTTTTGATCGCTTCGGATTAGACTATCGAGCGGTAAACGCCGATTCAGGCGCAATCGGGGGCAGCACTTCACAAGAATTTCACGTGCTTGCCGATTCCGGAGAAGATGCGATCGCATTTTCGGATCAGGGCGATTTTGCGGCCAATATTGAAACGGTTGAGGCGTTACCGACGATTAGCAGCCGGGCCGCACCCGGGGCCGAGATGCAGGCCATCGATACTCCCGGCATGTACACTATCGAAGACCTTGCCAGTGGACTTGATGTCGACGTTCAACAATGTATGAAAACACTAATCGTCGAAGCCGAGGACAAAGGTCTGGTTGCACTGGTATTACGGGGAGATCACGAGCTCAACGCACTCAAGGCGGAACGGCTGGACGGAGTCGCCAGCCCCCTACGCCTGGCTGAGCGTGAGCAAATCAACGAGGTACTCGGCAACGATGTTGGTTCGATAGGACCTGTTGGTCTCGGTATCAAAACCTTCGTCGATCACAGCGCGGCGATGATGAGCGACTTCGTCTGTGGCGCGAATCAGAATGACAAGCACCTGGTCAATGCCAACTGGGGGCGAGATTGTGAGGAACCCGGCGCGGTCGATATTCGTAACGTGGTCGATGGCGACCCGAGCCCCACCGGTAATGGCAAGCTAAAAATACTGCGCGGAATTGAAGTCGGGCATATTTT
>JAAESG010000633.1 GCA_024229615.1 Gammaproteobacteria bacterium | reverse complement strand
CAAGCGATGTCCTGGCAACTGCATGAAGCAGGGATCCAATTGATCGATTACGAGAAAAAATTTGCCAATAAACTGCGTTTGGAAATGACCGCTCGGATTAAGGCCATCGCGACCCAGGAAGACATCCCAATAAAGCACGTGTACGCGTCGGTTCGCAAGGAAGCCTTTGTCTCTGAAATATTGTCCGCTCGTGGTGATGCTCCCGGCATTGTGTGCATACTCAGCGCCATGGAGAGCTGCCGTTGCTTTAAGGTGCGTAAGAATCATAAGAGCGGTTATCTCGAACTGCAGTGGAAACCGGGTAAATGTCTACACTATTACGTGTACCTGATGGATCCTGAATACGGTCTGTGTTATCTGCGGATTCCAACCTGGGCGCCGTTTCGACTGCAATTTTATTTCAATGGCCATGACTGGTTAGAGCGGCGCATGACAGCAGAGGGCATCAAATTCCGTAAAGCAGACAACTGTTTTGTGCATGTTTCAGATTTTCAGAGGGCACAGCACATCGCTGACACCATCGATGCTAAATCCCTTCATCAGCGTTTAGATCAGCTTGCCTCTCGATTTGTGGCCGTACACGACAGATGGGGCCAGGGTCTGCACTGGAGCATCTATCAGGCCGAATGGGCCACCGATGTGGTGTTCAAATCCAGCCGCATTCTGCCTGTATTGTATGAGGAACTGGTGCGCACAGCCGCCATCGAGATAAAATGTACCGACATTTATGGTTTTCTCGGCCGACGCTT
>JAAESG010000632.1 GCA_024229615.1 Gammaproteobacteria bacterium | reverse complement strand
GTAACCGATTCAACCCATATTGACTTCACCCTGAAGAAGGGCCTCGTATGGTCCGGTGGTTTTGGAGAAGTCACTTCTGAGGATGTCGCCTATTCCTTCGATCGCATGAAGACCAGTGAGTGGAAGGGCGATTATGTTGCCTATGATCACGTCCATATCAAGGACAGGTACAGCGGTACAATCGTGCTGAATCAGCCTTTTTCACCATTTATGAGTGCGACTCTCGCATCCGGAACCGGCATCATCGTTTGCAAGAAGGCAACCGAAGCCGCTGGCGGCAAGTATACCCTCGACATTCCTGCCACCTGTGGCCCGTACATTTTCGAGCACAAACAGGCACAATTCGTAAAAATGCGTCCTAATCCGGACTGGACCGGAGCAAAACCAGCATTCAAGAACATCGATTGTATTTTTGTTACCGAAGCTGAAGCAGGCGCTCTCGCATTCGAGGCAGGTGAACTGGATTGCACCAAGATCACCTCGAATGCCTATGCGCGTTATTCAAAGAATCTACCGCCAAACAGTAAGGTGACAGTGGCCGGTGCCCTTCAATACATGTGGATGGGCATCAATACCGAGCACCCCAAGCTCAAGGATCCACGCGTTCGTAACGCGATCCAGCATGCGGTTGACCAGGCTTCGATTATCCAGGGTGCCTACTCCGGTACCGCCGAACCCTCAGCCGGCATCGTCTGCCCCGGTCTGGTCGGCAAGCGCGACAAGGCCGGATACAGTTACGACCCAGCCAGGGCTAAAGCATTGTTGAACGAGGCTGGAGCATCCGGGCTTAAGTTGACTTTGCGCACGCTGAACAATCAGGAACGTATTCTCGCCGCGCAAATCATTCAGGCCAATCTGGGTGCAATCGGCATAACTGTCGAAGTCATTCCGCTCGATTCGGGCCCGTTTTGGGAAATGGGTCAGGAGAGCAAGGGCGATACCTGGAAAGATCTGGAACTCTGGATCATGCGTTTCGGTGCGGGAACCGATCCTTATGAGCCGTTTCAGTGGTTCGTCCGTGATCAGGTTGGCGTCTGGAACTGGGAACGCTGGTCGTCAGACGAGTTTGAAGATTTGTTCGCCAGGGGAGTCGCTGAGACCGATCCCGATGAGCGCCACAAGATCTACATTCGGATGCAGGAAATCATGGAGAACACCGGCGGTTATGTGTGGCTGACACACGAGCCCGAGGTATTCATCCACCGTGCCGATTTGCAGGCGCAATTCGCGCCTTCGGGTGAAATGCAAATGGCGTATTTCACGCCCGGGTAGTACTGGACGTACTGGCCAGGATTTTGCGATCCTGGCCGGAACACTCCCTGGACCGACGGTTCCTGAAACCTCATGTGGCTGTACCTGCTAAAGCGTCTTCTGCTATCTGTTGTCATTGTTTTGATGGCGATTCTGGTGCTGTTTTTAATGCTGCACATGATTCCCGGCGACCCGATCAGCATCGCGCTTGGGCCACGTGCAACCCCCGAAGTCCAGGCTGCTTACGCGGCGAAAATGCATCTCGACAAACCCCTGTTTTACCAATTCATGATATTTATCGGGAACGTGCTGCAAGGCGATCTCGGCAAAGACGTATTTTCCGGGCGTGCCGTGGTGCAAACACTGGCGGAACAATTACCTTTCACCATCATTCTGGCGGTCAGTGCACTCGGTTGGTCGGCATTGGTTGGCATACCACTGGGTTGCTTTTCCGCAATTCGCCCCAACTCCTGGATCGATCGCATAACCGGGATTCTTTCCGTCGGCACTATCGCTGTGCCGTCATTTCTGGTTTCCATCTGGGCGATACTGGTTTTTTCGATCACGTTGCGCTGGCTACCAGTGATCGGTGCCGGCGATGAAGGCGACATCCTCGATCAAATTCGCCATCTGGTTCTGCCGGCTTTCGCAGTCGGACTCGGCTGGGTGGGGTATCTTGCGCGCATGGTGCGAGCGTCAATGCTTGAAGTCATGGGTGAAAACTATATTCGATCGGCGCGCGCATTCGGCTTGCGTTCGCGAACCATTATTTTCCGCTACGCCCTCAAGGTAGCAGTTTTACCGACAGTAACACTTATCGGGATCGGTTTTGGTGGCCTGTTATCCAGTGCGGTTTTTGCCGAAATCATATTTGCGCGACCGGGCATCGGTAAAATTATTTACGACATGGTGCTGGCACGCAATTTCCCGGTGGTACAAGGCGCCGTGCTGGCGACGATCGTCCTGTATGTCATCATTACACTGATTGCCGACCTCGTCGTTTCCTGGCTAGATCCTCGTGTCCGTGACTCCCTCTGACGACAACCAGCAGACCGGCACGCCAACGATCTCCGCTGAGATCGAATTTAGCGAGCGCCGTGAAAAGCTGATTCTGTTCATGCGCAACAAACTCGGCATGATTGGACTGCTACTGGTATTGTTGTTTTTCGCCAGTGCGATCTTCGCCCCGATATTCGCAACTCATGATCCCTTCCAGATGGATATTCCGAATCGCATGTCGGGACCTACTGAAGAGCACTGGGCCGGGACCGATCAACTCGGCAGAGATACCTACTCAAGGGTGCTCTACGGCGGCCGTGTAGCACTTAAGGTTGCCGCAATCGGAATATCGGTATCACTGTCGATTGGCCTGCTGCTCGGTATGCTCGCCGGATACGGGCCGCGCTGGCTGGATAATATACTGCTGCTGGTGTTCGACTCTATTCGCTCATTTCCGACCATCGTACTGGCGCTGGCAGCGGTTGCCCTGCTCGGCCCAAGTCTTAATCTGGTACTGACAGTCGTCATCGTCACGACGATACCCAGCTACGGCCGACTGGCCAGAACCAGCACTCTGGCGTTGAAAAATACCGAATTTATCATTGCTGAACAATCACTGGGCGCGAGCCCAGCTCGAATCATGCTGCGTCACATCATGCCTAACGTAATCGGGCCGCTACTGATCCTGGCCGCGATGGACGTTCCCGTGGTCGTCACCGTGGAAGCTGGACTTAGTTTTCTCGGCCTCGGTGTGCTTCCCCCGACCGCGAGTTGGGGCACAATACTGAACGAAGGTTATCTGATCATTCGCGATACACCCTGGCCAGTCATAGCCGGTGGAATTCCCCTGGTGTTGACTACTCTCGGTTTCACCTTCCTTGGTGAAGCGCTGCGCGACATACTCGATCCTAAATTGCGAAAGGGTCACTAGAATGTCAGAAACGCTACTCGATATTCGCAAGCTTAGCGTCGACTTCAAAACACCACGCGGACGCGTGCATGCGCTTCGCGACGTCAGCTTCAAGGTTCCAAAAGGCAAGGTTGTGGGTGTGGTCGGTGAAAGTGGCTCAGGCAAGAGCACGGTCATCTGGGCAATCACGCAATTGCTCGCCGGCAATGCTGTGGTTAGTAATGGCGAGGCAATATTCGGCGGCAAGGACGTCTTGAAATTCAACTCAAGTGAGCTTCGGAATTATCGCGGTGAACAGGTGTCGATCGTTTTTCAGGATCCGATGACGTCACAGTCACCGGTGCTTTCTTACCGCGAGCAAATGACCGATATCCTGTATCGGCGCCGGGAAAGTTCCGACGATGATAAATATCAGCGCGCTGTTGCGATGATGCGTCGAGTCGGTATCCCGGATCCCGAAAGCCGTATTTTACAATCCCCGCACCAGTTCAGCGGCGGTATGCGCCAACGTGCCGGTATAGCGATGGCGCTTTTGATGGACCCGTT
>JAAESG010000631.1 GCA_024229615.1 Gammaproteobacteria bacterium | reverse complement strand
ATCGCAACCAGGGGATCATCGGGCCAGGGATGTTTTGGATACCGACCTTTCATCTCCTTTTTGACCTCGTGATAAGACGAACGCCAGAAACCGGCCAGGTCCTGAGTAATTTGCAGTGGCCTGCCAGCCGGCGACAACAGGTGCACCAGCAGGGGGACCTTGCCACCGATTACGCTGGGCGTTGTCTCGCAGCCGAACATTTCTTGCAGCTTTACCGCCAGCACGGGGGGAGATGCCGTGTAGTCGATGGCAATGGATGAACCCGAAGGCACGTGCAAGCGTGTCGGTGCCAGCTGGTTCAGCCGTTGCTGCTTATCCCAGGGCAGTAGCGCATGCAGAATTTTGTTCATATTGAGTTTCTTCAGGTCCTGCAGCAGATTGACATCATGCAGATAGGGTAATAACCAGTCCTCGAGCGAGGCGAGCAAGGCATTCTGGCTGACATCCGGCCAGTCTACCTCGGTTTCGACAGAGCGCAGCAGGCAAACCCTCGCACACCACTGATGCTGATCGGCTTTCCAGGGCAAGGGCTTAAGTGCTTCACGTCGAAGGTATTGTATCAATGCCCGGTTCCTGGCCTGCAGCGGAACCTTGTTCAAATTCTTCTTCTGCAACACGAGTGCGCCAATTTTTTGTTGTTCCTCGGCGACAAATCGGCCGGCTTTCTTATCCCACTCCGCAACGGTCTCGCTACGCAGACAATCACTTAAAATGGAAGAGAAAAGTTTTTTATCGAGCACGCCAGCAGAACGAATAAGGTCACCCTTGCCGCCGGCAATACCGCTGACTTCAGCCACCGCCAACCAACGATGGTTACCAAGGTAGTGCTCTCCAACAAGGTTGGCGCTGCGCCCATTGGCCAGCTGGTAACCCCCCGAATGCCTACGACGCGCTATCCGGTCCGGATAAGCGCAGGCGAGCAGGTATCCCGGCACCTGTTCGATCTGGAGCAAGTGGCCTGGACTTGAATTACCGGCTTCCAGCTGATGCTCCAGCTGTCGTGCCAGCTGACGGGTCCGAGCTGACCATCCCTGATGTTGCTGTGGGCAGGCCGACTCACCCGTTAGAATATCCAGTCGCCGACTGATATCCGGGCTGTCCCGGCTGAACGGGTCGCGCTCGGATAGCAGGCTGGCTAACAATGCTGCCATTTTGATAAAACCGACCTCGGCACCACGAATCAGTAAATGCGCGAGTCGCGGGTGCAACGGAAGCCGTGACATCAACTCGCCGTGCGCACTAAGAACCCAGCCACCGGCCTTTTTTTCTATCGCGACGAGCGACTCGAGCAAATCGATTGCCTGTCGCCAGGGACCTTGTGGCGGTGAGTCCAGCCAACTCAGCTCGTCCGGATTATCCACGCCCCATTGCAATAGCTGCAATGCCATTGGCGCCAGATCCGCTTTCAAAATTTCAGCGGCACCGTAGCTTACCAGTTGCTGCTGTTGCTCGGCCGACCATAATCGATAACATTTACCCGGCCCTAATCTCCCTGCTCGACCCGCGCGTTGCAGACTGGAGGCACTGGAAATCTTTATCGTGTGCAGACCGGTCATACCCGTCGCCGGATCGAAGCGGGCTTCACGCGCCAGGCCTGAATCGACAATCACATCCACGCCTTCGATGGTGAGACTGGTTTCAGCTATGTTGGTTGCCAGCACAATCTTTTGGTCATTGACTTCATTACCCGACAGCGGGGCAATCGCGCGTTGCTGGTCTTCAATCGACAAATTACCGAACAGTGGACGCAGGTGAACACCGCGGATTTTCTTATCCAGCAACCAGCTGGACAAGGCTTCGTTGGTTCGGTGTATCTCTCCCTGTCCGGGCAGGAAAGCGAGCAAACTGCTATCGGGATTCTCTTCCAACACCAGCTTGATCGTGGCAATCACGCGATCGACTATTCTATCCTGCGCCTGCCTGGCCCGACCGTAAATAATCTCTACCGGGTAGCTCCTGCCTTCACTTTTGACAACCGGTGCATCCCCCAGCAATTGGGCGACCGCGTTGCTGTCGAGCGAGGCCGACATGACGAGAATTTTTAAACGCTGAACCTGATCACTTTCTGCAAACAGTGTTCGGCCTTTAAGGCATAGCGCAAGCGCCAGATCCGAATCCAGATTACGTTCGTGAAATTCGTCGAAAATAACCAGGCCGACCTCTTCGAGCGAAGGATCCTGTTGTAATCTGCGCGTCAAAATACCTTCGGTGACAACTTCAATTTTCGTTTGCCTGCCGATTTTCGATTCCAGCCGCATGCGGTAACCGACGGTTTGGCCAGGCGACTCGTCGATCAGGCTTGCCATGCGAAAGGCGGCGGATTTGGTCGCGATTCGTCTCGGCTCCAGCATCACGATTTTTTTGCCGGCAAGCCAGGGTTCCTCCAACAACGCGAGCGGGACCAGGGTCGTCTTGCCCGCCCCCGGTGGCGCCTCGAGCACGACTTCGTCGCGTTCGCACAAACATTGCTTCAGACTATCCAGGCAATCTTCGACAGGAAGAGAAATCTGCACCAAACTTAAGGTCGCCTCTGCTTAAAGATGATCAGGTCAGTAAGATCTTAACCCGGGTTCCAATGTTGTTGAAAAAACCGGATTGAGAGCTAACAATCAGGCTCACTGGAACAATACATTCGTACGCAAATGCCTGTTACTCGTGAACCCTCTCACAATTTAAGGAAACTCTGATTTATTAGAGTTTCCGCGGTGCAAGGACGCACCGTCATTTTCAATGACTGCTAAGTCGTTGAAAATGAAGGAGAAACAAAAATCACATTTTTTGTTTCTCCGTGCTCTGACTATTCAGGATGAATTGTTCAGAGCTTCCTTAAATAAAGTTACCGGACTTTACCCCACATGGGGGATGCAAGTGCCGTCAGTTGCTGATATAAATACAACACAATGCAGCACGGAGTTTTCAGCTAGTATGTTCCATTGTCCCCATTGTGAAAAGCGTGGTATTCCACCGCTGCGCAAGATGATTCTCAGCCCGGGCCTGACGGCGATCTGCCAAGCCTGTAATGGCACTTCCGGTATACGTTATCCATCCTGGATAAAAGCCATGCTACCCGGCACGATACTGATGATTGTAGCCCTGTTTATGGATTCCGAGCCCGTCGAATGGGCGCTTAACCTGACCGGCTTTGCACTGATGATTATCCTGCCTACCCTACTTACACCTCTACACAAAGAAATCTAGCCAGACTCTAGCGGTGAAGCAGGAAGCTCATCGCATCTAGACCTCGAGCTTCGAGATTAGCGTTGTACCATTCCCACTGACTGGTTTTGTACCGATAAGGATCGCCAGCGACAACTGCATGTTCCGCAACGGGGGACAGTTTATACGCCGATACCTGACTGCCCCGGGGAACGTGCACTCATTTTTACAAGGGGGATTTCCTCTCGAAAATATCCCGGATTTAAAAGACTGCCGATTAAGAAAAAGCTCACATAGCCGCCACCCAGGTGAGATCGATAGGTTTCCGAAATTCATCGTATTTCTTTACTTACCTCATTTTGTCGACAATATAGCTATTTATTATTGATATTTGGGATTTACAAGCGTATATTGTCGACAATTCTGCATTACCTCGGGCATTAGCACCTATGAATCTGGTTACCGAACAAGCGGTTACTTCCTCAGACAAAACCTTCTTTCATCTCAGGAAAGACATCGTTGACGGAAATATCCGGGCGGGTTCAAAACTCAGCGAGACGGAGCTGGCGAACCGATACGCGGTCAGCCGTGCCGTCGTTCGCGAAGCCATCAATCGCCTGGTGACCTGCCACCTGGTCGAACGCAAGGCAAACATCGGCGCTCGCATAGTGGCGCTGAGCCCGGCAGGACTGGTATCTCTTTACCAGGTCCGGGAGTCACTCGAAGGCATGGCTGCCCGACTCGCGGCGACCAACATGACTGATAAAGAGATAGCCGATTTGAATGCATTGCTTGATTCACATTTACAAACCGTGAAATCCGGCGAAACCTACTACCAGGAAGCCGGTGACGTAGATTTCCATTACCGCATCATTCTGGGAAGTAAAAACGATCATCTCATTTCGATGCTGGTCGAGGGCATTTATCATCTGATTCGCATGTACCGTGTACAACTGGGTATGGCAGGTCCGAGGGTAACCACCGCTTTTGACGAACACAAATCCATCGTGCAAGCCATTTCGAATCGCGATGCCGAACTCGCCGAGATGCTCATGCGACGCCATATTCTCTACACCAGGAACAGCCTGGAGAAAAAGTTGCTGGAGGATGCATGCTAAAGCCACAAACGATGAATCAGAGGCGCCCTGGTCGATGCCATGGCCTGGACTCAGGATCCGTTTTACTCTTCTTCAAAATTTATCTCAGGACGCAACAATGAATACCAACTACCGAAAGCCACTCACAGGCACCACCCTGGATTACTTCGATACCCGGGCGGCCGTCGATGCGATCGAGGCCGGAGCCTATGACCG
Source organism: Gammaproteobacteria bacterium (assembly GCA_024229615.1). Classification (GTDB taxonomy): domain Bacteria; phylum Pseudomonadota; class Gammaproteobacteria. Next base: position 4,069 of record JAAESG010000631.1, on the reverse strand, counting down.
GCTTCCCTACACTTCGCGTGTACTCGCTGAGAACCTGGTACGTCGTTGTGATCCACAGGCACTGCCTGCATCACTCGAGCAAATCATTGCGCGCAAGCGCGAACTGGATTTTCCATGGTTTCCGGCTCGCGTGGTCTGCCACGATATTCTCGGTCAGACCGCACTGGTCGATCTGGCTGGTTTGCGCGATGCGATCGCGGATAAAGGCGGCGACCCCGCCCAGGTTAACCCGGTCGTACCTACGCAGTTGATCGTCGATCATTCACTGGCGGTCGAGCATGCCGGCTTCGAGGTGGATGCTTTTGACAGGAACCGGGCGATCGAAGACCGTCGCAACGAGGATCGTTTTCATTTCATCAACTGGACCAAAACCGCCTTCGAAAATGTCGATGTTATCCCCCCTGGAAACGGCATCATGCACCAGATAAATCTGGAGAAAATGTCGCCGGTGGTGCATGCCCGTGAAGGTGTGGCTTTTCCGGATACGCTGGTAGGCACCGATAGCCACACCCCGCATGTCGACGCCCTCGGCGTCATTGCGGTCGGGGTCGGTGGCCTCGAGGCGGAAAGTGTCATGCTGGGACGGGCTTCATACATGCGCCTGCCCGATATCATCGGCGTCGAACTCAGTGGCAGACGACAGCCGGGCATAACCGCAACCGATATCGTGCTCGCCATCACCGAGTTCCTGCGCAATGAAAGGGTGGTTTCTTCTTACCTCGAATTCTATGGTGAAGGCGCGAGCGATCTGACGCTCGGCGATCGCGCCACGATTTCCAACATGACGCCCGAATTCGGCGCCACCGCGGCGATGTTCTACATCGATGAAAAAACCATCGACTACCTGCGCCTGACAGGGCGTGACGATGCCCAGGTAAAGCTAGTCGAAACCTATGCCAAAACCGCAGGGCTATGGGCCGACAGTTTGAAAAATGCCGATTATGAACGCGTCTTGAAATTCGATTTGTCGTCGGTCGGGCGCAATATCGCCGGACCTTCCAATCCACACCGGCGAGTTTCAACCGCCGATCTGGCCGCGCAGGGTATCGCCGGCACGGTCGAGAGCGAATCAGGCCTGATGCCTGATGGCGCCTGCATCATCGCCGCGATTACCAGTTGTACCAATACCAGTAACCCGCGTAATGTGATCGCCGCCGGTTTGATAGCGCGCAATGCCAACGCACGCGGCCTGACGCGTAAACCCTGGGTTAAAACCTCGCTCGCACCGGGCTCGAAAGCCGTACAACTCTATCTGGAGGAAGCCAATCTGCTCACCGAGCTGGAAAAACTGGGTTTTGGTATTGTGGGCTTCGCCTGCACCACCTGTAACGGTATGAGTGGCGCGCTGGATCCGAAAATTCAGCAGGAAGTCATCGAACGCGACCTTTATACGACCGCCGTGCTATCCGGCAATCGCAACTTCGACGGTCGAATACATCCCTATGCCAAGCAGGCATTTCTCGCCTCACCACCATTGGTGGTTGCCTACGCCATCGCCGGCACGATTCGCTTCGATATCGAAAATGGCATACTGGGTGAGGACATGGACGGTAATCCGGTAAGGCTGAAAGATATCTGGCCGGACGACGACGAGATCGATGCGATCGTCGCCAGCAGCGTCAAGCCGGCACATTTCCGTGAGGTCTACGAGCCCATGTTCAAACTGTCGGTAGCACAGGGTGACGACACCAGCCCACTCTACGACTGGCGAGCTCAAAGTACCTACATCCGCCGCCCACCCTACTGGGAAGGCGCACTCGCGGGAGAACGCAGCATGAAATCGATGCGCCCGCTGGCGGTGCTCGGCGACAACATCACGACCGACCACCTGTCCCCTTCCAACGCCATCATGGCGAGCAGTGCGGCGGGTGAATACCTCGCCAAAATGGGACTGCCGGAAGAAGATTTCAATTCCTACGCAACCCACCGCGGGGATCATCTGACGGCACAACGCGCGACCTTTGCCAACCCCAAGTTATTTAATGAAATGGTGCAGGAGAACGGTGAAGTCAAACAGGGCTCGCTGGCTCGTGTCGAACCGGAAGGCAAGGTCACGCGCATGTGGGAAGCCATCGAAACCTATATGGAACGCAAGCAGCCACTGATTATTATCGCCGGTTCCGATTATGGACAGGGTTCGTCCCGTGACTGGGCAGCAAAAGGAGTACGCCTGGCCGGCGTCGAGGTCATCGTCGCCGAAGGCTTCGAGCGAATTCACCGTACCAACCTGATAGGAATGGGTGTACTGCCGCTCGAGTTCATCCCCGGAGACAACCGCCACAGCTTTCATATTGACGGCAGCGAAACCTTCGACGTAGTCGGCGAACCCTCCCCCCGGGCCGAATTGACTCTGATCATCAAACGCAAAGACGGAGAGCAAATCGAGGTGCCCGTAACCTGTCGGCTCGATACCGCCGAGGAAGTGTCCATTTATTCCGCCGGTGGTGTGTTGCAACGATTCGCAGAGGATTTTCTCGAATCGTCAACGACTAGCCAGTAGATAAGCGAAAGGATATCAATGGCCCCGCCTTTTTATCGTCATCCCCGCGCAAGCGGCCCCCCGGCGTGCGCTGGGTTGACGTATCGGGACCCTATCACGACGTTACCATTACAAGATTCCCACTTGCGTGGGAGTGACGGCTATATTTTTAGTTAGCAAAGGACATCAAATTCATGAGTCATGTTCCCCAGATAAAGATCCCTGCAACATATATACGGGGAGGTACCAGCAAAGGTGTGTTTTTTAATTTACAGGATTTGCCGGAGTCAGCTCGCGTACCCGGCGAAGCCAGAGACGCATTATTACTGAGGGTCATAGGCAGCCCGGATCCCTACGGCAAGCAAACCGACGGCATGGGTGGCGCGACCTCGAGTACGAGCAAGACGGTGATATTGTCGAAGAGCGAACAGCCCGATCATGATGTCGACTACCTGTTTGGCCAGGTATCGATCGACAAGCCGTTCGTAGACTGGAGCGGTAACTGCGGCAATCTGACCGCCGCAGTCGGTTCCTTTGCGATCAGCAGCGGGCTAGTAGCCCGGGAACGGATTCCATCAAACGGCGTAGCGGTGGTACGCATCTGGCAAGCCAATATCAGGAAATCGATCATTGCGCATATTCCGATCACCGACGGTGAAGTACAGGAGACCGGTGACTTTGAACTCGATGGTGTCACCTTCCCGGCTGCTGAAGTAGAGATTGAATTTATCGATCCCGCCGATGGTGAGGGTGCAATCTTTCCCACCGGCAATCTCGTCGACGACCTCGATGTACCCGGTGTCGGAATCTTGAAAGCGACCATGATCAACGCCGGTATCCCGACAATTTTTATCAACGCTGAAGATATTGGCTACCGCGGCAGTGAGTTACAGGTCGATATCAATGGTGATGAAAAAGCCCTCTCCATGTTTGAAACCATTCGAGCTCATGGTGCGTTACGCATGGGCTTGATTGATACAATCGAACAGGCCGCCGGACGCCAGCACACACCCAAGGTGGCGATGGTTGCTGCGCCGGCAGATTACACGGCGTCCAGCGGCAAGCATATCGAAGCGGCGGATATCGATGTGAACGTGCGCGCGCTTTCGATGGGCTTATTACATCACGCGATGATGGGCACAGCTGCCGTTGCCATCGCAACCGCCGGGGCAATCCCGGGAACCCTGGTCAATCTCGCCGCTGGTGGTGGCGAACGTAACTCGGTTCGATTCGGGCATCCCTCGGGCACCTTGAGGGTTGGCGCACAAGCGAGCCAGTCCGGCTCTGACTGGTCGGTCGACAAGGCAATCATGAGCCGCAGCGCGCGCGTGTTGATGGAAGGGTGGTTGCGCATCCCTGGCGACGCCTTCTAGCCTGCATATTGCATCAGTATCCCGGATGCTGACGCCGGACAGATGCGGCTGAACGCCGGACTGGACCGAAATCCATAGCTCTAGCTATGGATTGAGGGAAGGCCAAGTTCAGGCGTATCTGGACAAGTCAGCGCCGGGATAGGGTTTGGGCCGGTTACAAACTGTATTTTTGGTAGTATCCGAAATATTGCCAGCTTACTCCAACAATTCAATAGGT
>JAAESG010000630.1 GCA_024229615.1 Gammaproteobacteria bacterium | reverse complement strand
GGTTATGTAACTTATGATCAATTGCATCGAACCAAACCGGTTTATCGACCCACCCCGATCAAGATGATTAAAGCAATCCTATGCGCAGCAAATAGAACCCATTTGATACATGCATCTCTGCGGCTTGTGAGCAGCATGTGTGTTATTCTGCTGCTTGCCGGTTGCATCCAGCAAGAAGATGCTGAAGACGCATCGGAGAACAAAAAAGCCCAGGAACAGGACTCTGTTCAGCGTGGCGGTGTCTATCGCTATCCACTGATGAATAATCCCAGCACGCTGGATCCGGTATACGTGCAGGATCAGTATGGCGTTTCGATTGTTCGCCAACTCTTTGAAGGTCTGGTTCAATTCGGTCCTTACCTCACCGTATTGCCGGCCCTGGCTGAGACCTGGCAGGTCGACAATGCTGGTAGAACCTATCGATTTTTTCTTCGACCCGATGCCCGCTTTCACAACGGCCATGCGGTCACTGCTGAAGACGCGATATTTTCCATCCGCCGGCTTCTACGCGTAAATCCACCACCGACCATATTGCCCCAACTGCTCAAAATCGAGGGCGCTCCCGCATATCGCGACCAGCAAAGCGATGGGATCCGGGGACTAAAGCGCATCAACGATCATGAATTTACGGTGACGCTGATTGAACCGCATGTCCCTTTTCTAACCGCCTTGGGAATGTACCAGGCCGCCATTGTTCCAAAACTGGAAATAGAAAAGAATGAAAAAAAATTCGGCCGCTCTCCAGTGGGCAGCGGCCCGTTTCGATTCGTCTCGTGGACGACCGATGATTCGATTCAACTCGATCGTTTTCCCAATTACTATGCCGGTGATGCATATCTAGATAAGATCCTGTACCGAATTTATCCAGGCGTACAAATTGACCGTGCATTATCAGATTTTCGAACCGGTGGGCTGGAAGAAATGCCGGTGTACGGAAATATTCGTCAGGCACTCTCAGAAGGACAAGACTATCAGTGGTTTCATCGACCTTCCCTTGGCCTGCAATTTTACGGGATCCGAAGCGATCACCCCGTCTTGAAAAATGCTGCGCTTCGCAAAGCACTGTCC
>JAAESG010000629.1 GCA_024229615.1 Gammaproteobacteria bacterium | reverse complement strand
CGCAACCGCGAAGCCATTGAAAACAAACTGACCTATCCAGAGTTCCTCGCGCTAATGATCCAGGACGAAGCCACACGGCGTGATCAGAAAAAGTATGACATGCGGTTACGCCGCTCAGGTTTTCGTGGCGACAAGACGCTCGAGGGTTTTGACTTCAACTTTAACCCCGGCCTCAATCAACAACTCATCAACGACCTGGCACGCTGTGGGTTTGTTGATGAAAAGGTGGCTGTATTGATTGCCGGTCCCTGCGGTACCGGCAAGAGTCATCTCGCACAAGCCATTGGCCATTGTGCCGTGCGTGCAGGGGTCGATGTGATGTTCACCACGCAGTCGAACCTGTTGTCGCAAATCAATGCCGCACGTGCAACCGGCAATATCGAACGCAAGATGCAAACGCTCATCCGGGTGCCGCTGTTAATCATCGATGACTTTGGTCTCAAACCACTCAAACCGGGGCAGGACGAAGACTTCCATGACCTGATTGGCGAACGCTACGAGCGGGCCGCAACCATCATTACCAGCAACCTGGACTTCAGTGAATGGGGGGAGGCCTTTCCGAACAAACTACTCGGTGCATCGACACTTGACAGGATACGTCACGGTGCCTATCAACTCGTGCTGGATGGGAAAAGTTATCGCACACCACGACCCGATTCCAATAACGCAAAAAAACAGGTTGCAAAACGGACCAAAACAGCGGTT
>JAAESG010000628.1 GCA_024229615.1 Gammaproteobacteria bacterium | reverse complement strand
GCGGCGGCGAAACGGCAGTACGCGTTCCGGTGCCAGACCAGATCTGCCGAAATCGAGTATCCTGGATACGGTCGGGAATACCCCGATTATCGAGCTCCGCAAGATTTTCGCGGACGGCCGTTTCAAGTTGTTCGGCAAGATCGAGGCCCTGAATCCTGGCGGGAGCATAAAAGATCGCTCCGGATTGCATATGCTGCGTGAAGCGCTGTTTTTGGGAAAAATATCACGCGACACCACGATCATCGAGTCGAGCTCGGGTAACATGGCGATAGGGTTGGCTCAGGCTTGCGCCTATTGGGGCTTCAAGCTGATTTGTGTGGTCGATGTCCGGACGACCAAACAGAACATCAAGATACTCCAGGCCTATGGTGCGGAAATAAGTCTGGTTTCAGAACCGCTGCCCGGCTCGGACAGCCTTCTCGAAGCCCGTAAGCTGCGCGTCCAGGAACTGTTGGCTTCCGTTCCGGATACCTACTGCCCGAACCAGTATGTCAACCCGAATAACTTCGCGGCCCATTACCTGGGCACGATGCCCGAAATCGTAAACGCGCTGGGGTCGCATGTCGATTACGTGTTCATAGCGACCAGCACTTGCGGTACGTTACGGGGTTGCGCCGAATACATTCGCGACAACGGATTACCGACCAAAGTCGTCGCTGTCGATGCCATCGGTAGCGTGATCTTTGGAGACAAGCCGCGGCCTCGACTTTTACCAGGTCACGGCGCGGCCGAGACGTCCCAAATTTATCGTGATGGGCTGGCGGACGACGTGGTACTGATATCAGATTACGATTGTGTCACCGGGTGCCGCAACTTGGTCCGGCAGGAGGCTGTGCTGGCGGGCGCTTCATCAGGCGGAGTCATCGCGGCGATCAACAAATACCGGAGCCGAATCGAGCCGGACACCGTCTGCGCCGCCATCCTGGCGGATCGCGGAGAACGCTATATGGATACAGTGTATTGCGATGATTGGGTCTTGCAAAATTTCGACGAATTGCCGGATACGGCCGAATACTCAAGATCAGTTGTCGACGCGGGCTGCGCGTAGAAGGCTTGTTGGTGACGAGAAATCGCTCTAGACCGGTCTTGTCGAACATCTTTTTTAGTGATTAGCCCTATGTTTCAGCTAGTGGGATACGTGTGCCGGGAGTGGTGGTCGATCAGGCGAAAAGTGGTCAACCACTGCTTTGTTCGACGTTGAAAGCGCCAATTTGTGAAGGACCGGGTAGCCTGCAACTTGGGTTGCGAACGATAGCTGAAACATAGGGCTAATCACCACATAATATGACTTATGTGGAGTTCCCAGTTATGTGGAGTTGCAGGTGG
>JAAESG010000627.1 GCA_024229615.1 Gammaproteobacteria bacterium | reverse complement strand
GTCCATGGCCTCGAAGCCGGGGGAGTGGATTTTATCACCAAGCCATTCCAGGAATCGGAAGTCCTGGCCCGGGTGCGAACCCACATGGATCTGCGCAACATGCAGCTGAACCTGGCGGAGCTGGTCGAAAAGCGCACGGCTGAGCTCGCCAGAAGCGAAGCCAAGTACCGCGGCCTGGTTGATAATTCCATCGTAGGGGTTTTTGCCACAACGATCGATGGCCGATTTACATTTGTCAACGACGCCATGGCCGAGATGTTCGATTTTGACAGCCCGGAACTGATGATTGCCCAGGGATCTCTTGAACGCTGGCGTGATCCAAGGGATCGTGAAAGAATGCTGGCCGAACTTCAGAAGCACGGCAGCGTGACTAATTTTGAAGCGGAAACCATTACCCATACCGACCGGCATATCCACGTACTTTTCTCGGCAAAACAGGTTGGCAATGATATCAGAGGGATGGTGATGGATATCACCGATCGCAAGCAGGCTGAAACCAAATTGCAGG
>JAAESG010000626.1 GCA_024229615.1 Gammaproteobacteria bacterium | reverse complement strand
GTTTCATGCCCGGCGATCGGTTGTCTTTTTCAGCTGATATCACATCGATTTCCATCCCATTCAGCTTAGTCGTTATTCCTGCACAAGCAAGATTGAGAGTTTTACATGATCGAGGGTGGATCGGAGCTTGCTAAACTTGCTAAGCGTCAATTCCTGTTCAGAGTTGTGTGAAAACCTGGCTCAAGACGGCGGCCAGGTTATATGGCTAGGAGAGGTATTGAGGACTTTCGACAATGAATTGCCGCCTCGATATTTCCCGATTACGAAGATTTTGAAGTTACCCCGAAAGGCCGGCCCTTTGCAGACCTTCCTCCATACGGCTTAAGATCCCGGGATCGCTGAAGGAAAGACCTTTCATATAGGCCTTGATCGAAAAATCCGGTGCCAATCTTAAAATCTCGCGAACAGGCTCCCTGGCTTCCTCCAGTCTCCCAGGCTCGCCAAATATGGAGGCGAGATTGGTGTGTGCAGAAAGGTATTCCGATACGAAACTGAACCTTGCAATCATCGGGTAGATCCCGATTTCGATTCGACAGCTCGTTTTGAAAGGCGCTGGCGCATTCGAGCGCACTGGTGACGGTACTGAAATCAGCCAGAACGGCGTCGCCTGCGTAATGAATGACCTTGCCTTCGTTTCGGGCAATCAAATCGCTGACCAGATCGAGATATTCACTAAGGCGCCTGTGTGTCGCGTTTTCATCCGCACCCGTCAGGCGCGAATAGTCCACCACATCCGCGTAAAACACGGCTGCAAGCTTGCGCGGTAGTTGATCTGCCATTGGAGAATAGTGTTATTAATGCGGCAATATTTAAGCAGCTATTACTATGAACGGTAAATCATAAGCCAGCGATGGCCAGTCGTTTGCCTTTCTCAACCGCTGCAGTCGAGATTTATGCGATCAGCGGAATGAGGTATAAGCCCTTAACAGATACTCAACCAGGGTATCGGCGAGGTGGTTACCCGGCTTGTCGGCGGCGTACAACACCACCGAGAACTCCGGCAGTTCCGGCAACTGGCCTCCGTGATCGATAGGCAAGCGTCCCGAGTCCTTGACGCACTCCAGTTCTACCGCGACACAGAGGTCTGCTGCGGTCATTGCTTCGCCGGCAATCACATCCTCCGAGGCAACAATATCGATCCAGTCGAGCCCGACCTCATCGAGTACCTGGGTCACACCGGATCGAAAGGCACAGGTCTTCGAGATTCCCAATGGCAAGGGACGCTTCTTCCAGGCATGGCCATCCTGCGCTCCGGTCCAGATCAGACGCTGCGTATTCAGCACTCTGCCGCCACGGCCCGGTTTCTGCTCGGTCGTCAGCACCACATCCTGCAAGCCCTGCTGAAACTGTTCGCGCTGAGCAAGTGTCTCGCCCGAAGAGAACTTGATTTGCACGCGCGGGAAGTCCCGGCTGAAATCCTTGAGTAT
>JAAESG010000625.1 GCA_024229615.1 Gammaproteobacteria bacterium | reverse complement strand
CTTAGCATGTAATAAGAAGGTACCGTTAAGTTAACGATTGAGCACGGAGAATCCGACAAAAAAAGTGGGGCACCGGAATCAATTTGCGCTACTTTGATAGTCGAACTTACTTTCCGCGCATCCGAAAACCTCTTTTTCCTGATTTTTCCTATTTGCAACTTATTGTTTTAAGTTGGAATATTCAGCCGAGGCACCTGCCTAATTATTCTCGTTTTCGGAACTGGATCGAGGTGTTGGTTCCGAAATACACCGTTACCCACACCTCTCGCCAGATGTTACTCCTCACTTGAGAAGCGTTCAACGGGGAAGCAACCTTCTCGATCGAACGACTCCCTAAACGTTACTGGCGCGCCAAGGCTCATCGGCCAAGTGTTGAACGTCAACCCTATCACGAAATCACATCGAGACCGGAAAAAGCAAGCGATAATATCGATTAAAATAGGACTGGACATTTCCGGATTTAGCCTGCATACTAAACTTTAGCATCGTGATTGCAGGTGGTTTATCGTGTTGGAGTTACTTGTTTTTCGCAGCGTAAATTGGGTGTGGGTCGGCGTTCGATACGGCGACGGACTCCTGGCCCAGGCACGGGCGGCGCGCTAAGATGGCGGCGCCTCGCATCTTGAAGCGACATCACGTGGGGGCTTTGCCGCTGCTGCACGCCATCGTCAAACGCCTGGGGCTCAGGGAGACGATCAAACACTTTGTCCCCACCCACGGCAATGATCAGATCCCGGTGGTCGATACGCTGATTTTGCTCGGCTACAACCTGAGCATTGGCAAAGAGCCGCTCTACGAGCTCTCGGCCTGGGTCGACTCTATCGACCATCGATCCATCGGGTATGCCGATTACGCGCCGGATAAGTTCAACGACGATCGCTTCGGAAGGGCCTTAAATCGCCTCTACGAGGCCGATCGCGCCAGTCTGATGACCGAGATTGTCAGGCGCTGCGTGCGCACCTTCGATCTGGATCTTCAGCGCATCCATAACGACTCGACGACCCTCAAGGCCTATGGAGAGTATCCTGGAAAAACCCGCAGCGGGGTGGCGTTGAAAAGGGGGAATAGCAAGGACCACCGCCCCGATCTGAAACAGCTGGTGTTCAGCCTCAGCCTGTGTGCCGACGGGGCGGTTCCGGTGCATCATAAGGTCTATTCCGGTAACCGCACCGACGACACCACCCACATCGAGACCTGGAATACGCTGCGCAAGATCACACCAAACCCGGAGTTTCTCTATGTGGCCGACTGCAAACTGTGCACCGATGAGCAGTTGTCTCACATCGTTGGAAACG
>JAAESG010000624.1 GCA_024229615.1 Gammaproteobacteria bacterium | reverse complement strand
GACTCGCCGATGCCGGGTCATTCAGCATTTGTGGCGCCGGCAGTTACGGTTTCGCCATGGTGGCATCCGGCAAGCTGGATATTTCGATAGACACGGGACTGGATCCGTTCGACTTCGCGGCGCCGGTAGCGATCATCGAAGCCGCGGGCGGGTCGGCAACCGACTGGCGCGGTCGAGAACTTACGCTCGAATCCCAGGGTCAAACCCTGTTCCTGGGCGACCCCGCTTTACTCGGATCGGTTGTTGACCTGTTGCAAAGCTGATAGTGTTTTTTCACCAAACTGAAGGATCAGCGCAATCAGATGATGCACATCATCTTCGCAATTCTCGTAGTGTAGAAAGCAAGCCCGCAAGGATACGACACCATTGATCTTGGTGGTGGGGATGTGTGCCTCGCCACTGTCGACGATATCGTCGGATATTTTCTGGTTTAAGGCATTCAATGCCTCATCTGACAATGATGTACCCTCGGGTACATAACGGAAATTAACCGTAGAGACCGATACAGGCGACAACAG
>JAAESG010000623.1 GCA_024229615.1 Gammaproteobacteria bacterium | reverse complement strand
TTCATGATTGCCGAGCAAAGTGCCGGTAGTCGCGAGGGTTTTGAGGCGATTAACGATTTGCTGGGACGGGCGGTAAAGCGCGTCGAGGAAATGTATCGCAGCAAGGAATCCATTACCGGCATCGCTACCGGTTTCGGTCTCTTTGACGATAAGACTTCTGGCCTGCAACGCTCCGACCTGGTCATCATCGCCGGTCGCCCGTCGATGGGTAAAACCAGCTTTGCGATGAATATCGCTGAAAACGCGGCCCTCAACAACGAGCGTTCAGTCGCAGTATTCAGCATGGAAATGCCTGGTGAACAGCTAGCCCTGCGTATGATGTCTTCACTGGGGCGTATTGACTCGCACAATCTGCGCACCGGCAAACTGGACGATCACGACTGGCCGCGCTTGATCTCGTCGGTCAACATGCTTTCCAAGGCAAAACTATTTATCGACGATACCCCGGCACTGACTCCAACAGAGTTACGTGCACGTACACGACGTCTGAAGCGCGAGCACGGACTTGACATGGTGGTTATCGACTATTTGCAATTGATGCAGGTCGCGGGTTCTTCGGAAAACCGGGCGACGGAAATTTCCGAGATATCGCGCTCGTTGAAAGCACTCGCGAAAGAATTGAATGTGCCTGTTGTCGCTTTGTCTCAGCTAAACCGAAGTGTCGAACAACGCCCCGACAAGCGACCGGTCATGTCTGACCTGCGCGAATCGGGCAGCATCGAGCAGGATGCCGACGTCATTTTGTTCATTTACCGGGATGAAGTCTATAACCCCGAAAGCGCTGACAAGGGTGTTGCAGAGTTGTTGATTCGCAAGCAGAGAAATGGGCCGATTGGTATGGTCAAGCTGGCATTCCTCGGTCAATACACGCGCTTCGAAAACCTCGCTTTCGACCAATATGGGGGCGAATTTGAATAGCCATGGCAAGAACCGGCACTCAAGCGCAATCATCGACCTCGAGGCCTTGAGAGAAAATTTCCGGTTACTTAAAGAGATCGCGGGCGGTAACCGCCTGATCGCCGTGGTCAAAGCCGACGCCTATGGCCATGGTGCCGTTGAGGTCGCGAGTGAACTCAAGGAAGCCGATGCCTTTGCGGTTGCCTCGGTGGGTGAAGCCGTTGCGTTACGCGAAGCAAAGGTTAAGCAGAAAATTTTGGTCATGGGCGGGTTTGTGCGTGCGGAGGAATTACGCACCTGCATCGAGCATCGGCTGGATCCGGTGCTGCATCATCAACACCATCTCGACTGTCTGGCCGAGACCTCCAACCTGACGGACCTGGATGTATGGGTCAAGGTAGATTCCGGTATGGGCAGGCTGGGTTTTCCGTCAGTTCGAATCCGCGAAATTATCAATAATCTGCAGACTCTGGATACCCTGGGTAACATACGCATGATGACACATTTGGCGAATGCCGATGCGCTCGACAATTCGTTTACCCAATTTCAGGTAGAACAGGTCAAGGCGTTGGGGCTTGGCAACTTCGAGTGGGCTATTGCCAATTCAGCGGGGATCCTCGGCTGGCCAGATGCTCACCATATCTGGGTGCGTGCCGGTATAGCCCTTTATGGCGCTGACCCGATGTCTGATCGCCGGGACGCGCGCAGAAGTTTGCGTCCGGTGATGACGATGAAATCTCGCGTGCTTGCGGTGAATAAACACGCGCAGGGCGATCTGATCGGTTATGGCAACAGCTATACCTGCGCAAGCGACATGAGCATCGCCGTGGTCGCAACGGGTTATGCCGATGGCTATCCGCGCCACAAGATTGATTCCATCCAGGTTGTGATTAGCGGGCAACTCTGTGAACTCGTCGGCAGGGTATCGATGGACATGATTACAGTAGATGTCAGCCACCTGCCGGATGTTAACGTCGGTGATGAAGTAACGCTGTTCGGAGCGTCTCCGGATGTCAACGATCTTGCCGATTGCTCACAAACTATCGCTTATGAAATTCTCTGCAATGTCGGAGCCCATGTGCGTAGAGAGTACGTTAACCAGAAGGGTTAGCGGCTTATCGACTAGTTGCGGACTTACTTGGAAAATTGCGAAAACAAGGTGGATTCTGCGGCCAGACTGCGGATTGACGTATTGTTAATTTAGACTGGTCAAACAGATCAAATATCCGTAGAATCGCGCCTTCAAATTATGCGCCTGTAGCTCAGCTGGATAGAGTACTCGGCTACGAACCGAGCGGTCGGGAGTTCGAATCTCTCCAGGCGCGCCATCTTTAAACCCTTGTAGGTCAGTGACTTGCAAGGGTTTTTTAATGCTATTTCTAAGATATTGTATTCCCAGGTGTAGCCAATAATGTACCATTTACCCCTTTGAGACCGCTGATATTGCCGGCATAGCACGCTAAATGCTCTGGTGCTAAATGGGCGTAACGTTGCACCATACGGATATCTGACCAGCCTCCAAGCTCTTGCAACACATGTATCGGCGTGCCGTTTTGAACATGCCAGCTGGCCCAGGTATGGCGCAAGTCGTGCCAACGGAAGTTCTCGATACCCACCTGCGTTAAGCCTTTTCTGAATGCCCTGGTATTCGCCTTGGCAATTCGTTTACCAAAATAGGTAAAGACGTAACGTTTGTGTTTCCCCGATTGCTTCCTTAACACCACGACTGCCTCGTTGTTGAGGGGAATTCCCATGGCCCGACCTGACTTCGACTGATCGGCGTGAATCCAGGCCACGCGCCGCTCCAGATCGACTTGCGACCATTCGAGACCGGTGACATTCGATTCACGCAGACCGGTTGCCAGACTAAAGCGACACATGGCCTCCAGATGCCCCGGTAACGCACTGCACAGGGCTTCTGCCTGCTCAGGGATTATCCAGCGTATCCGACGTTTGGGCTCCTTCAGCATGCGCACAAACGGCGCTCTGTCGAGCCATTCCCACTCTCTCACACACTTGTTCAAGATGGCACGGATCACTTCCATCATTCGATTCACCGTGCCAGGTTGAACACCTGTGGCGAGCTTGTCGGCGATAATCTGCTCCAGTAGCTTGCGGTCGATCTGATCCAGGTAGAGCTCGCCCAGGTAGCGATCGGCAAAGTTCAGATAAAGTTTATCCGTTGCCAACGTGCTCTTGTGGGTAGACTCCCTGAACCATTGAACCACCGCCTGTTTCCAGAAATATCGCGGTTTATCGCCAAGCTTGTGTACTCGCCAACCCTCGCCCTTGAGCCGATCCTCGAACTCTTGAGCGAGTTTTTTATCTACCGTTTGAGTAGATTGCTGTACTCTTTGTCCATCCGGCGCGGTGAAACGGCTCCAGTAGAACTTCGAGTTTGATCGCTTGTATAACATAAGGATTCTCCCATACGTTGTACTTGCGACCTTGATCGCGGGCTAGCGTACTTCGAACGGATGTGTGAGACAAGGTCATCTTTGATGAAAACCCATTGCTTGCCAATCTTGGCTCCGGGAACTTCTCCCGATTTAGCTTTTTCTCTGAGCGTCTGCCAGTGCATTTTTAAATAGTCAGCCGCCTGTTTGAGGTCGAGGGTTTCCACCGCTTAATCGATGTCCTGGAGCCCTGGAGAGCAGGGCATTTCGAGGCGTCCAGGAATGCCATCTCGGACTAAAATTTCAACAAGTTTTGCCCACTGATTGAGCGGGATAATGGTGCAGGATTCACCGGAGAGGGTTAGGATCGTTTTTCCATTCTGACCATAGGCATGACTCGGGATGGATTGCCGCCCGATGCGAATTTCCACGAGATACGGTCGTACCTCGGCGTTGAAGCGGTTGCGATTCATGCCGAGATAGCGCGGAGCATCCCGGAAGCGGATGAGTCTCGGCGTGATACGACTGTTTTGTTTTATCAAGGCTTGTATTGCTTCGAGTGTTTACCGGGGGTTGATCATAGCGCCTGTGTGTCCCGGAAATAAGTTCGAAAACTCACCGTGTGTGTGCTCCTTTCGAACACATTTCGCGAGCAAACCGATGGCAAACTGTAGTGTTCACAAACCAGCACAGGAGAACACAGGCAATGCAAGATTCAACCAATGCCAACGTGGCAACGTTGGAGAATCAACTGACGGAACGCTTCGGCCTGCTGATGTCGCATACTCAACTAGCCGAGTTGCTCGGACGCTCGGCCGGCGGCCTCCGCTATAGCCTCAAACACCCGAGCGATCCGAGTACACGTGCGCTAAAAGGCTGCGGGCGTAAGGTCGGGCGCCTAATCTACTACCCGGCCTCCGAGGTCGCTCAGATCATACTTAGTAGCGGTGAAGCATGAGCAATACCATCATCCGCGCTCCGCGCCGTGAACGGTTTGTCGTCATGGACCAGCGCGCCGTCGAGGATGATCGCCTGTCCTGGGCGGCCAGGGGGTTGCTGTGCTACCTGCTATCTCGACCGGATGACTGGAAGGTGCTGGTCAATGATCTGCGCAAGCGCGGCAACCTGGGGCGCGACGGTATCTACCGGCTACTCAGGGAACTCCGCACGGTCGGCTATGCGGAGTTCCAGCGCTTGCGTGACCGGAATGGCCGCATCCGGGGCGGCATTTACTTTATTCGGGAGCTCGCGGATTGACCAGATCCGGATTTGCCGGATACGGTGTTACCAGATACGGCTGCACCGGGTCCGGCAAACCCGGGAGCATTACCTACTACTGACTTAAACCTAAAAAGAACTACTACTACAACACTGAA
>JAAESG010000622.1 GCA_024229615.1 Gammaproteobacteria bacterium | reverse complement strand
GTATCTGTCCCGTTACACGCATCGAACAGCCATCAGTGATTCGCGAATCGGCGAAATTTCCGGCGGTGAAGTCGAGGTCAGCTACAAAGACTACCGGGACAACGACCACTGGAAGACCATGCAGCTGCCGGGGGAAGAGCTGATCCGCCGTTTTCTGCTGCACGTACTGCCCAAGGGACTGATGCGTGTTCGCCATTACGGGTTTCTCGCCAATCGTTGCCGAAAAGAGAAGCTGGCGAAGATCCGTGATTTACTGAGGCAGACAGCTGATGACGTGACAGCCGATGAGCCGAGGCAGGCACAGGAAAATGAGTGGCCCTGTCCTAAGTGTCATCAAGGTCGGATGCATGTCCGGTTGGCATTGTCACCGATCAGGCTTACTGGTAACTGACGAATGAACGCCTGAGATAACGCACGCAAAATCAGGCAATATCGAAACAGGTCGGAGCGGGCCTGTAGGGGCAGTTCGTCCTGACGATCTGAAAATGGCAAAATCGACCACACCACCTACGGAAAAGAGCGAATTACTGGAGAAAAAAGCCCAACCTGAATACCATTGATCACAAGTTGAGGCGAAATATAGGTCCCGGGAAAAGGTCAGTCTTTAGACAAAGCCCGGTCGAGTAAATACAATCCTGTGCTCCGCAATTATTATCACGCCAAATCATTCGACAGTCACTGACTCTTTTCGTCATGCATTTCCTGCAGTGGGATCAATGCAATGTCCGTCCGGAACCACAGCAATGTTTGTACTTCTTTCCGCTCCCACAAGGGCAAGGCGCATTGCGTCCCACCTTAGACTTTTCTGCAGATCTCTTGGAATGGGGCGAAGTCAGGGTTTTTCCAGAGCCTTCTCGATGAGGTAACCAATAAGCATGTATGGCGTGGACCGTCGGTTCAATCTTGCTGGACCACTGCGCATGCAGCGCCGCCTCGTCCTCCGCCGCATCCAGTTCTGCCCAACCTTCCGGTGTGGCGAATAGTTGGAAAGGCCGCAAGATACCTGGCCTCTCATCCAGTAACGGCTGCCAGGCATCGCCCGTTAAGGCAATCCCCTGCAGAAATCCACTGCACCATTCATCGACAATCGTGTAGGTCTTGCCTTCCACCTCGCGGATATAGAAGGTTGGGCTAAATTTCTCGGGCGCGATCTCAAAGATCATGATCACCGAGTTGTACAGCCGCATGACGAGACTAACGACCCGATTGAAGATCTTCATGGAAGAAATCTCCGGCATCGGATCTTCGGGGTCACCGCCAAAGACACGCGGCAACCACTGCTCTGGTGTCACTGTCACCGGCCCAATCGCGATTGCCGTGAGAAAACCTTCGAGGGTTACGGCGAGCATGCACTCTTCAGATAGATCGTCTGAGAGGAGCAAGTCATCGAGTTCCCCGAACTCGTCGTCGGTGAGCGGCTCCATGATCTGTGGCTCCGGTCGTTTAGCCATGGGCGATCCAGACTGAAAGGTTCAAGCGGCCTCAAGCCGGTAGTCGTTATGCAGTCCACTCAGCACAGGGTGTGAACTCACCCGCTGGTTTACAGCGATTCGATGACGCGTCGATTGGTGTCGGGCGGGAAGGTATTCTGGTGGACTCGGGATACCAGGACCCAGCGACATATGCGGGCGTGACTGGTTGTAATAACAAGCCCATTCTTTCACGATGCGATGTAAGTGCGATCGACCCAATGGGATCAAGTAGTCTAGACACTCGCGCCTTAGGGTCCCAATGACACGCTCGCAAAAGCAATTTGCGAGAGGACTCCGGTAAGGACTTTTGAGAACACGTAATCCCAGATTTCGAATGGATTTATCCAAATCGGCAGAAAAGATGCAGTCGCGATCATGAATGAGGAACCGATAGGTATGATCCGATGGGATCGCTTCGCGAAGTTGTTGCAGTGTCCATGCCGCCGTTGGGTGATCGGTGACATTGGTATGTATCAGTTTTCGCGTTTCAATCTCTATGATTACAAACACATAGAGAAACTTGAATGTCGCTGTAACCACGGTCAGAAAATCACAGGCAACGATTGCCTTGGCATGATTGGCCACGAAGGTGGACCAGCGCTGATCGCCACGCGGTTGTCCCTTTGGGCGTTTTGGCATGTACTTTCGAATGGTGCGCGGTGAAATCTGGATCCCGAGTTTGAGCAAGAGTTCATTGGCGATACGCTCCTCTCCCCATCCAATATTATCTCGCGCCATCTGTCGGATGAGTGCACGCAGTTCCGTTGGTATTGGTGGCCGGCCTGGCCGTGACTTCCATCGCCAGAACAGCCGAAAACCCTGACGATGCCAGCCGATGAATGTTTTTGGTGTGACATTCACCAAAGCACCCTTCCACGCAAATACGCGTGAGAGTAGCACCAGTATAAATCGGGATACGTTGTCGAAGCGTCGCGGTGCGACTTTACGCTCTTGATAAAAGGCGAGTTGCTTTCGGAGGAATAGATTCTCAGCCGCCAAGGCGGTACGGGATCGCGTACATAAGGCAATAAAATACACGCCGCTGGTGAAGAATGTACGAACGAGACGGGCAATCTCGTATAACGCCTTGAAGATGCTAGAAATAATATCCATGCCCTCAGCATACACCGACCCATCAATGCTTGGCTAACTCACATCCTCAAATCAGCAAAAATGTGCGGTCGGGGAATATTTGCGGACCACAACTAACTAATTGATTAAAAAGAAACGGCATATTTATTGCTCAGTTATCTTCGTTGGGAAATGTGATGTGTTGCGCTCACAAGTATTCGTCGATGAATCAGTTTTTCCAACTTTCCCCGCCACGGTTCGCCCTGGCGGGTTTTTTTGCTCTGGATTGGTCCGTAGTTGGCCGACTCCTGCCCATTGCGCCGCACAATCTGAACGTCAGCTTCTTGCGTATTGGGAATTAATTCCCAGATAGCGGACCCTTGCATGTTGCATCGCGACAGGCCCTTGTCAACCCATACCAATCATTCAGTATTACAGCAATACATAAATAGGTTTGCGTGATTGCAAGCAACACGTAGCTAATAATTGTTGGTATTACATAACGAATGAAAGCAATCCTTGAATCTATATAAAAATAGGGTGTGATAGACACTACCGAATAATAGTGATATCAATCCAGGGGGATATTTTCGAATTCTTTAATCTTTGGAGAGGAAGTTAAGAGCATCCAGTCAGAGGTTTGCAGATGCTGTAAAAAACCGACGTAAACCTCGCTACCTGGGTCCAGAAGTGCATTACGGAAATTCTACTATCAAGGCTCCCTGATAAACTCGCTATGAAATCTTTGATCCAAAAAGCTCCACCGATCACCGAGGCTTACGATACAAGTACCCCGGCTTTCCAGGAGTACCTGGGAGAGGTCATTGCCTGGTTTGATAATCAGGACAGGGTTTACGCGTTAATCGATGCTGAAGCTCGAATGGTAGCACCGGCCCAGAAAATGCTAGGTTTTCGCCTCGCTCTCAAGATTGCTGAGTCCTACCGCATATTACGCGCAATTAATGAACCCATGACGATCACGCTACTGAATCCGGTCTATAAGGAGACCGCAAGAATGCAACGTCGCGAAAATCATCCTCATGGAGAAGATTCGATTCGGTTCAAAATGGATGCTCTGGTGCATTTCGAAGCGTTGAATCCGAAGCTGTCATGCCGTTTATTTGTAATTGACGACAGCTGTCCTCATTTTTCGGGGGAAACCGCCCAGGCCATTCTCCGCCAGGATTTTCCCGAGGCCGTTGCGACTGGGAAGGCACGTTTCTACTTCCTTTCGAAAGCCATTGATGATAACGATCCTGACCTACCACCGGGTATGACGCATAAAGGTGGCCCTAATCGCAGCGTCAAAGGCGGAGCCGTATTGCTGGGAATTCGCAAGGCGTTGGCTGATAGCATGGTGACGGGTGAGCACATCATCATCGATAATGATGCCGATCTTTCCATTCACCCTGGGCAGATCGGTTTACTCCTAGAACCTATTCTGCAGGGACGGGCGGAGGCGGTTGCAGGATCGCGCCGGGAGCAGGATTCAGTGGCCCTGATTGGGGGTTCCAGAAATGCGCGTGGACACTTTTTTATCAAAATCTGGCAGCATCTGTTGCCGGAACTGAGCAAGCAGATCGTTGATACCAATCGCGCCTTCAAGGCCTTCAAAAGCTCTGGGTTACGTCGAATTATCGATCACCTGTCTGTCTACACTTTTCCCTACCAAATTGAATTGTTACAGGCCTGCATCAGTGAGAGCGTACCTTTGGAGAAGCGAGGAATAGCCTACATCGACAGCGAGGCAGCTTCAACTCAGCAAGGCGACGCGATCACAGAGACTTATCTTCAACAGATTCACCAGATTGCGTATATCGCGCGCCGTTACCAAACTATCGACCCTTCCGATCCACTATTGAACTTTCTGGAATCGATTGGGGAAGAAACATGGAAAAAAATCGAGATCAATCCCCCAAAACGGATCGAGGATTTGCTGATTAAATCCTGGTAATGCTCCAGAACACAGGGCTGTTGCTTACAATCTTTTCACTCATGAATCTGCGAATACCCTGACAGGGTTTATTAGTGTTTAGTGTAGGTCGGCTCCTGGCCGGTTTGAGGCATTCCCTCTGCTGATTGGAATGTCAGCTTATCCATGTAATGAGAATCATTTCCCAGAAAGCGGACCCCCGCATGTTGCACCGCAGTAGTCCCTTCCCGACCCGAAG
>JAAESG010000621.1 GCA_024229615.1 Gammaproteobacteria bacterium | reverse complement strand
CACGAAGTCGATCGTAGTCCTTTTCGTTTTTGACTGGCGTGATACCAGAACGTGATAGCCACTGGTCAACTTGACCGGAGCATCGACGGCGGTGGCCAGTTGTTGAGTCGAAACAAGATCGCCAACGACGGATCGCCAGCCGAGCATAATACCCTCACCGGCCAGGGTTGCCTGGACCGCCTGGACATAGTTGCTGAAATGGGAGCCTTTAGAGCGAAAAGGACTCGTCACGCCCAGATTTTCAAAATAAGTGGTCCAGTCAGGCCAGGAGGGATCGGTAGCGTCGACATAAATGAGATTTTGTCTGGCAACACTTTCAGGACCATCTATCGGCCCGTTTCGTTGCAGGTAATCCTGGGAACAGGTCGGAATCAACACCTCCTGGAAAAGCAGCTCACCGACACCGTCCGGCCACTGACCATCGCCGAATCGTAACGTGATATCCACGCCCGGGCGTAACTCTGCCGCACCCTGATAGGTTGTCATGACATTCAAAGTGATATCCGGATACAGCAGGCCGTACTCGCTAAGACGCGGCATCAGCCAATAGGTTGCGAATCCGAGGTTGCAGGATATCGTAATCGTATTTTTTGTGCCGCGATTGATTGCCCTTAACTCGTCGACTTCCAGGGCCACCCTGCCGAACGCCTCGGAGACGACACGTTGAAAGGCTTTACCCTGTTCCGTCAATGT
>JAAESG010000620.1 GCA_024229615.1 Gammaproteobacteria bacterium | reverse complement strand
TTTCGTGAAAAAGTGTTTTGTGGGGAAGCTCGGCAAGAGGGCTCACCGCGAGAGTTTTTTCTTTGGCGTACCCTTGCGCGTTCCCGCTGGCGTGAGAAAAGTTCTCTTCGGTGATTTCAAGCTCGGCAAGCGCTTTGGCCTTATCCCACTCGGAGCCAGTCTCAAGCTCAACCTCGTCGCCTTCAGTTTGAGAGAGAAAAAACCAGCGATTCCGGAAGATAAAGATTTTCCGCTTTTCGGGCTTGCCGTCTTCACCGCGAACGATTTCGCCGTTTTCATCTTTCTTGTTGATGAGAACCGGCTGACAAAGCGTGAGAGCTTTTTCGCCGCGTTGAACCTGGCGTCCAAGCTCTTGCCATTTTTTGTAGGTAGCGAAAGGACCGAACTCCGCGCCGCTAGCTTCGGCTTGGAAAAGCGCGAGGATACAGTTCCCGAAACTGTAGTTGTGAAAGTTCGAATATGCTTTCAGAAGCGAACCCGGTTCGTTGACAGCTTTTTCGAGTAGCTCGTTCCAGGCTATTTCGTTGGTTTTTTGCTTTGTTTTCATTTTAACCTCCACTATACATAGTGTATCACATTATGCGCATATTGTCAAATGCGTTATTGGAGCAAACCTTGCTTGACTGTTACGCGATTAACCTGCGTTTGCTTCTTGCCTTTGAACTCGTTGTGCTTTTTGACGGTAGCATCGATGATATACTTTTGCCCCGCTTCAAGGTCGGTGTACCCGGAAGCGAACCAGACAAACTCGTTGCCTTCCGCATCCTTGAAAACCACGCGGGTATAGACTCCATAGTCGCCTTGCGCTTCGTAGGTTCCGAAGACTTCAATCTCCAAGCCCTTGATCCGCTTTTTGACTTCACCAACCCACTCGGAAGGTTTGCCGTTATACTTTTCTTTGCGCTCCCTGGCGTAGCGAAGCTCTCTCTCCACGACTCGCTTGTAAGTTCCTATGATGGAGGCGGCGAGCCCTATGGTGCGCCGCGTTACCGTTCCAGCTTTGGTTATGGCTTGGACGTTATAGAGATAATCACTCTTTGCTTTGGTGGGGTCTTGAACGTCGAGCCAGGCAAGCGCTTTGGCGGCAAGCTCGGTATCCTTCTCGATGACTTCCGGAGGATGTATCGAACCGCGCTTCGTCTTTATCGGCTCGAAGTTTTGGAGAAACCAATTCCACGCTTGATCCGCAGTCGCCGCGCCATCCGTGCCAGCGGAGCGAGGAGCCCAACCGTCTAGGCGAACGAGCGCCGCAGTAAACGCCAAACAATCATCGAGCGCCCATATCGAGGGAGCGGAGCGGTAGTATCCGGAATCCTCATCGCGGAGCGAGCCAACAAACTGAGCGAGATATTGATAAGCGCGAGCGATGTTGAGCGCGTCCTTGTGGCCTAGATAATCGGCGATACAGGTTCGACCGACTTGCTTGTACTCGCCTTGCTCGTCGCGAATAACAAAAGTATCGTTCCTTCGCCGGTCGAGCTTACAGTGGTTACAGTCGGGTCCGGTCGAGCGGTATTTTGTGGGAAGCTCTTCGCCAGGAACGGAAAGGATAATAGGAGTTTCGGCGCTCCTATGGTCGAGCGTGGCAACCAGATGCCAGCCGCCAGGGAGCTTGATGTCGCCGACGAGGTTGACGGTGATCGGGGTATACTCGCGAATCTTTTTGTGGCCGCGAGCTATAACCTTCTCGACTTGAAACGTATCGCCAGCCGACCACGTTAGCGCATCTTCGAGCCCGAGCTTTGCCGCGCGCTTCGAGAGCTTTTGCAAGTCGCTCAATAGGGCGGCAAGGTTCTCAGTCGGTATGTTGAAAACGTTGTCTTGTTTTTTATCGTTCATTTTAGATTCCCTCCTGTAGTTCAACCAGAGTCGAGGCTCCGAAAATCGTCCGGCCTTTAGCTGGAGCCTTGAAAGAAATCGGCTTGCCGTTCGACTCGAAATCGACTCGCTTGAGTTTGGTGGTTCGAACTGTGCAACCAGAAGCGTGCTTACGTACTAGCTTGAACGCGCCCAGGTGCGGCAAACCGGAAACCGTGAAAACATCGCCTTCCCGAAGGTTGATTAATTTCATGTTGTTACCCTCCGAACCGCATGGTGTTCAAGTAAACAACCAAGGGAACAATGATGCTGATACAGATGTAAATTCCTAACATGGTTTAGGCAACCTCCCTTTTGTATCGTTTGTTCTCAAGTTCAGCGATGAGCTTTTCAAGTTGTTTCTTGTACTTTTTCAGGTTCCGTGTTTCTGTTCTTTTCATCTCATCTAACCTCTATACATAGTGTATCATAATATGCGCATATTGTCAAGGGAAAAGCGACACGCTAACTCCTTGCGAACAAAGGGGTTACGGCTCTACGCCCGCCGCAGGCGGGCTAAATGCTTGATTCTGTGGGATTTATGGCGATTTCAGATCTCGGGGAAGATGCGCGCTCGCGGTGCCTGGTCGAGCTATGTTATAATATGCGCATGGCGAGAAAGGCAAAGCGCAACCTGATACCGCGTTGTGTTGCCAGGTGCAAAGACGGATCGCAATGCAAGCGCACAGCGATCAACGGATCAACTCGTTGCACTCTCCATCCCCACTCTCATCGGCCAAAGCGAGTCAAGAAAGCTCCGCTCAATCTATTGATCTCCGCTCAAGGTCGGGTTCGGTTATCCTCCCTCGCCGCCGAACTCGGCCTTTCCCGCTCCGAAGTGATCGAGCAATGGATCGAGGATCAATGCCAAAAGTAAAAGCGAATCGACTCAAGAAAACGGATCTCTTGTTTATTGATTCTTCGCTTCGCGAATGGCTCAAGCGTCCGGAGGCGCAAGGATTCGGAAAGGTAGCGAGCGCGCAGGTAGCTCCACCATGGGCGCATGGTCCCCGCGTTCGAGTAGGATTCGATATGGTAACGGCGGGTGAATTTGATGCCTTGCTTTTTTATTTCCGCAAAAAAGTTCTAGGCTATGAAGTCGTCGCGGTATGGACGATAAAACCTCGCGAAAGAATATGGCCTATTGATCAAGAGAAAGCCACTGCGCCAGCGTAAGACAATCGCCCCCAACCGAAGAAACCGGCACATCGAGATTATCTAGCAACGCCGCCCGCACTGTTGTATAACCTTGAGTCGTCAAAGCGGTTTGAACGTCTGCAATGCTCAAGTCGTTGAGTGCCGCTATCGCTGCGGTGATGACTGCCTCGCTCGCGCTTACGTCTGCCGGTGTCGCCCTTGAGCTAACATCTACATCGAGGCGCGCGAGTTGAGCTTCATTCGTTCCAGAGATAGCACCGCCCTTGTACCTCTCGACTGCCGGAACCTGACTCGTTACATTCGGATCGCCGTCCGCTGAAATGGTGTATTCAAGCGTCGGGCTCGGCGAGAACAGAAACGAGAAAAGCCCCTCACCGATCTCCGTCATGGCTGACGGTCCCGCAACGATTGCTTGCGTGTCGATTCGTCTAACAGTTACCTCGGGCAAATCAACCGGTGCGACGAGTGGAGCCCCACTTGCAAGCTTGAAGAAAGCTACTATTTCAGCCATTTTGATTCAAGACCACTTCTTGCTTCGGGCACTGTTCGAGAGCTTGCACGATATTACGCGCTTTCTTCATCGGCAACTCTTCTTGCATTAGATCGAGCGCTGCCGCCATGATTTGAACGGGAACGATGAAGCATAGCGTTTGCTTGCCCGGTTCTTTCGCGGCGTCACCGCCGTTCTTTTTCGCGATGCTCGCAGGTGCGCCGACTGTTCTGTTTTGATTACCTTCGCTCATATCACTCTCCTAATCGTATTCTACAGTAACGACCCATGCTTGAATTTCTTGAATCCTAACTTCGTTTGATGCGTGTTGCGAACCGAAACCGGTGAATCTTATGTATTGACCATTACCCTTTGATATGAAAGGAATTTCCTCCCATGAATTGGGCACCACTAAATTCACTCCACTTTTTATTAGATTACCCGGACTGTCCAAACCATCAACATTATCAGCAATGTAAATATCTATCCCGGTTAATAGATTTCTATCACTACTCGCAATTCTGACTTGGAGCTTGCCTATCCTTTTCCTGTAATCACGGAGTTGCCAGGTGATTTGATGTGCTTCGCCTACCGCGTGTTCCCAATACGTAGTATTGCTCCCGTCGATGGTGAGGATCGCTTCATGGCCGACCTCTTCGCCACACTTGCCTTGAACAGCAATCGGTGTGAACCATGCACCGTCCTTCACATTCAACGCGAGTGGTGTGTTGGAGTAATCGAAGAAGTCGATCAAATCTTTCAGTCTCGTGCGCTTGGCCGTCAAGTCATCATCAAATGCCTGTAGATTATCGAAGCCCGAGCACGTCGCAATAATAGTCCGGACGGTATCATCGTACCCCTGGTACTGTTCAACCAAGGCTAGCTCTGCTTCCAATTGCGTTTTCTCAAACTGCGCAGGATCGGACCAGAGAACAAGATCACCCGATACTGGTTCGTAGAATCTTTTAGCCATTTAACCTTTCCTTTTAAGCGTAGACGAATATGCATTGAAACTCTTTGTTGTCTGTGAAGTTGTTTCCGCTTTCGTTCACCGTGACATCGATCTGAAACCACGTCGTATTGTCCGTGATGCCGGTAATGGTGAACGTCGCGTATTCTCCCTTATCCTTCCGCTGCTGCATGATAAGTTGATCACCCGCGTCGAGCGAGTTAAAGAAGTTGGTGGCGTCGCCCTCCTTGAAGGTGATTACACTAAACGCGAGCGCGGTGACTGACGCCAGCGTAGCATTGTTCAGCCGAAAGAATGTATTCCCTGGGTCGGCCATCGTGGTCGAGCCAGTATCGGATTTCCATATGCTACCGAGCGGAAGAACGGCTCCTGCTGGCGTAATGATACGCCAGCGCGAAGTCGTGCCGTCGTAGCGCACGCTAACGGTTTGGTCTTCGGCAATCGAGAAGGGATTGCTCGTCTCGACGATGATCCGATTTGCGGCGACCGATCCCGTATCTTGATGAGCAAGCAAAATAGTTTCCGCGCCGACGTTGGTCAACTCGAACGTGTCGCCATCTTGAACGGCGGTCGCATCGATACCGGTGATTTTCGATGTCGTCGCGTTCCCGGTGACGCGCGCCCAATAGCGACCATTGTTGCTCGGCGAAGCGGTGAGAAGTCCCGCCCAATCATCGTTATCGCCAGCCGAAAGCGCTGAAGGGTTTATCGGTGGATACTGAATGCTGCCACGCTGTTTGAGCCTGCCCGTTATACGAAGCGCCGAACGTTCGGTAACGGTGATGCCAGGATTCGAGATAGTCATTCCGCCAACAACAAGAGTGTCGAGGCTCGTAATCGAGCCCGCAGTGTTGTCGAGCGAGATTTGGTTGATGGTCCAGGCCGCAACGTCGCTCATTGCGAACGTTCCGATATTCAAGCCGCCCGCCTGCGTCAACAAGTAATCAGACCAACCGCCCCCGACTTCAGCGGTTCGATTGCCCGCAATGAAGAGGCCGACTTGATTGCCAATCGAGGCCGTTTGCCCAAATGCGTAGCGGTCGAAGCCGAATCGGATTTGCGTGTAGTCGGTTTCGCTATCGCCGAACGTCTCTGCTTCGAATAAATATGTTGGCTTGCTACCGTCGAGGCCGAATGCGAAAAAGAGATCTTCCCCCACGGCAGGATTGAAATCAAGAACTCCCTCAGCACCAGACCACTCGACTCGTACATCTGCACTGTCTCCGAGCACAAGACCGGTATCGTCATCGAACAGAATGTCACCCGCGCCGAAGTCGCTGTCGGCGGTGCCCGCGTTCAACAGGAAGTATTTATTCGTCCCGGCGTTGACCAACGAATGAACCGCAGCGACCGGGGCAGTCCCAACAGCATTAGAGATGGTCGGGTCTGCCATCTGCAACCCGTAGTAAGCAGCCATCCGTTCGGTGCCGAAACTTTGCCCAAACGTTGTTCTTACTGGCGCTCTACATTGAACGCCGATAATAGTTCCGAAATCAATTGTGGCACCAGAAACCGTGTCCCAGGTTGGCCCGAAAATCAATCCCCGCCAATTGTTCACGGTCAGCGTTCCACCGCTTACCGCTCCATTAAGGATCGCAACAAAGTTAAGCCCTGTAACATTAGGTACAGTTCTCGCTCCAGAAAAAGCGTGCCTGATACGCGGACCAGCATTCACCACCAAGGGAGGAAGTGGATTGTGTCCTGCACTTGGACCTGAGTTCAATGTTGCTAACGCTTGCAAAGCCGTCCAAGCAGCAAAGCTAGGTGTTGCGTTTGAGTTGATCGTCGGAGAAGCGCGAAACGATTCATAGATGAATACCGGAATATCGAATGTCAGATCCCCTGACATATTCACGCCGCCACCAATGAAGTTGTTTGTAAAGGTTTCGGTCGCGCTGTATCGAACGGAGTAAAGCTCTTCGCTTGGCACGTAGGGACCAAGGACCATGGGGGAGTTTATATTAATGATTCCAGTGCTCGGGGAATTGCGACCCTGTAAAGTCAAGTCGCCGAAAACAGGACCACCACCGTACAATGTTTGTCCACCGGTACGACCAGCGAGGAGCGCGTATTGCGTATGAGGATCGCCAACGATGAGATTGAGAAGGGTATTGTGATCCATTCCGCCGCCGCCGCCAGCGCCTAGCAAAACAGTCGTCATGATGCGAACTCCTTTAGCTATAACTAAGTGTCAAGTGGTCGTTCCACGAAAACACAAAGTCGGATGTTGCCGTACCTGTAAGCTCGGCCCACTCGATAACCGCATCACCGTCGCTGTTGTTGTCAATGATGATGCGCTTGATTCTCCATTGCGAATCGGCATCGAGCGTTCCGACCGAAGCATCAGCAACATAGATCGTCTGAAACCCTGCGGCAGGAGAATCATCAATGATATCGGTTCGTCTTGCTAATGGCACAACATCCTCCGCGCTCACACCCCTCGGCCCCTGTGCGCCTTCAGAGATTATTTCCGTTTCTTGTTGAGTGACGATAACGGTTTGGCTCGACTCGCTTATAACGATGTCTTGTTCGCTCATGTCGTAACCTCTTGATCAACAGCAACACGACCTTGAACGAGTCGCTTCACATCACCGCTTCCGCCCGCGTCGATAAGCTCTAAGTCGTAAACGCCAGTTTCCCAAGTATAAGCTTCGGTATCTGTGTCTGCAATGAAGAGATCGATTCGTCCCGTCTCACCGCCCGCTTCGAGCACGATACCAAAGTTGGCAGTGGTAAGTTCGGCCAAAGGAGGATCGGCATCGGTGCGCGTGTTACGGATCTTCATGCGTCCCGTAAAGCCCGATAGATCAACATCGGAGATGACGCCGAGTGAATCGCGTGTGCGCCATTTCAACGTATGACGGAAAGTTGCCCCTTTGTCGATCAACAAATCAAGCTTCGCAGCCATTGTCTTTTTTCCTTTTTTTTTGAAAACGAGGGGAATGCGCCGCTCAACATGTGACGGCGCACTCCCATGATCTATGCCGCCAATTTCAACTTTCTCTTCGCGTGCCGCTTGGCAACGCCATACGTCGCCATCGACGGGATCGAGGCCATAATTCCAGCGGTGATGATATCAATGATGCTCTGAAAGTCTATCGGGTATCCGAGCAAACCAGATAGAAAGGTTCCCAACGCCATCAACGCCGGTCCTGCAACGAGAGCAAGTATCCGCTTGATGTTCGGTGATGCCGTAGGAAGCCATCTCTTCAAAAATTCCACGACAAACGGAACAAGAACCGCCGTGATAAGAAGGGCAACTAACTGTTGCCAGTTAATGCCAACGACTTGCGCAACCTCCCCCTCCTGCGCGATTAAAAAACAAGGTACCAACAAAAAGCTGAAAAACAAAACTAGCGTTTTCATGACTCCTCCTTTGTGTAAGGGCAAACCCACTTGCCCAGGAACCCGTTCATTTTTTGAAGCTCGCTCACTACATCTTTTTGCAAAACCAGTATGCCATCCAATTTTTTCATTTGCTCTCGATTGCCTCTAGGGTCGCTGTACCATAACGGGCGACCATCGCCGTCCGTTAAGGAATGTTGAGTGTGAAGAGTAGAGAGCTTCTCTCGATCCTCTTCTGAGAAATAACCGTTCACTCCATTCTTTTTTCGATCCTTGCGCTTGAGCGCCTCAACGAGAACAAACAACGCCCCAAGAAAAACTCCAACGATCTGTGTATCCGTCATGGCAAACCGACTCCATTGCTACTCTCTTCGATGACAAGCTCAGTGAATTCAAGCGACCTAGAACGCCGCGTAAAATCCGACCCTTGCGGTATTCGACCATGAATGACAAGCGGCTGCGATTGATCCTCGACCAGGACCATAGGATTAGCGCCTTGGAACGTTCGTGCGAGTAGCTCATCACGGAACGCCGCTTGCTGTGGTATTTTAAGATTGAAGCGCATCCGCGCCGAGCGAATCGGATGCTTCGCTTTCTTGACCGCCCACTGTTCACCGCTCGCACTTACAATCGATCTCGACTGCGGGAATCTTTGAGAGAGGCGATTGCCTACTAAGCGTGGCGACCACGCCGGTTGAACGGCTTCACCAAAAACCCATTGCCCGATCTCGATTGGATCAACCGCGTTCGTGCCGCGAAGATGGAGCTTCCAATATTTGCGATACTTCGTCGAGGCGAGCTTCGAGTAAAAGGAGATGTCTTGCTTCGTCATCTCCGCTTCGAGCGTGATCGGCGAAGTCGGCGCGCCGTTGACGGTATCGAAGTCGCCGCCAGTGCCTTCGTTCGTTGCCGCGTCATCTCCTGTCCAATAAAGGATCGGTGCAGTTCCGGTAACAAGCTCGCCGTTCTCGCCAAGTACCGCCGCCTGGCCCGCCGAGGTACGGAAGAGCGCTTCGTTTGCAGCTATGGCAACATCGATGTAGGAATCATCAAACCAAAGCTCTGAAATCTCAGCATTTGCTTTTTCAGTGCCGTCGCCCAACGCCATTAAATTCCATTGAGGGCCGAAGGTGTAATCAAGTGTATCGTTCGTGACTGTAGGACCACCCGCTAGATCATCCGAGCCGTCCACACGAAGACGCAAAGTAGTGTTGAGAAGATCGTAAGAAATTTCGCAATGGTGCCTCACCCCATCGGCGAGGTATGAAGTAGTTGAGCTTCCATCAAGGATCGTTCCTGCGGCAGCATTCAACCCGAGAACCCTGATTTTGTTTCCGCTTGTTCGGTAAACTGTAAACCTAGTCGCGGCTGTTCCGTTGCTGATGAAACGCATATCCGTTCCGTCGCCGCTTTTAAGCTCAAACCAAAACGAGATCGTTCCTTCTTTGCCGTCAACCAGCCCGGTGAATTCTGAAGTTTTTACGGAGTAGTCGTTTGTTCCATCGTAGAGCAACGCTCGATCAACCGTTTCACCCGAGAGATCGATATCACTCGAAACCAAGCGCGGAATAATCCCCGCGCTCATGTTGTGAGCATGGATGCTCGCGAAGTTCGCTCCAACGATGAAACGAACCGCATCCCAATGATGCGTTTGTGACACCGCCGCTTGATCCATGTGGTAACGGATCTCGAGATCGAAGGAATGTTTGCGAACGTCTGCAAAATCCTCGACGGTAAAAGCGAGAGTCGCCTCGCCCATCGTTGTCAGTACGGATTCAATCGCGTTTTGCCTGCGCGCGCTCCAGGTGCCGGAAGTCGTGAGCCATTTACCGGTGATCGGGTTATAGACTTCCATGGTTGCCGGTGATCCCGCCGCGCTCGTTTCTGAAGCGTAGCGAAGCTCAACCGACTCGCCCGCTAGAACCTCGATATCTTGCAAGACTTCAACCGTGCCGCTTGCGCCGTTCTCCATCTGCATCGAGCTTCCGCCCGTCCATATAGGCGAAGTCGTTTCCTCTGTTACCGCGCCGGTCCCCGTAACGTTGACGGTGTGATCGTTGAGATCGCCGTTGGTCCAATTCTCGAAATCGCCGTTGAGATATTGATCGAGGTTCGCTTGCAGATAATCATCCTCAGCGGCGGTCGGGAAGATGAAAAGTTGCGAGGGTCGAGTGTCGTATAGATTCGATAAAGGATAGAGCGCATCCGGCGTTTGCGATGCGCTCACCGTTGTTGCGGAGCGCTCCAATAAACTAAGCTTCTCTCCTCGTAAGAGTAAAGGCAGAGCCATTGTTACCTCAACTTTTTGATGCGATCCAGCGAAAGAACCTGTTGAGTGATCCTTAGTCGCCGCATTCTACCATCAAGCATTTGCCCTTGTGAACCATCAAGGGAACCTAAGTAAAAATCCACACTCGAAGGCTGCGCTGGAACGCTCGTCGGCGCGCCATCCGTACCTCGCTCATCGTTGACGTATATCTGAATCGAAAACGGCGTTTCACCGAGATCCCCTTCGGCGGATATCCAACGCCAGGCAATTCGAATCGGAACTCCCTTCGCGATGGCGCGATGTTTCTTCGTTGCCTGGTAAGTAACGCCAGCGATCACCCGGTTATAAACGAACTCCTCATCATCGCAATCATAGAAAAGCTCTTCTTTGTTGCTTGCGTTGATCACCATTCCCATAATGTATTTTTTGACGCCCGTTGCAACCGGAAGCTCGGCAGTATCCCATAACGTTTCGATAACACAGAAGCCCGTTCCCCTCTTCATCGAATAAACGGGAGACTCGAATTTGTTCTCGACGAACAAGTCTCCCTCGTCGCGCACAACCGGCCCGGTGATCGAAACGATCCGCGTTCGCTGGAACATCGCTTCATCGCCGCCCGCTATCGTGCCACCCTCGCTGCAAACATCGTAAAGGCGGTTGATTTGATTTGCAGACGTTCGCACTCCGATGCGGAGCCAAAGAGAAAACGTATTTTGAGCCGGAACCTGCGAGATGTTGTGAAGCGTGGCGAACGGCGCAGGGATGCGATCTCGCGTTGGTGTCGAACGAATCGGCAAAGTAAACCATGTCGGATTGCCTGTCGCCCACGAATCATCGGCGGGGTTGAAATTGTTATCCGAAAAGCCAACCGGATCGCCGCGCAACCAAACGGAAAGCGGGTGCCCGGTTACGTCTTCATGGGTTATAGTGATTTGATGACGACTGCCTTCCGGAGCGAGCCCGTCGCCGGTCGGAAGCGTAACATATTGTTCGAGGTAAATGTCGGTTGGCGCATCGGCTCCAGTCAACCGAACCGAGCGAATGATTTCGCTCTCTTCGTCGAAGTTGCTTATCGGATCTTCATTGATGGAAGCGCCCGCCGCAGGGAGGCCGACCTTTGACCAATCGGTAAAAACATTCGTCGCGCCTTCGCTAAAAGCGTTATTGATGACTCGGTTGATGCCTCGATTCTGAATGAGGATGCCATCCTCGTTTGTCGGCGGCTCGTTGGCTTGAAGCTGTTGCACCAAATCGGCGAACGGATCTTCCTGGTAATCATTCGAGCCCCGAACAAACTGCATGTTAGCGCCAGGAGTAATGAGGCTCATGCCATCGAAGCTCCGCCCCTTTGTTACCGCCTGCCCGCTCATCACAAGTGTTACAAGAAAGTCTCGAAGATCATACAGGAGAACGCTCCATGTATCCGTTTCTGGATCTAACTCCTTGTCGAAAAGCCGAAACAAAGAACGATCCCAACGTTCGAGGCCGAGCGTCTTTTGAACCTTCGGGATAGCATCATGCGATATCGCAACATCGTTAACGAGCTTCGCATCTCCAAGGATGAAAGGAACGCGCATCCTCAACAAAGGAACAGGCTGGCCTTGATAAAGCAAAATCTCGGAACCGAGTCGGCGCGCAGTGTCGATCTTGTCGGGGATAGTAATTGCCGAAACGGTCAAGCCCATGTTGTATAGATATTTTGGATAAAAAGCATTTTCGCCTTGCGCCTCGAAGATGAGAACAGCCGTATTGACTTCGGCGCGGGTCCACGGTCGGAACTCGGTCGGGTGTTGCGCCCAAGTCGCCGTCTTATCCTCGGGCGAGGTATTCATATATTCAGTGTCGCCCGTTGCGTTGAACGTTGTCGAGCCAACCTTCAATTTTATTTTCCAGCCCTTTGAAGCGCCGACCGAGGTAGCACCGCGCACCGTTCCAACAATGGAAACAACTTCGGTGATTTCATCGATGCCCGGAAAATTGCAACCTAACTGTTTGTTGCTCGAATGCTGCGACACCATAAACTTCGTATCGTCGGGATCATCGAGATCGTCTCGAACTACCAAATGCAAATGAGTGTCGCCGGTAGGATCTCGCAACCATTCCGGCTCGGTATACATTTTCGAGTATCGAAGCTCTTGCTCATCTCCGAGCCCTTGTTCGAACTGAGCTTGCATACTATTGAATTCTGAAACGCTCCAATCGTTTCCGTTTGTCGGGAGGCCACTCAACACCGTCGAGTAATTTTGAAAGGTGCCCCATACAACGTTTCTGCCACTCTGCGCCGTAGGAACATTGCCGCAAGTGCTGTCGCTCGGGTTGCCTGGCCCGTTCAACGTTCGCCCGTTCGCGTCTCCTAAATCTTGGAGAGGGCCGCTCGGCGTTTGCATACCTCCGCGCCAGCCCCCGGAAAGGCTTTCCTCCATAGGCCCGCGCCCATAGTGGAGCCCCGTACCGCCGCGAGGTTGAACCGAATCGGTTGCCGATCCGCTTGAACCGCCCTCAGCACAATGAAGAGATCGTTGTGTTGCGCCGTTCGGGTGTCCCTTACTTATACTCGCCGCGCGAAAGAACGCCTTGACATTCAAAACACCAACCGCTTCCGATGGCAAATCGGGAAACCCGAACCGAACGATGCTTGCTGCGTTGTATGAATGCGGAATGTATTTGTTGTCATCGGTCGCGCCTTCATCGAATCGATCACCGCTCACCGCTTCAAGGAATGCAGCTTCGCCATCATAGGCGGTTGTACCAACCGGAACGCGGCGAACGTCAACCTCTAATCGAATCCGCATCAACTGTTTTGTAACAGTCGGATTGTCACCCTTGAAGATGACACCCGCCTCGATTGAATCAACTTGCGTCGGTGTCCAAGCAAGCCCGGTTCCCGGCGCGATGGCATAGGTAAACGTGCCGCTATCATTCGAGAACCCGGCATCGGTGCTCGTCGCCGAATTGTTGCCGATGATATAGCTCACCCCGGAATGACGAATAATGAAATCGATTCCGTTTGAAGTCGCCGCGAGGTTCTTGGTATTGAACCGAACTCGCACTGCAACGATGTCGCGAACATCGGAAGGCAGGTTCGGGAAACTTACTCGAACCTCTTGATCGGTTATGTCTATCGCCTCGGCGTAATAACCTTTATTGTCGAACGCTCCAGATTGCGGATCGTTTGCAACATTGTTGTTGATGAAGAAAGGATCGCTACCGCGAGTTACGATGTCATGAGCGAGCGCTCCGAGCCTCGGAACAACGTATAGCAAATCGCCCGCGAACGTCCCGGTAACAGTGCCGCCTGTTATGCTCGTAACCGTCTTGTATGGTCCGTTCGCTGTATATTGAACCTCGCCACCCGAAGTGAAATTGAGAACATCCGAGATCGGCGCGTCGGCGGCATTCGTCCCGTTGATCGTTACCGAGTAATTCGTTATGCTGTCGTTTCGATCTTCGAGCAAGACTCCAAGCTGAGAAACCGGGTTGACCACTCCATCATTTTCAAGAGTGTATGATCCACTATCGACAATGCCTTGCCCATCAACCAACCGAAGCGCGTAGAGTGAGAATCCCCAATTATCGATGAGCGTTACCGAACCATCGATGACTTCGGTTGCGTTTGCGCTGAAAGTAAATCGGCTTAGAAGCGCATCGCTAGAGAGCCCCGTTGTAATGCTCTCCGGAGAGTAGCGAGTTTTTTGCTCGTTCTCAAAGACCGCCGTTTCCCGAGGCTTCAACACCGATACCGTCATGGTGCCTCCGGTAGAGCCGAACGGAACCAACTCGCCTCGACGGTTTCAGACTCTTCGCCCGCAAGCGTGAAATCGCGAACCTCGATGTTTGCCAAGTAATCATCGCTCGCCGCGCGGTGAATGTAGTTAATAAAAATCTGTTGCTTTATCCCGGTTTCGATCACGTCATAGCTCGGCTCTTCAATGTCGTGCAAGCCCTCTCGAATCCAAGGATCGTCTTTATAAACATCGAGCGTGAACGGCGAAAATGGCCTTGCGGCAAGCTGCCCGTCCTCCTCCCAAAAAACTTTGATGCGAAGCTGAAAGGCCCAATCCGCTAGCTCATCTTTCGCCTTGCGCCCTCGAGCCTTGCCGCCAATAAGCCTCGATGTATCCTGCCCAAGGTTGTTTAAAAACGTTTGCACTTCAGCAAAGGAATCAGCATCGAGGCGGGAATCGGTTGGCAACCAATTCCCCGATTGATAGTTTGCAAAAACGAAGTTCGAAACAAAATGCATGTAGGCATTCGCGTTGCGGACCAGGGCTCCGGTTCCATCGCCGATGTCTTCAACGCCTTCAAGATCGCAAGTGATCTCAAGCTCGGCGAATAGCTCATCCTCACCCGCGCCCGTAACGTTGAACTCTAACAACGTATACTGGCGTCCATTGATGATCGGATTGATGACGCGATATCCCGCCGTGGCTGCAGTGCCCGAAGCGTAACCAGATGAGCGCTCGACCGGGGGATCATCGTTTCCAGCTTTGGAGTAAACTCGGATAACGCTTTTCATGATGCCGAGAGAAACGAAGCGCCTAAAACGAATCTTGTCAACATCGACGCAAAGAATCGCGCCATCCTCGCTCAAACCATCCGTATCATGGACGCCATACGGTACTTGAACGAAATTCGAAAAGACTTTCGGATCGGCGTCTGGAAAATCGAACTCGGTGATCTTTATTCGAGGCGTCTCACTGTCGAGCCCGTCATCATCAACCCGGAAAAACAGATTCCAAACACGAGGCTCGGCTTCCTCCCATGAAGAAAGAACGCCGGTAAACGCCGTGTACCATTTTGTTTTGTCTATGATATTCGGCGAGGCGTAGCGGAGATCGACGGGAGAAAACCTAGCCTCTCGACCGTCCTTGCCGGCAAAAAGCGCGCCTAGCTCGTTGTCCGGATCTGCCACGCGCGCGCCGGTCGAGACGCGCTCGATAGCAAAGCCCGCTGCGCTATAGCGAATCGGAGCCCATTGCATAACTCGATTTTTATAAGTTCCTTCGCTTCGCGAATTCGGCGCATCCGAAGAGAACAGCCCGCGCCGTGTTCTCGTTACATCAGCCTCGATCCATAATTGAGCGTGACGCTGCCCCCACTGCGATCCGTATCCATCTGGTTGAGTGAAGAGCGAGGCTTGCAGCGCATTGAACTCCGCTTTCGTCCAAGCTAGCCCGGTGTCCGGATTCAAAGGAAAGCGAATCAAGTTTGTTCGATGCGCGAGATTAAAAAACCGATTCGGTGTTTTCTGGTCTTCGAAATAATTCGTTCCGTTGACCCGAAGCGCAAAACTCCATGGCCCGTCATCTTCAATCACTCCAGCCTCGAACCCGGTTGCGGCTCGAACGAAGATGCGAACCTCCTCGACTCCCACAACATCATCCGGCAAATCGCCGAACCCGTACCGATCCTCCGTCGCGGTGTTCGCCGCATCGTTGCGAACATAGTTCGCTTCATCCGGAGTGTCGGGAGGATCGGCGAGAACGCCGTGCTTCGTTGCAGGCGTTCCTATAATATCGGTATCCGCATCCGATAGCTCGGTTGATGTTGGTGAGAACTGGAGCGTTTCTGTAACCTGCGGGAACTCGATGCGCAAGAGCTTATAGAACTCCGAACTTGGGCGCTCCAACTCGGCGAGAACCTCTGCCGAGTATGCTCCATCTCGCTCGCCCTCTCCCTGATAGAAGAGAGGCCAATAAATCGCATAAGGCATTAAGAGAAAAACTCCACCGTGATCGTTGCCGTTATCGTATCGATTGCCGTTGTCCCTTCGGAATCGAGGCGCGTTCGTGCAAGCTGCCCCGGAGAGTCAACATCGAGAGCGAAACGCTGAATGCTGAAATCGGTAACTCGAACTCGCTCCGCAAGGTGCAAATGCCAATCCGCCGAAACCGGCGAAGTGAAAACGTCTGCAAACTCGAACCCGATATTCAAAGCGGTCGGATTCCCGACGATTGTTGCGTCAACATAAAGAATCGCTTTTTTGTAGGGTCCGCAAGCAAACTCCGTCGAGCTTAGATCCTGCGTTGTGACGTTGTTGAAGGTGACGGCAGAAACAAAGGTCTGAAGCGATGATCGATTGGCTAGAGCACGAACGGCCAAACCATAAGCATCGATGGCAAGCGCCGCATTGCTTACACTGGCCCTCTCAAGCTCGTTCGCGCCAGCAAGTTGAATCCTTTGCCGAAGCACGTTGACTGAAGAAACAGAAACAAGTTCGGTGTCGAGCTTATCGCCAAGCGGCGCTTGCGCCTCCGGTAATTGATGCGCTTGATCTGACATTTACTTTTCTCCCTACGGATCGACGCAGGTGAATTTTACGACTGGCCGATCAATGTTATTGTTCGGAGTTATAACGCCGAGCGTCGCGGGCATCGCACCGCTAACACTTTGGTTCGCAGCCGTGCCGATCAAAGTGCTTCCATCATTCAAAAAAGCATCGATGCCTGGCAACGTCGTCGGTGTAGGCTCGGCAAAAGCACGAATAGTGCAAGTCGATGTCTCATCCGCAGTGTAAGCGAGAAAATAGGTTCCTTGCTCAACATAAGTATCGGTAATATCCGCGCTGATAATAGTATCGTTCGTGCTGTAGGCTTGCGGGCTACTGTCAATGATTTTCGTGTTGCCATCGAGCGAGTAAAGAGCAACCGCTCCGAAGTCGCACCCCGTTCCGGTTTGAGAATCAACGATCCATTCAATGCTATCGACTTCGCAAGCATAAGGAAACGAAGCACGAAAGACTCGAACATCGTTATCTAGTGCAATGACTGCATTCGCACCAACCGAGCCAATGATGAGCCCGTTATATGGGAAAACGACATACGAGCCGCTAGGATTCACATTCTTCCAATCGGTTCCGTTGCGGATGAGATAATCACCCTCGGCTGGAGTGGTGATCGTGGTATCACTCAACCCGGCAAGCGTGGTCGGCGCAGCGCCCGCAGTTGATTCCCATCTCATATCTGTTACGCCATCGTAAACAACAATGTCACCATCGCTCGGTGCAGGAGCTTCAACGTCAGCCAAATCGTTGAGATCGCTCGCGCTCTGCGCGGTGTTCTCCCATCTCATATCCGTTACGCCATCATAAACCAACGCTTGACCGTCGCTTGGTGCAGCAATGGTAACGTCGCTCAAATCATTTAGTGCCGCAACGCCGCCGCCGCCCGCCGCCCATGATGACTCATCACAAACGCGAAACTCCTTCGCTGTTGTGTTGAAGTAGTAAGCTCCCCCAACGTTCGCAGTGCAAGGATAAGGATCGCTCGCGAAATTCGGCCAGGTAGCCACGCCAAACGTATTGAGTATCAACCGCAGTGTTTCGAGTTGCGCCGCGTTCATCCATACGCCATCCTGCGCGGTCGCCTTCGCATCGTGTGAGATAAGGATGTTGCCGATCCACACGAGCATCACGAGGGTTAAGGCAAGATGCGCGAGCGTCTTGCAAAAATCTTTGATAGCCCGCTTCGCGGGCGTAGACGCTTTTCTCTGTGACAACGAAGTTTTCATTGGCTTACCTCTTATCCGGAGCAAAGGTGTTCAACACAACATCGATGTCTTCAGCGCCCGCCGTGTCGGTTGTGATGCACATTCCGAGACGAACTTGGTTGACCGGATCGGGAACGGGAACCATGAGGCTTATAGGATCTTCCGTTCCGAGAATAGTTGTCGTGCCGGTCAAGCTCGGCCAAATGCGCGCGCCCGTTGCGAGCCCGGAATTTCGACCCTCGATGATGAATTGCGCATCGGTAGCGGTGAGCGCAACGATGTCAATCTGTATCGAGCGGTTCGGCTCGTTGGAAACCGTAACCCAACCATCCTCGGCAGCGGTCCCGCCTCCGTCATCATAAACAAACGTAGGGCAAGCCGAAGCGAGATCGTAAGCCGTATACATCGTTACGCTTCGCACTTGTGCAAACGTTAGCACTGCGAAGAGAGAGAAAATCAAAGCCAGTCGTTTCATGGTTTCACCCCTAACATTCTTTGAAGCTCGCGCCTCTTCTCTCC
Source organism: Gammaproteobacteria bacterium (assembly GCA_024229615.1). Classification (GTDB taxonomy): domain Bacteria; phylum Pseudomonadota; class Gammaproteobacteria. The sequence continues at coordinate 44,275 of JAAESG010000620.1, read as the reverse complement.
GTCGAATACGGCAAGCTCTTCAAGCAACTTCGTCAACGTCGAGTCATCCTCTTTTCGATTCCCGCTTGCGGTGAATGTGATGTTGGTATCTCCCATGTTAAACGTTGCGCCATTCGCAGCAGGCCCCATTCCGTTTTGAGCATGGAAGAAATCCATCGCTCGGGTCTGCGCTTGTGTAAGGATGTTGACGAACTCTCCTCGATGCGCTTGAATGAGCGTATCCTTTCCGAGTACACCTTGGAACCCTGCCGCCGCGTTCAACCCTCCACCACCGCCGCCGCCGCCGCCATTCGGCACGTCCGGAAACTTGATGTCGCGAGCGGCTTCCGCAGCACGGCGCGCCGCATCCGCGATCCGATCCGTTGCGTTTGCCGCTTCATCTGCAGCGGGGACGATACTGCTAACCATGGTGGTCGCCAGGTTATTCAACTCATCTTGAGCGGCGTTCGAGGCATTCTCCATGCTGTTCTGCATCTGTTGGCTACTATCCTCAAAGGAGTCTGACATTTGTTCGCCGGTTTGATTCGCCGTATCGCCGAGGTTCGCAAGCTCGTCGCTTGCGCCAGCAAAACCGTTTTGCATTGTATCGGCGGTTTCGTTCGCCGTACCTCCAAGATTCGCAAGTTGCTCATCGGTCGCCCCGAGAAGATCCGCAACGAGCACCATCGCATCAGCCATGCGATTCATCGGATCGGTTTCGAAAGCAATGCCCGCAGCCTCGGCTTGATCGATGAGCGCTTGAGTATTCGCGTCGAGAGGGATTCCGAATCGCTCTGCCGCATCGATGGCACTTTGCAGGAACGGCGCAATTTGCTGCAGAGCTTCTTGAGGGCGCAAGCCCGCTTCGGTCAATTGCTCGAACGCCGATTGCGCTTGGTTCTGAAACGCGGAGAACATATCCGTTGTCAAGAAACCAGCGTTTGATACACCGACCAGAGCTTGATTCAATCCTTCGATGCCTTCGAGTAGTGGCCGGAACTCTTCTTGACCGGCGATGCGGAAAAGCCTTCCGACTCCGCCCAGGTCAACATCCTCGAAGCCAAGCTCTTCAAGCTGACTCTTCAACTCGTCGAAAGCGGGCTTGAACGCATCAACCGCCGCAAGCAAGCCAACCTCTTCGAGGGTCGCGAAGAAAGCCCCCGCGAAAAGCGTTGCTTGATCCTGCGCGTCTTGAGGATCGACGATCTGAATCCCGCCGATGACCTTGCCGATGCCAACGGCAGCTTCGGCAAGCTGTTGCTCGACGAACGCGGCGATCTCCGGGATCTCGTGTCCAAGCTCGCGAGCATTGCGCACCAACTGAATGATCCCGGCATCCGCAACCCTTCCAGCCTCGAATGTTTGATTGACAAGCTCCGCGAAAGCCGAACCGATAGCCTCAACACCCTCGCTCGCTTCTATCGAGCCATCAGCAACCCGCTGCATCAATTGCGTTATCGCATCCGCTGCCCCTTGCACGCCGCCTTCGAACTCCTCGACTCCAACCTCACCGAAGATATCGGCAAGGGAAAGAAGGCTTTGCTCTTCAACGGTTCGACCCGCCGCCTCTGCAGCATCAGAGATCGCCATGGCAAGGTCTTCACTAACATCGGCTCCAACCGTTTCTTGAATGGCTGCGCGAATTCGATCTCGCCCTCGACCCCGGAAGAAACCAACAACCGCACCAACCGCCGCGCCGACGCCCGCGCCAATCGGCCCGCCAATCTGCGCGCCGGTCGAGGCTCCCGACAAAGCGCCCATCGCAGCCGAACGCGCCGCGCCTCCCGTTTGAGTCGCTTGCATGAGCGAACCGAAACCAGAGGCAAGCGCTTGACCCGTACCGGCGACTCGTTGTCCTGCAGAAAGCCCCTGTTGCCCCAAGAGGCTATTTTGAAAGTTCGTCATCGCAGGGATCGCGCTTGTAACTGTACTCGCAAGGCCCATGACTTGACCGATCACCGAATTTGCATCGATGCCAAAAGCCTGCATTGCATGAGAGAGGTTCTCAACGGAAGATGTCATCAAGTCTGCAGCGTTGGAACTCTCGCGCGTGGCAGGAGGGAACCCCAACAGCGCACGATCCGCGTCGGACATGGCATCTGCAGCATCCATCGCCGATTCTGCCATGGTGTCAACCGAACCCGCACCAAAATCAAACCCGTCCGCCATATCTTTAATATCATCGGTTAGCTCAACAACCGGCATATCTTCGAGCACATCGGAAAGCGGCGTCATACTTGCCGCCGCACTCAAGGCCGCATCGTTCCAATCTCTCAAAGCTCCCGTTAGTGGAACTCCCTCCGCCTTTAGCTTTTGAATTTGGCTAATAACTTTCGCGAGGCCCTCGTTGCTCAACTCCTCTCCGCGTCGATTCAATTCTTCAAGCGCCAACCCGGTTTTTCTCATCGAGGCTTCGAGGCCCGCCGTACCAAGCGAATCCGCGAGCGCTTTGGTTGCGCGCTGTTCTGCCGCGCGCGCCGTTGCCGCTTTCTTCGATGCCTCTGCAGCCGCCGCCGTTGCCTTTGCTGTTGCCTCTTCTTGTGCGGCAAGCTCTTGAGCCGCAGCCGCAGCCACTTCGGTTTGCTCCGCCATTTGCGTTGTAGTGTTGATCGCGCCTTCGGTTCCGTTGCGTAGATTCTCGATATTCTCGGAAGTAATCTTCATCGCCTCATCCCAATCGGTGATCTCTCGATCCGCGATTGCAGAGGCTTCCGCTAGTAACCGAATTTCTTGTTGAGTCGGCTCCATTGCATCAACGAGCTTGCGCGTTTTCTCTTCAACCGACTCGATAACGCCAAGCCACTCAAGAAACTCCGAGATCGCGATCCCTATCGCCCCACCAAGTAAAACTCCTACGGCAAGCGCGGCCAAAACTGGAAGGAGCGTTCCTGTGATGAAAGTTCCAACAGCCGCGAGGCTACCGCTAAAACCAGCGGCGGCAATTCCTGAAGCCGTCCACGCTGACGAGAGCGCGGCGAGCGCCGGTAACATTTGGCCGACGATAACGAGAACCGGACCCGCAGCCGCAGCAACCCCGGCCAAAACAATGATCGTGTCTTGAACCGGACCAGGAAGCTCGGAGAATTTTTGAACTACCGACTCGATGATCTCGACACCTTGTTCGAGTAGAGGGAGAACTCGCTCAACCGCAGGAATGAGCGCCAGGCCGAGCTTCGTCCCCGCCTCTTGAATGCTCTCACCCATGCGGCGGATTCTGTTAGCGGGCGACTCCGCAGTGCGCGCGAGATCTCCTTGCGCCGTTGAAGTCTGGTCGAGAATGGCGTGGTAGCGCGCCATGACTTTTTCTTGCTCGGTTAACTCGCGACCGGTCGCAAGAATGGCTTTCGCGAAATCGGTTTGCTTGATGAAGTTCTCGGTAACGAGAATTCCTAATTGCTTGAGCGGTTCGGCCTCACCTGTGATCCCGGATCGAAGTTTGTTGAACGCCTCCTCGGGCGATGTGTTGAAAAACGAAGCCATGTCGCCCGCGAGAACGGTGATCCCTTGCGCCATGTCCTTCGCTGCGTCGCGCGACACACCCATGGATTCGGTCATAGTGAACATGGTTGCGGATTGACGGCGAAGCTCGAACTCATTCAAGCCAAGCGCATCGCTGGTTTCAAGCGACCACGCCCGCGCCTCGTCTGCCATGTCGCCGAAGGAGGTTTCGAAGAGAGACTCGGCTTCTACCGCTTGCATTCCCATGTTGATCGTAGCGCCAGCAAGCCCTACGAGAGGAGCGGTAACGCCGACTGAAAGAGCGGTTCCTACGCCGGTAAGTTTGCCGCCGATACGATCCATCCGCTGACCGAAAGTTTCGCCAGCGTCCCCGGCTTGATCGGCAGCATCGGCAGCTTCATCAAAAGAGTCTGCGAGGTTATCAACATCGTCAACAGCTTCGTCGGTGTCGGCTGTTAACTTTGCATTGATCTCATTGTCGGCCATGCTCTCACTCTAAGCCTAGATCCTCCCGGTCGTCTTCTCTTACGGAAGGAACTTTGTTTGTCTCGCGCCATTCTTCCAACGCCTTTACAAAATCGGGATGCTTGAGCGCGCGAGAAAGCCGCGCCCAAACAACACGAACATCCTTCCACTCATGACGTAAACCGAATGTAATGCCGACCGGAGTGAGAAACGGTCTAGCATCCTCGGAGAGGCGAAGGGTCGCCATGAAATAAGCATCTTCATTCTGCGGAGCAAGCTCGATGTAAGGACAATCTCTCCCTTTCTGTTCTTTGTAATCAAGCAACCAGTCATCAGGGATGCAAGGATCGAGCTTGCCTCCCTGAATTTGGCACTTGTCGCAAATGTGCGGGAAATTTTCACTAGGCTCACCGTGTTCGGCTACCTTAGGATTCGCTAATCGAAACTCAAGGTAGCCTGCTAGTTTTTTTCTAGCTCCTGTTCTTGCTTGACTTTTTCTTGGGCTTCTTTCTTTTCATCCTCAACAGCTTCTGAATCGGTTCCCATGCCGATATCGACAACCTTGCTCGAAATCCGAGTGTCTTGCTCAAGCATCAATCGCTTGATATCGTCGAAGGGTCGAGGCGCGTTCTCGTCGAGAGTAACAGGGTGCCAAAGATCCTCGGGCAACAAAACTTCCTCGCTGATGCTAAACTTCTTGCCGAGCTTCTCACCAAAAAAAGCGGCGGTCGGTTCGTCAACCATTTTGATATAACCGTTTCGGATTCCTGTCCACATGAAAGAAACCCTAGCAAAGCCCGCTTCGGTTCTGTTGCCTTCTGGGATCTGCCGTTGACGAACACCTTGAGCCTTGATCATTTTTAGCTTGCCGAATTTTTTGTTGACCTTGGAAGTCGCATCCTCGGTCATCGGTCGAATGCGGAGAAAAACTTGAACGTCTTTCTCTTTGTCGAACAAGTACGGTTCCCAAGTTCCTAGCCATTCTCTCTCAACGCTAAATTCGAAAGGCATTGAATCCTCCTACCATCCTCCTGTCTTGCGCGTTATGCTGGCTGACAGGTAAGCCATGATTGCAAACATTTGCAAAATTAACTCAAGCCTGGTCCTGGTTGCTCCGGACGGATAACGTAGAACGTCCAAGTTGAGATTGCGGGATCACCGCCTCCAACACCGCCCATGAACGTAACGGTGATTTCATCGTTGTCGCTTACTCGCGCGTAAGCAATCGCAACGTTCGCCGTTTCGTTTGCCACGAAACCGATCACGATGTCGCCGTCCTTGATCCCGTCAACAGTGAACGCTTCATGCGCAACCGCGCCCGCAGCAATCGCCGCAGGATTTACGACTGCCGAAAAAGAAAGCCCTCCCGACAACAGGCCCATAACTTTCCTGTTCTCCGCGTAATTTCCCATCTCTTTTTCTCCCCTTAGCCTTTAGGCTCTCGATTCATGGTTTATACTTGAGTGATCGCGTTGATGTTTCTGCCATTGATGATTTCGATTGTTATTCCATCGGTGTATCCCGAAGGAAACCCGGTCGGCGCTGCACTCGCCGCATGAGCCTGATAGTTGATCGTCTTAGGAACTCGACCAGGCCCGGAAACGTTCGACTCAACATCGAATTGAACGTCGGGCATGTAGATGTTGATCTGATAGCGCTGTCCTCCGTTGGTTGCTCCAACGATAACACCTGATGTCGTGATGAGCGTCATTTTCTTTCGCTCTCGCGCCATACCGTCTATCAAATCTTGAATGTCCGTCTGCAACCGGCTGAAAGTCAAACTCCCCGTGAATTGAACCTTGTTATCCCGTACCGGTTGAGAGATCCGCGAGGTATCGCTGTTCGGTCCTTCGGCTGCAAACTCCAAAGTGAAATCATCGGTAACGAAATTGTTGTTGGCGATAACTTGCATCGCCGAACACTTTTTCGAATCCGCAGCCGCGAGCGCCGCGCCCGATTGATCGTTGAACCGAACTTTCGTTTGTCTCCATAACCCGGTATCCCTAGCTCCCGGCCTTGAGATCGTTCCGATTGCCGAGAGCAAGTTAACCGGCTTATCCGCTGCAGCGACGTTCGTATCATCGAAGTTGACACCGTGCGCGACGAGCGGCAAAGCACAATTGACTTTCCCTTGGTTGGGATAATCAATCGTGAAGCCATTGAACATCGCCGACACAAACTCTTTTAGGAAAAGAGTCGCCTGACCGTACACGAACGTTCCGATTGCAAAATTCATTAAGGCTGGCGGAGTAAGAACGTGCTTGTATGCCAACGGAACAACATCGGTGTCGCCCGTCTTTGCAAGAAGATCATCCAAAGTGTCCGCAGCAAATCCAATCATGAGCGCGCAGGTTTGAGAAACGTTCGACCCTGTGACGGCAAGGATCTGGAACGTATCGGTGCCTGTATCGATTTCAACAGTGAACCGATCCGCTGTCGTGCCTCCAAAGTCGCCGATGTAAGTGTTATCGGTTGCCGCCGTGTTGATCGCCAACAACAGCATCGTTAAATACTCGGCAGGTGTATAGTTGCCTGGCGTCAACACTGCAGCAGCCGCACCTGTTGTCGCTTCGACGAAATCCAACATATCGTTGATACCCTCGACAACTTGAACCACGGCAACCGGAGCCGCAGCTATACCGAGCGCATGAGCCAGCATATGATAGATCGAGTCATACATCATCGGTGCATTGGAGATGTCTCCGCCAACGGTTTCCGATCCCTTCTCGGAGTAAAATTCTTGGTGTTCGCCTTCGAGGTTATCGTCGGGAATGTCGCCCGCTGCATGAGAGATCCCTTCGCCGCCCGATCCTAGAACCACACCATGATCGACGCCGACAATAACGGGAGTCGCATAGGTGGATTCGTGGGCAAAGCCCCAAATAATTCGATTGCCTTTTGCGATGTCGCCCATTTACTTTGCTCCCTTCTTGTCTGCCTTTGCGAATGCCGGGATCGGCGGCTTAGGCTTGGTTATTGGTTTAGCGGCAGGCTCCGCGAGCTTCCACAATCGAGCCTTATCCTTTTTCCCGCCGCGCTCGCAATCCGATTGATGAGCCTTCAAAAGCTCTCCACCGATGTCATCGGGAATAACGTTCTCCCCAGGAAGCAACGTTATTTTCCAAACCGGAAAGTAGCTCTTGTTTTTTGATTCGAAGAAAATTCTCATAAACTCATCTCCTCCGGCGCGCTCTCCGCGCCGATGCTCGCTCCCTGCATCGTTGCTTCCAGGCTTCAATGTCATCAACTGCAAGTTGCTCGCCTTCGGTTATATGTTCTGCCAGTTTAGCTAAAAGCTCCAACACAGAATCCAGTTTGTCTTTTACCTCGATGATTTCATCCTCTAGTCGCTTGTCCATTTTTACGTTTCCCATGGTTCCGCGCGATTGAAGATGAAAGTAATCGATAGTCGGAAAAGAATCCCGACCCACTTTTGAAGTTCCTCCGGAATATCCGCCCACAAAGGCCGATTGTCCGTTATGTTGACGTTCTCAACGAACCCGAGCCCGAGATGATTGTCCGGAATCGATAAGACCCTCATGAAATCTGACCAGATACGATTGCGTTCCGTACTCTTCACAAAGTAATCACCATCGGGCGAAAAAGGATTAACGGTTTGCTTGTCGGAAGGAACGCGCCGATAAACTGCAATCCAAACTTCGGTTTCTTCCGACATCTCATTTTCGGTCGCCGTCTCTTCGTCGAGGCCCTCTTCATCGGCGATGAAATAAACGGTTTTGCTACCTTCCGGAAAAACCAACCCTTCGATGTATTGAAGCTCGGGCGGCTCGACTCGAACGAGATGATCGGGTTGAAAAAAATAATTGTTATCGCTAATCGGATTGATGGAATTCAAGCGAGCTTCGAGTGCAACAAGAACCTGTTCCTTCGTCGCTTCGATTCCGTTACGCGCCAATTCAAGCTCTCCGTATTTTCGCTACGAGGCCCACTTCCGCCGCTGCCTGGCCTACGGCAGCATTGAGGGTCGCTAAATGTTTTTTGCGCCAGCGCTTCATTGTTTTCTTCAGAGGCCAGCGCGCGCGGATCGGGATAAGATGCGCTCTTGTCTTGCGCGTGAATACCAACCGCCGCGATCCCTTTGGCTTGAATACCTGTAGCTTTCCAACGTTGCCAGGATGAGAGATGAGGTTTCCTTCCTCCAAACCTCGCGCTTGGATACCTTCCATCTTGATCCCTGCAATAATTTGACCGCCGCGAACCGTTGTCGGTATAGGGCCAACCGTGCTAGCAAGCTGCCCGGAACGAGAAACGATTTTCGTTGCTAAAGGTTTCTTCTTTGACTCTGTACCGACCGGCCCAACAAAATGTTTCGTGATAACATCGCGAGCGGTTTCCGCCATGACAGGAGTGAGCGCTCTCGCGCCCGCTGCCGGTATGCCTTTTGCTAACCCATGATATTTAGGGCCAGCTTCGGAAAGCGCAATTTGAACCATCTAACTCTCTTCGTTTCTAACGTCATCTAAAAGGTCTTGATCGCGTAGCTCGGTACGCGGATCGAACTCGGGCGTATTAAACATCCCTGTTCGAAAAGCGCCTCGCCTTATATCGCCGTTACCGTAAAGCGCTTGAGAACTAGATACTCGGGTTTGAGCCGCGCTTCCCACGGCGTTCGAAGATTGTTTGATCAAGCGCTCGCCAAGATTCTGATACGACTCCGCGATTGCGATGGTACGAGAATAATCCTTGCCCGATTTCGAAATCGCGTCTTTCATGAAGCGCGCCGCAATCTTTTCGGCAACCTTCGCCGCCGCCAACCGAGTATTGTTGTTTTGAGATTCAAGCGCTAAATCGATTGTCGTATCGCTGACCAGCTTTCGGTTTTTGTCGGTGTCGCCTACAAGCTCGCGAACCTCATCGCGAGGTATATCTTGAGGCTTACTATCATACGACCAATCTTCAATTAGGAGTGATCCCATTTGCTAGCCTCGCTTGCGAGTTTTTTTCGACGCTTTCTTTTTCGTTACTCTCGCCTTCCCTTTTTGCTTGCCGTTCTTTAGCGCGATGAGTGGAGGATCTTTTCGAAGAAAGGAACTCATTGCTCCCTGCGGAATAGCAGGAGGCAACCCCGAGCCCTTTTCGTAAACTATCCCTCTCCACCGAAACCGTTCGGCAACTACAAAATCTGAAGGCGACAATGGACTGAACATAAATACCTCCGTTCGTACACCAACCAACCACCTTGACGAACGATTAAAACTTTACAACGATTAAAACTTTACGACGCTGCAACCGCAGTGTTAAAGAACACTCCGAGATCGGCGCTGACGATCTGGAACGAGTACGCCATACGCACTTGGAACCAGTCGCTATGAGCCCGCCCATCTCGACCACGCCAAACACCAATGGTCGAAAAAGCGTTCGGCCCGAGTAGCCCGGTCCATGCAAAGGTATACATCGCCGAAGGAACGTCGATGCCTGGGCTCGATGCTACGTAAGCAAGGAGCATCGCTTGCTCATCAATGATGAAATCCATCACATCGGTTGCGCCAGGATTCGCGGTGTTTTGAATCGCATCAGCGACAACGATCCTCCCTCCGCCTCGACGGAAGAAAACCTCAGCGAGTTGGCTCTTCCCGATGACGCCAGGCTCAACGTTGACGTATCGAGAGATGATGTCAGGATGCTCAATGAGATCATCGAACACCTTAGAACCGAGCACGAGCACGTTGCCCCATCTGCCGGTATTCTTTTTGAGTACCCGGTTCTGCGCTTGAATTACTCCGATAGGATCGGAACCCGCTTCGTTGAACTGTTGAAACTCGTTCGCGCCAGGAGCGCCGGAAACGCCGGTTTGTTCGGTGTTGCCAGTCCATTGCCCGGTTACAAAGTATTCGGCTCCCCACTTCACATCCTTGTTGATGAGATGCTCTTCGGTAATCTGCCGAACCTTACTTTGTTCCGGATCGTAGGGCGGCGTTGCATTGGAGCGGCTGCGATCATCGAGCGAGCCTTCGAGCGCGTACTCTTCAACCGCATAAGGCTGACGGGTCAACCTGTGCCCAACATTGGGCGGGCGTCCTCCCATCGGGCGAGGCTCAACACGATTTCTGAAAAACTCCCCCTTTGGGATAATCTGATAAAAACCTGCCGGTTGTTGAACCGGCACAACGGGCGCGACCGTTCCAGCAACATAGTCGGATGCTTCTTGCGTGAAAGCAACCGAGACATTAGAAAGTTGCTCGTCTAGCCTCGCCTCTTCGAGAGTCGGTGAATTCAAACCCATTTTATCCTCCGTTTGAAAAAATCAAAGCCTATAGGCCGCGAGGCCAACTAGGGAACTGGATCGTAAGTGCCGAAGAGTACGTTAACCTCCTCTCCGTCGCCGCCAGCGGAGAGAAACTTGCAAAAGCGTTCGTGAGTGGAAGTCACGGAGATCACAACGCGACCATTTGCCAAGACAGAACCCAACGCCCCAACCGTTACGGCTCCACCCGCGATCACCGTTGCACGCTGACCGCGCCGAGTGTCATAGGTGCCTGTTTTGCCCGCTTCTGGAGCGTCCTTCAAAACACCATCGATGTATTCGCCCACCGTAGGGAGAGCAAGCTCGCCATTCGTATCGATGATGATGCAATGGTATTGCGCCGCCGACAGGTCAACGGACGCCGGTGCCTGCAGGGGAGGCTCTTGAAATAATCCGCTCATTTTCTATCCTCCAAATTGAAAAAGGTTCAACTCGAAAAAAACTCCGATTCGAGTTTTGGTTTATCGAACGGTGTCCCGCGAACGAAATTGCTCGCGATACTTTTTCTTGAGTTCGGGATGGTCGGCGCTCACCTTGACGAGCGCTTGCTCCAAAGAAATTTTTCGAGCTTTGTAGTCTTCATCTTCTTTCGCCAACCTCCGAAGCTCGGCGAAAGCTCCATCCGGAGTGCTCGTGTCGCTTTCCGCTTCAGCACCGAGGACCGATCCAACCTCACTATAAATCCCTGCGGCGCTCATACCGGTAACGTGAGCTTGCTGCGTTGTAATGTAATGCTTGAGTTCCTTGGAGTCTTCACCGAACGCCTTGTGCAGCGACATAAGATGATCAACATGATCATCTTGCAGCCCGAACCATCGAGCCTCGTTGTTGCCGCTACCGTTGACGATCTCGGCAAACTTGGAGCGAACTCCTTCATCCTCCAACGCAGCGATGCGCTTGCTTGACTTGTTGGCGTCCTCGGTGTGCTTTGCTTCGCTTGCTCGAAGAGATTGGTTCTCCGTCTCAAGCGCAACGATGCGCTCGCTGTCGGTTTTCTCGCTCGCCTTGACCGGTTCGGGCTTCGGCTCTACCTTTACCGGCTCCGGCTTTGGAATTGCCTTCGGGTCTTCAGTGTTGAATCCCTTGATGGCATTAACAAGATAGTCCTTGAATTTCTCCAAGGTACTTTGTTCTTTCGGCGCACCCTTCTGAGCGCCGGTTTCCTTAGACGTTCCCATTTTGTCCTCCCTGCGGCGCTGCGCCGCATTAGTGAAAGTGATCGAGTGCTCTCCTTCTGAAAAAGTTAAAACATCTTCCGATGCAACCAGAGGGCGCATTGCATCCTCTTTGAAAAACGGTCGAGTCGTCAAAGCGCCTCCAACTGCAACATCATTGTGTATGACTTCCTTGTTGTCTTTATAGACATCATGGAACTCGGGAGAGAAGTAACGAAACCGATCATTCTCAATCGCTTCTTTCCCTCGGTCGGTCCAAGATACTTTTGCATCAACGCTCCCGTCTTCATTCATCCGCATCTCTTCGATCCAACCGTAGGCACCTTCTTGATCGGCGTCGATATGCTCGGATGAGATAGGGAGCGACTCTTGATAAACGCCAGCCTCGAAGTTCTCGATGAAATTCTCGTTGCGCTCGCGCGTGATGTAGATGTCGCCGTATTTCGGCGAGTTGTACTTGCCAGGCTTCGGTAGATACGGAATCCAATCGGGCGGCTCCGCAAATTCTAAAAGCTCGTTGAATAACTGAAGCTCGGCGTTATCACGAGAGCCGGAACAAAGCTCAACGATGTTATCGCTGAACAATTGCATCTTTTCTTCCCAAAGCTCACAAGCGAACTCGGGCATGATTGTTCCCTCGACTAACAAGCAAGCCCCACCAAGATAAAACCGGCACATGCGGCATTGCTCTCTAACGCCGCTCGCTTCGGTATACATGACGATTTCTTTTGATTTCTTCGGGCGATACGCCGGAGTATAATCATCGTTCACAGAAGGAGACGGAACCGCCATCTCTCCCTCGCTCGCCGCTCGCTTGCGTTTTTTCATCTCACCGCCCGCCGAACCGCGTGCCGACTTCATTGCTTTGTCGAACTCCTCGCCAGGAAGTAGATCACGAAGAAACTTGATCAACTTGCGCATGAATAACTTTGTGGTAGGAACCTCATCATCGGGACTCGGTTTCTTTTTCTTTTTGTCTTCGTCCTCTTCAGGTTCGGGCTTTTCTTTTTCTTTAGCCATCATGACTCCTTGCCTTCCGATGAAGTGCTTTGTTCTTGCCGATCTTCGTTCGCTCGCTGCCGTTTGCGGTTGCCATCTTTCCCGCCAGGTGTCGTTGACTCTGCCAACCCTCTCGTTGACACGTTCCACGGCTCCTGAAAGATCGGGTTTTCCTTTTCCAATTTTCGGGTCGTAACCTTTCCCATGAGGCTTTACCTTCCAATCGTTTTCGACGAGCCCGCCTTCAAAGTCAAACGTTCCTATCGAAACATCTTTTTCAAAAGCGTTACCCGCTGCCGTGCCGAGCTTCCCTTGGAACTCCCCAGGAGGCAAGCTCGAGAAATTTAGCGCGCGAACTCCATCCTTCGAAGCAACGAGCGCGATATCATCAACGTTGTCAACTCCAACTTCCTTGCCAAGCTCATCGTAAAGACTTCCCATCTGTTTTTTCGAGATGGTGCTCCCAAGCTCGATTTCAGCGCCTTGATCGTTTCCCGGCTTGCCGTCATAAAAAGGCCGATGATAGCCAACCGCATCTTGCTTGAGCGTCTTGCCCACGCTGGCGGCGTAGGCTTCAACATCTTCTTGAGATGCGTTCCGGTCGATCTCGACTTGCATCCCAGGGTTGAACTCGCCTTTCCATACACCAACGACTTCAAAAGGCTCACTCCCATCAAGCCCTTGCGCCTCCAATAGCTCATCGGGCGATCCGCTTTGCGGGTTTCCCATAGCGCTGACCGAATCCCGCATATAGGCGCGCTTTTCCGGAAAGGTCGCTCCCTGCAAGCCCGGAACCGGTGACAAGCTCGTCGAGGGTTGAGCCTCGAAGCTCACTTGACCGATGGGCGGACCCTTTTTCCCGTGAGCACTTTGCTCGTGCTTTCCTGCAAGGTGGAAAATGCAAACGTCTGCAAGGAGCGCGGAGCGGCCATTCCTGCGGGCTTTCGCCGCTTCGATAGCCGCAAGTTGTTTGATTGCTTGCTTTTTGGTGGGATGGCACTTGATGATTGTCTTTTTGTCCGACTCCGTTACACACCATTTTCGCCCGCGCTTGATGATCGACATTAGAGAGAGTATGTCCTACGCGGAAACGGTGTCAATAGTGTCAACCTGGCGGGTTTGCAAACGGAGCTAGCCCTACCTCCAATAAAGTCAAAACAGCGCGCGCGTTCTTGCTTAGATTGTTCTCGTGGCGAGCAAAAAACTCCGTCGCCTCTCTATGAACATCTGCAACATAATCGGGGTTTAAGTCTTGATCGTCGGTGTGAACCACGCCGAAGAGCGCGGGCCACTCCTCGCCGGAAATGTTCGCCATCTCGCGAAAAGCATCGAGCACAAGGAACGGCGATCCCAACGTTATCGAATCATTTTCGGTCGGCCAAAAGCGAAAGCTCATGCTGCCTCCCCAAGCTCGGCGGTTCCTGCATAGTTCCATGATTCGTTAAGGCGAAAATTCCCGAGGCCCTCTTTCCAGTAAGCGTGTGCCTGGCCTTTTTTGTAATCCATGACGACTATAAGCGAGCCCGCCTTGACTCCGCGCTTTTTTGCGGCGCGCTTTTTGCTGCGAAGCTCGGAGCCCTTCATTTTGATTTTGTATTGCGTGGAGTCTGTTGTAACCGCCTTGACTTCGAACTCCCAACCGTTGCAACACTTCACATCGAACGGGCCTTGACGCTTGCCGGGGGGGAGCGCCGACTCGAACCCGAGTTGAGAGAGCGCAGCCTCGGCGGTATCGCCGACCATGGTATTAGTGCGTCCGGTTGCAGAGAAACCGCCCGCCTTGCTCCCCTTGCCGCCTTGCGGCGGTGGCGGCGCTTTCCATGGAAGCACCTTCGGCTTACCGAGGGTTTTCTTTCCGCCTCCTCGACCGTGAACCGATTGATCGTGCTTGCCTGCAAGGTGGAAGGCAAGCGCATCGGCAATGAGCGCGGCGCGGCCTAGCTTGCGGAGGTTCCGCCCGTTTGCGGGCGTAGACGCAGAGAAAACTTCGTTGTCTACTGGAAAATCTCTTTCTGCGAACCCTTGATACTCTCCAGCGGGAAGCTCTTCGTCGAAATCAACTGCCGCGCCGGTAAAGGTTCGCCATTCTCCCAAAGCCGAAACGCGAGTACCTTTGACGCCTTTCTTCGAAGGCTTGAACTTTAGGATCTTGATTTCGTCTTTCGGGGTGAGCCCGATATGTTGAGTATCCTGCAAAAAGAAAAGCGGGTCCATAGGTCCGCCCGCCGCTTCGCGAAGAGGCGAGACACGCTTATAAACCTGAAAGCGCCTATCGGTTGCGCGAGATTGAGACATCGGCACAGTGATCGCGGTTGCATAGGTATTGCCATCGCCGCCTTGCCAGGTATTACCCTCAAGACGTTGCCCCGGTTTCAATTGGTGCGCACCGTAAGCCATTGCGTCTCGTTCAAGATCGCGACCTTCTTTCAATATCTCCCATTGTCGCGGAAGCGGATCGCCTTCTTTCCATTTTCCATCTGTCGCTATGCTCGCGGTTCCGCCGTTGATAAGCTCCTCGATGTAAGGCTTATCCGCATCTTTGCCGGTCGCCGCCGCTTCAAGCATGTCATCAACAGTGATTTCGTTTCGGGCAACCGCGCGAGCCTCTCTCATACTGCGCTCGATACCTCGCGCTATCTCTTCGTCATCGGTGAAACTAATCGTATCCGATGGCCCGCCGCCGAGCGCCGCTAGATCCCCACCAAGTTCGTCGCGAGTCTTGAGCCCTTCTTTTTTCACCGCCGAGGATGCGGTCGTTACGTGATAAACCTCGTCGGGAAGTTCTTCCCAATCTTGCGCGCGTGGTGTACCGAGCCCGCGCCTCGATGCCTCTGCAGGATCAAGCTCGCCCATCGTTACCGCGTCTTTCGCATCTGCGTTCCACTCGCGATCCGATTCTCTTCGCCGATCAAACAACTCGCTTATTTCTTTTTCGGCTTCGGGGCTCTTTTCCCAATCAAGACGGCCATCCGATCCGCGAAGGTGCGTAAACTTTGACTCATTATCCCACTCTGCATTATTGAGCGCTGCATACTCTCGTTGACTCATCGAACTCGGGCGAGGCTTGCCTTTCTTCCCCTTGCCGCCGCCTTTACCGTGCCTCGATTGCTCGTGCTTGCCTGCAAGGTGAAACTCGAACCTCTCGAATAGAACCTTGACGCCGGAAGGCAAAATAATTTGCTCGCCCTCGGGAGTGCGGATATCAACAACGAAAACACCAACCTGTTCGGCGCGCCTTGCCTGCATGTATCGCAACCCGCATCGGCAATTTTGGTGCGCAGGAGGCCCGATATATTCGAGCCCGGTGAAAGGATCTTCGAATAGCTGGTCCTTTCGCTTGCGTTGGCCTCGAAGTCGATCACAGATAGGGCATAAGCGCTCATCGGGAGTAACAACCCAAACCTTTACAACGTTCTTGAGAGCGCGCGCTTCAACGTGTTGCTCAACCGCTTCCTCTTGCGCAGCCTGCGCAACGTTTAGATTTTCGAACCTGGCGATGCGTTGAAGGCGCTCGCTCAACTTTTCCTCGCCGAGCTTTTCAGCGAGTTGCTTGATCTCCGTTATCTTCGCGCCCGCTTCTTTCGCAGCCGATATCGCATTAATAGCAGCGTTCATCGATTGCGCATCGAGGCCGATCAACTCGATCAACTGCGCTCGTACCTGAAACGGCGAAAACCCAAGCCCGGTCAACCGGCGCACCGCAAGGTTAACCGCCTTGCGAGTGTTCGCGGTAATGCGCTTTGCTGTTATCTTTGCGCCGCGCGCAAAAAAATCGAGAACCGCCTCGGCATCGAAGTCGATTCCCTTGCCGATCTCAAGAGCGGTTTCACTTCCGGAGCGCGTTGCTATCGTTGAATAAACATCGTTGAGATTATCAGCAAGCTCATCCTCGAAACCAACCCAGTCAAACAGATTTGTTGCACCCGAGAAATCGCCCGCCTCGATTAATTCTTGAAGCTCGCCGGATGGAATCTCCTCCAAAATTTCCATCGCATCGAAGACAGCATCTTCGGTTTCGGACTGCGATGCATCTGCGGCAGCATGAGTGATCTCCCACCATTCCGACTCCGGAACATCTTCGGGATCGACGAAGAGAGGGTTGGCAAAATCATACCGCTTGACCGCTGCGTCGATCTCAACAGCGGTGAATTCAGAGGAGAGAACCTCAGCGATCAGCAAAAGACAACTCTTTAGCTAGGCGGAAAGTAAACCGTTGCCGAGTAAGCGTAAGTTGGCGCGCTTGCTCCAGCAACCGCTGTCTCAATCGAAAGCTCTGCACCTAACGGCAATTGCCGTTTTGTGTTATCAGCGATTCGTGCCTCTGCGTCTATCGCAACATCCGCCGCCGCGAACTCAACAACGCTGATACCTGCAACCTTTTTCGGCGTTGTCCCGTTGTCCGCTAATGCAAAATGGATGTTTTCAACGTCAACCCAAGTCACCCCGTCATAGCGTGCCCGAATGTAGAAATCTACTTCATCATCAGCATCAGGAAGCGTGAGCTTAGTAAAGTCAAAGAAAATGATTGCCGACTTGAATTGACTAGTATCAAGAGTCGGCGACTCCTCGCCCGCCGTAAGATCGCCCGATGCCGCCCGAAGGGTAACGACTGGTTCTAATCTTCTCATTTTAAACCTTCCTTTTATTGGATGCCTAAGCCCAAAAAGTTTTTAAGTTTCTCGGTTCTGTTCCTTCCAACGTCGCGACTAGGTTGCGCTCCAAGATTGACGCCATCGTAAAATTGGCGCGCTGGTTTTGGCCCTCCCCCTCTCGCGCCAGGGGACCAGCGCGTTTCTCGCCCCATAACAGGCTCGCCGAAACTGGAGGGGATAGGCAGTCGGGCTCGCTCAAGCAAGGCGCGAATAATTTCATCATCGAACACAACTTCGCTTCCTCCCTCGCGAAGCTCCTTGACCGTCTTCAGCATATTGTCTAGATCGGGCGCATCCGGGTCGCCGTGCATGATCATCGGGTAAGGCGGCTTGAAATTATTGAGCTTCATCAAACGCGGAACCTCTTGTCGGTTCATAGCGGAAGCAAGTATATCGAGAATGCCGTTTAAGGCTCGAAGAAAAAAGTTGTCGGCGCTTTCGCGAAGTGCATAGGAACCCGTTCCCTCGTGTCCGATTAAAACAAAATCTCCCATCATCGAAATCGCGATCCCTTGGTTTTTTGCTTTGATGAGCTTGTCGAGATCAACCGCTTGCGCTCCACCCGAGCGAATAAGCTCGACTTTCCAGCCGTCCGGAAAAACCGCGCCCATCAACTCATCACGGCGCATCCCGGTCGCGATCTCCATTGCACGATTGAACGAGGCAACCTCTTTCGAATCCTCTCCCCAGATGTTGACATCGGATGCCGCATAAATAATCGGATAGCCAACGAGATCGCGCTCCGCGCCAACCGCCTCAACCTCGATAAGATGATTCTTGATAAACCATTGCTTGAAAGCCGTCTCAAGTAGCGTGCGCCCTTCGGGACTGTTCTTTTGACCGGTTGTCCTGAAGAGCAATATCTTTTTCATCGGGATAGGAACTTCAGCACCAACGACCGAACTGCCCGATGCCTTTGGCTTGACATCGGTGCTTTCAATCCGTTGCCACATACCAATCGCATCGCCGTTCTCATCAAACTCCCATCGAGAGATCGACGTTTGCGCGCGCAGCGCCCACTTGTGCCAACCTATTCGCCCATCGTTGAACTTTGAAGACGGTAGCGAGTTTCCCTTCTCGCCCTCTCCCGGCTCTTCACCGAGGCGGCGCTTGTAGACAACTTCATGCGGAGCGTAACCGTAGGGCATAAACGTAAAGGCGCTCGAAAGAATATCCGACCAGTCGCGATTGAGATCCTCGATGCACGATTGTAAAAAGTCGGCTTGCTCTTCGTCGCTGTCGCCTTGCTCGACTCTCCATGGCGCAGACCTGCCGAGCGTTTCGTAAGCAAGCAAAATGCCGCCAACGATATCATCGGTTTCGGCCATCATGCGCAAGCGTTCGGCGCGGCGCGGTCCCCTAAGCTGGCGAAGCGTTGAATCCTCGATACGACCCGAAAAGACTTTCAGACCCGAGTATCCAATCTCACCAAAATAATTGAACGTTGAAAGCGGCGGCGGGGTTGAACTCATGGCATCGGCCTCCGGTTTGAGATGATATACGAATCGATTTCGTTATTCAATGCACTTCCTCTTTTACTCTCCACTCTCCGCAACCGAGCCCTTCTCTAACGCCATCATAAGCCGATGTGTACTTAGGCTCAACCAACCACATCGAGAGCGGACGCGCGGGCACTCCACTCGGCATCGTTATCACTGGAGCCTTATCGGTCGCTTCAAGCTCGACGATATCGTACCCACTGATAATATGCTTCGGGGGATATCGAACGCAATCTCCGTTTCCATTGTCATCGTTTTCTCGCAGCATGAAATAACGGCACGTTGCACACGTTTGCATTTTTTATCTCTCCTTCCGGATACCACGGTATACGGACGTGCAGTGGTACACCGAGAAAAAAAGTTCGATCAGCGTGATCGTCTTTTTTTCATCCGCGCGTTCCATGTAGATTTATGCTCACTGTATCAAAACTGGCTCATTGCTGGAATGTGCCGCAATGTAGCCATCATTCTATCGGAGGGCGGTGTACCTACCTTGTGTACCGGAGCGAGCGCCATCATCTGAGCGTCAGCGTGGTCGGGCGACTTCACCCCACGCTTTGCCATCGAATCCTTGCTCTCGACTTCAATGATGCCTTTAGGATCGTGTCCATAACGAATCGAGGAAAGCTGGCTCATTGTGGTGTCGTCGATCTTTCCCGTTATGAGCCCACGCTGGTATAGCTCGCGCAGGTTCCAGAAACCCTCGGTCTTTTTGTTCTTGAAACGTTTCTCGTTGATCGCGGTTGCTCCATTATGGAACTCGACCACGTTGAATCCTTGATCTCCCAAGTGCTTCGCGAAATAATAGCCAACTCCATCAACATCAACACGAACCTCGCGGAGCATCGGTCCAAAGCCGTTGAGAAACGCAACAACCTCGCCTCTTGGATCTTTTTTCCTCCATGAATTGCGACCGGCGAGATGATATCCCTCGACGACTTCAACCGCTGTTGCGTTGTCCCCCCCGGCAGCAGGATCGACGCCCGCAGTAAAAAAGCCTTTCGGTTGGTCGTCGCGCTCTTTTGTTCTCGCCGCTTCAATCCATGCGAGCCAAATAACTGAATCTTCCGCTTGCGTGGGAAACTGGCCGCGAACCTTCGATTGCCAAAGCGGGTCTTGAAGCTCATCGGGCGCATCGGGATCAACGTTTAACTCATCCATCATATTTCGAACCCATCGGCGCGTGATGAGGTTCGGAACATGACTCGGGTTTAGGTCAAGCTCCTCTTGACTCATTTTGGCGATGTCGTGAATATTGAGCCCGATAAGGTTAGGCGTTTCGAAAGCATCGATGGTAATACAATGCCATCCGGCGCGCTTCGTGTGGAAGATGTCATAAAAAGGCCCGGAAGGAATAACCGGGTTGCCGAGCGCTACAACGTGAACCTCACCGCCTGCCTGTATGCCTTGAATGCCGTCCCAAATATCTTGACTCACACCTGGCGCTTCATCAACGATTAAAAGAATCTTGCCACCGTGGAAACCAGAAAAGCGAACGCCCCTTCCTGCAGTAACATCGGAACGGGTTGCCATTCCCATTCCATAATTTGTTTCGGTTATGTTGAGCCCCTTGAGAGTAGGCTTGACACCGAAATCGAGAAGGCACCTTGATAGCGCTTCGCGAACCTCTCTCCATAGGAGGCCCGTTACTTGCCGGTCCCCTGGCGCGGTCGAGATGACCACACCGTCTTTATAGCGGGCTAGCCAATAGACTGCAGCCTCGGCAGCGGAGTAAGTTTTCGAGCTTGCATGGCAGGCTTTAACGCCAGTCTTATCATTCTCAAAGATAGCTCGGAGCATCTCATCTTGTTTGTCCCATGTAACATGCTGCAGGATATTCTTTGAGAACAAAACAGAATCGCGCATACAGAGCGCGATCTTTTGATCCTGGCTTAGGCTTGGATAGATGTCCCGAGCAAAAAAAGGAGGGTCGCTCACATAGAGAGCGACCATCTCATCAAGGGGAAGCGTTGCTATCAAAGGCTATTCGTCTGAAATCATGTACAAGGCTGCGCCGATTTCGATGTGATTATCCTTCATCATAGCAACGGTTTTTTTGCATAGGCGACAATGAAGCTCCGCAACCTGCATCCTTGCGACACGTCCCCACTTTTTCATCTCGATAGTTCCATGCTTCTCTGGATCGAGATGAACGATTTTCCCATTGCCGATGAGATCGTAATCGTGATCGCAAAAAAGTTTTTGAAAGGCTTTGAACGCGGCTCTTCGAACATCGAGCTTCATTAAGCGAGCCAGCACCGATGATCCTTCACAATTATTTCTTAACATGGGTTTTTCTCCTAGACAACCGAGTTTTCTGCGCGTCTACGCCCGCAGCGAGCGCAGGGAACGCAAATCGGTTAAGCCACTTGACGAGCTTCGGGATCGGTTCGTCGGAATGGCTTTCATGTTCGAAGGATGGAAGCGTAGTTCTCCACCACTTGAGCGAGGCTTGTGCGAGCTTCTTACCTTCGTCGATATCTTCTTTCTTCATCGTGTCGTCTCCCTTGCTGCGTTGATATCTTCCTGCAAGCGCTCGATGATTAGCTTGAGCCCCTCGATGTAATCATCGATGTGACAATCGACTCGCGAGGCTTTTTGAGAAACTTCGGTTGCGATGTCTTCAAACTTTTTCATCGGCCAGCCTCCTTGACTCGATATCGCATCTTGTGAGACTGCGGGATACGACTAATGATCAAGTTGTCGTCATCGGCAACGTTCGCCAAGTCGGTATCATCGAGCATGACTCCTTGAGCGCCATACAGCTTTACGATGGCCTTTAGGGTGCGTTCAGTTTCGTAGAATCGCCTCTTGAGCGACTCGATTTCTTTTTGCGGTGTCACAGATCCTCCTTCTCTCTCCCGGCTTCATCAAACACGGCATCGTTCTCGCCTTCCTGCGTTACAGAAAGCTCGATAAAGCGATACGGGATTTTTAGTTCAACGTAAGGCTCTCCTGGCGAATCGGCAACGAAAGCCATGCTCTTTATTGGAATTATCAATCCTGCTAGGCTGACTTTTGTTTGATACCCCTTTCGAGCAATCTCGATCTTTATCTGACGTTTCCAGATGCGAGGCTCTCTTGGATCTTCGGGCTCTGTCACGTTCCCTCCTTTTGGTTCTTGTCGAAGTTATCTGCGATTTGTCTTGCGGCATCGATGGTCATCGAGATAGGTCCGCCATCTCGACCGGTATGCTCGAAGCGATCTCGATACTTCTGCGGGCAGTTTCCTTTGAGCCAAAATATCAAAGCGGTTGTATCGTACTTCGTTATTTTATGTTTCGTCATTTCGCCTTGATAGAAGAGGGGCTCATCGATCCCTTTGACGCCACGCTTCCAGAGTGCGGCCTCTGCAATTTCGACGAGCGCGTTTCTTGCATCGTTGAAGAGTTGAGCATAGAGCCCGTAGACATATTTCCCGGCGCTATCCTTTCTCATCCAAACGTCATGATGTGCCTGGCGGGAAACTCCGGTTTTGCGTGCGGCTTCTGCAACCGTTCCCTCTTCATAGTACGCTTCCAGAAATTCTTTTTGCCTTGGAAGTAGCTCCCCGAGCAATGTTTCGAAATCAACATCTTGCTCGGGGAGTTGTTTCGTCGAGAGTTTTCTTCGAGGCGGTTTTTTCTTTGCTGGAGCGCGGGTTCTTTTTTTATGAGCCTTCGGCCCAGGCTTCCGGCCTTTCTTGCGTATAGGTTTTTTCTTCATTGAGGTTTACCCCTTTTTTATAGTGTCAACCTATTGAGCAAGAATCAAGTGCCAGCCTTTTCTATCTTTTCTTGTTGCTTCCATTTTGCCGTTCCGCATGGGCGACAGTAGCTTCCAAGCAATGAGTTTTGATTATTGTAGACTTTTACTTTTGCTTGGCTGCTACATCCTGGCGTCTCGCACGCCGACAGAATTTGCCGAATGTAAGCCATGGACTATTCTCCGTTTTCAAGAAATGCAAAAGGATCGTGAACGTCCTTCCAACAAGCGGGGCAGACGTATATATCCTCCCATTGTCGCAAACGCGGAACAGCTTTACCGCAACGTTGACAAGCGCTCATCGGCTCATCGGCCATGGGGCTTTACTCCACGGCATCGTTTGCAGTGAGAATCGCGCTACACTTCGTACAACGGGTTGCGCCGGTCCACTCTTCGACGTTGACGGTTTTGCGTTTCTTGCACTTAGGGCAAGCGAGCACGCCGGTATCGATGGAATCATCATGCCGAGTTTCGATTTCATCGAGTAGCCTATCTGCCTCGGCGAGTTTTTCACCTGCTTCTTTGAGCTTCGCTTCGGCCTCTTCGGTTTTGTTTTCATCTGTCAAAGCATTCGCCTCATTGGTGAGCGCGTTTGCCTCATCGGTTAGCTTGTCGGCTACGGCGAGCTTCGGATCGGTTTCGTCGATTGTCCTTTTGACAACCCGAGTTTTCGGCTCTACGCCCGGCGCGGGCGTTTCAGTTCCTTCGAGCTTTGCTGCAAGCTCTTCACTTACTCCGCCGATCTCGTCGGTGACTTCGAGGCTCGCTCCATGCTTGCCGGTCGGCTCTTCGCCTTCTGTAACCGTACCGTCTTCATGTAACGTTAAAACCTCTTCGTCGGGCATCTCGGGAAGCGCTTCTCCGCTACCGTCGCCGGTAACGACTTTGCCAACCTCATCTTCGTTGACTGCGGTTTCTTCGTCGGCGGTTGCCGCCTTGTTGATCTCTCGTTGCTCATCCGAGGGATCGTGTTCTTGTTCTTGGCTTGTCATATCATCCTCCTTTGGATAATGGAAGGTAACAGAACACCGACACCCATTGTCGGCGTTCTCACATTCCGCGTATCTCTTTTTGGAATGATCGCTTAATTCGAGCATGGTATGAAGTATCATCCCATGCAAACGTTTGCACTTCTCGCAGGTGTGCTCATCGAGAACCGAACGAATGATAAACGGCACGACTACCGGCTCCTATGATGTGCGTTCCAAAAAAGCAAGAACAGAACAGCGAGCAAAACAGAAGCGGGAAGGCGGTCGAGATATTCAATCTCGTAGAGCACGAGCACGAACGCTCCGCAAACAATGAACATCGCCAGCGCTTCATAAAACGATTTGAATAGGCTGCGATTTCGTCTAACAGCACGAAGCGGTTGCATCTGAGAAACCGAGATCCATCCTTGCCCCTTGCAAAACAGGCACATCGTTTCGGTCGGATAACCGGATTTGGCTCCTTTGATAGGTACCTTCCCGGTACCTTCGCAGACACGACAAGGCTTCTTTGCCGTTTTCATACGGTTGTCCACCAAGAAAAAAGCGCCCAAGCAATCGCAAAGGCGAAGAGTAGGCCCAGGTACAAATTGCTTTTGTCTTTCATCTTTTTCTCCTAAGCGCGATTGCATGACAGAGCTTGCAATATTTTTCGTTTGCGCTGCAGGGATCATCGCCTGGCGGATTTACCCGCGTAACCGTTCGATAAAAAATCTCTCCGGTCCCACAAAGCGTTTTACCGTCTTCTATGGCATGGTACTTATAACCGAAACCGATTTCGTACCAATCGATAGACATTCCCTACCTCCATCGCGGCAACCAGAAATCAAGCGTGTTGCACTTTATCAGATCGATGGAATGGAAGCTCCACATAATTTGATGAACGCGCTTCACCCGGTTTTTGTAATTGCGCGCCTCTCTTCTCTGTGCCTTCTCTTTGGAATTTCCGTCGAGATAAAAGAGGCTGTTGTTTCTCAAGCTCGGCCACTGAGTTGCATTTGCATCCGAGAGATAACAAGTCGTCTCCGAAAGGAACACCCAATTATTTAGCCTTTCAAGATTTTCTATCTCGTTCCGGTTGAGATCGGGATTTCGCCTCGGATGCATATCGAGGTAATCGCAATGCGCCGCAAGCTCGCGGTTATATCTCCAATGCCCTCCCTCGGCTTGTTGGTCCACGCCAACCGGTCGCTTGCTTCTTTTGCAAATGTCGATCAACTCGATAAG
This sequence comes from Gammaproteobacteria bacterium, assembly GCA_024229615.1. GTDB lineage: Bacteria > Pseudomonadota > Gammaproteobacteria. The sequence goes on along the minus strand of JAAESG010000620.1, from coordinate 19,825 downwards.
CTCGCCGGTTGTCCAATTGCTCATGTAGGGTTCGTTCATGGCGGAGAGAAAAACGTTTCGGTAAGGTCGAGAGATACGAGCCATCGATTTCGCCCATCTCTTCGTTGCTCTGTGATCGTCCCTGGCAGTGAAGCCCACGACTAGCTGTACCCAGAGGTTCGGATACTCGGCGGCGATCCTTAAAACCTTCTTAACGTTTTTTCTCGCTGCCTTCGTGTTGATCTTCGGTCCTTCGGGCAACCACTCCGGATGATCGTGCGCCGTCCATCCTCCCGTTTCTGAGCCTAAGCGAATCGTGTTGTAATTGAACCTTATGATCCGCTCGATGAAGGAACGGATGTAAACCTCGTTACGAAGCCCCAGTGCAAACGCGGTAACGCCGACGAGTTTTTTTAAATCGACCGGCGTTCCTTTTTTCGAAGGTGCTACAACAGGAAGTGAGAATTTCATGGTTCAAACCTTTCCGAGCTAACATCGACCATCATGGATAAGGCGGTTTCGCGATTACCTTCTCGAAACCGGCGCTCGTCGCTGCAATCGATCCATTCCGCATATTGATGAAAGCGTTTCGTAAAAACACTTCCGCAATCCAAGCATTGAAGCATCTCTCCGCCTTCGTGATGTCGATCCCAATTTAATTCAGCGCCTTTAGGGATAATTCGAAGATCATGTTTCTTCGGAGCCTCGCTTTCTCTCCCTTTCCTTATAACATCCTCGATGATGTCTTGCATCCCCGCCTTGAATTCTTCGGCGAGCTTTTCGGGCCGGACAGCCCATTGAAGCGATATGATCCAATCGAAAACCGCCTCGGCGATTGTCTTTGACAGCTTTTTAGTTTCGACCATGATTCCCTCCCAAAGGTAGCGCCCCCGCTCCTTGCCTTGGGTTCAAGGAGCGAGGGCTTTGTGGCGAGGCTTAGGCTAGGCCCTAATTCACCGTACCTCGCCAACATCAAGATTTTTTAGAAGCTCTTCGTCCCTTGGAATACTTAGGCGCGGGCTTGGCCTTTTCCTCTCCCTTCGGTTTTGCCTTATCCGCTTTCGCCTTTGCGAGCTTCTTCTTTTCGATCTCTTTAGCTCGCTGCGTTTTGGCTTTGGCTTCATCCGAAACTTGTTGCTTGATCTTTGAGATTGAGGCATCGCTCACCTTCAACAGATTGCAGACGTTGGCAAACTTGCTCTCGTTTACCTCCGAGGCGAGCAAGACGAAAAGCTCGTCGCGAAGTTGTTTCTCATTCATGGTGCCGATGCTATGGCGGAACTCCGCGTCCTTCCGGTCATACGGCTTGAGCAAGATCCGGTTGAATAGACCCGGCGCAACATCGATGCATAGCAAAAGGAGCGCGCGAAGAAAGTTGACGGTCGAGCCGGTGATCGCCTTCTCGATGACGAGCGGCATGGCTTGCGTTTTGAACTTCCGGAAGGCGAGCACCTTTTCGTTTCTCTTGGCAACCTCTGGAGAGAGCGTTTGCTTGTCGGGCAGGTATCCCTTCTCGCCGTAGATAGCTTTCACCGATTTCGCGAAATCCTTCTTGGAGGCGAGCTTGAAGATTTTGTGAGAGTCGGGACACTGCGCCAGGATAACGGGCGGCATGTTCTTTTTAACGATGTCGCGATACTTCAACATCTTGGGATGGTTGAAGTCTTGAGCGTCCAAGTTGACAAAATCCGAGTCGTGACGAACGAAGCCATCATTGAGTGTTTTTGCGGCGGCTGCTTGCGTCAAAACACTTGTATTGTCCTTCAGCGCTTTCGCCTTCACCTTTTCCCACTTCGCATCAAGCTCGATGTGCTCATTGATCTTGTCGATTTCGGCGAACGCTTCGCGAGCGGGCAACCCTTGAACTACCTTGACGGCTTTTGCCTGGCCCTCTTCGGTTGAGATCCTCGCGAGGGGAACGGCAACCGAAACATCGAACTTGCCCTTGCGGAACGCCTCTTGAGCAAGCGCGGAAAGCTCGACGAGCTTCATCGAGGCATAGATGTATGCTTTGACTTTGCCAGTCGCCTTGACGATATCCTCGACCAGCTTTTTGTGATCCTCGCGAAGTTTAAAAAATCCGATTGCTTCATCCATGGGATGAATGTCTTCGCGGTTGAGGTTCTCGACGAGTTGAAACTCGATGACCTTCTCGTCGGAGAGCTTTTGCCAAACGACAACCGGAACCACATCGAGCTTGAGCACTTGAGCAACAGCAAAGCGCCGGAAGCCGAAAACGATTTCATAATTGTCGCCCGGTGTCGGTCGAACCGCAATCGGTTCCAAGATGCCGTTCTCTTTGATCGAGGCGGTAAGCTCGGAGAGATCGCCGAGATCCTTCCGGACGTTTCCGACTGAGCTTTTGCAAATGTTTGCAGTTTTCATCATCCTTGTTTCCATGTTTCCCTCCATCCTCCTGTTAACGGTTTACGATTTCTTCATGGAATCATTGTAACATACTATGCGCATATTCGCGAATAGCTTCGTGGCAATATCCTTCATATTTCTGCATGAACTCACGAAGCCCTTCGAGCGAAGTTACCCATATTGCGATAGCCCCCGCCTTGCTCCAGGTGCGCAAGCGCGAGTATTGACGGTCGGTTGGTTTTTTGCCTGGCCGCTTGATCTCGATTTCCCAATGCATCCCATTCAAACATCCGGTAATGTCGGGATCTCCGGAGCGGGTTCGAGAGCCGTGACGTTTTTGAAATTCCGAACTTGGAAGACTGTTCAAATAATCGAGGCACGCTTTAACGATGCTCTTTTCCAACTTCTCATCCTTCGGAGTCGTCGCCGCTATCTCTCTAAGCGTTTTCTTTTTTCTCGGCATCATCCCTCCTTCCCGAATCCGCAGGCTTTAATCCCTACGGTTGCCGACTGGTTGATCTCTTCGGTGTGCGTATAAAAATGCCCCTCTCTCAAATGCTTTTCGCAGTAGAGAAATTTACACGTTGGACATTCCTTGAGTTTTTCGAGAGCACCGCACGAGATATCCGCGCATGGTAATCCGGTTACTATCGGCCTGTAAGTCAAAACGGAGCCTCCTCTCTCAAGTCGTAATTATGAAACTCGTCGGCGAGCCCGTCTGCCCTAGCGTGGCAAGCTCGACAAACGAGAAGATAACAGCCCGGATTGTTCTTGATGTCGTGGTAACGTTGCGGCAATCCCCTTCCGCTACGCTTCCCACCATTTTGCGATTCGCGCTTGATCTTCGTTGGCTTGACGTGCGCGAACTCTAACCCGTGATCTTTCCAACATCCGGAAAAACCGATCAAGCACTTTCCTCCCCACGCCTGGCGAAGCTCCTCCATCTTTCCTTTGTATTGGCCGGTAGGCATTTGTTCATACCTCCGGAAATTCAACAGCGCGATCCGATGACGGATCACAAAGTACAAGCTCCTCTCTCGCACGAGTCATCGCAACATAAAAGACGCGGCAGATCCCAGGCTTGGATCTATCGTCTTGCCATTCATCATCAGCGGCTGGCGATAGATCGGGGAAGACGTAAACAACATCTGCCTGTCCACCTTTCACCGAATGAATGGTCCCCAACATGATTTGAGGTTTCTTGTTTAGGATCGCTTCGCCGTTTTTCTCGACGAGCCGAATAGCGTAATGAGTTGAGCGAAGATTTTTATATTGAGCCTTCATCCCATCGACTAGCCACGCGAAGTCGGTCGCGATTGCGCGCTTGATCGCCTCTTCGGAAAGAACCGTTTTCAATTCATCCGCATCATGGCGACCATGTAAGCTCTCGATGTGCTTACTCGTAACGAAACGACTTTCGCGGAAGTGCTCTAACTTCAATAGCGGCAACCATTTAACAAGCTCGTCCCAATTGTTCAACCATTCACAATATGCAAAAGCTCTTATTCGCTCTGCCATGGAGGTTGATCCCTTCCTCCCTACAGCGCCAAGCGGATTCCAGTCGCCGCGTTTCGTGTTGTATGGATTGTGAAACGGTATCCCCTCTTCTCTCAAAAAGCGGATGATAGGGTGAAGCATGTATCCGGCACTCCCGAGAAACATAACCGTCTTCGGTCGGATCGTTCCATCGTCAAGCTCGACGGTTTGAGAAAGATATTTTTCGGCATCCTCGAAAAGCTCTTCGGGAGTTTGGAACGAGAGATCATCTTCGTTTCTACAAACGCCTTGAACGGTTGGCCCGTCTCCGTTTTTCTTGCGCGGTAAGTATTCAACTTTTCTACGCCCAGGCACTTGCTCGATCCAATTGACCGCGACTCTGTGAACCGCCGCTGGAACTCTCCAGCTTTGCGAGAGGTATTTATAATTCGCTTCGTCGAGCTTCGGGTTCTCAAAGTTCAACGGGCTCGAGCCTCGCCACTCGTAAAGACATTGATCGGGATCGCCGACCATGATGAAGACTTCACAATGCTCGGCCCACTTTCGCGCGAGCTTCAATTCGAGCAAGCTCAAATCTTGCGCCTCATCGAGGAAAACAAATCGCGGGTTGCCTGGCGCTCTCTCGACGACTTCGCTTGCCTTGACGATCATGTCGGTGAAATCCATCGCGAAGCTCATCTCCTTAAAGTCTTGCCAGGCTTCGAACCATGATTGAACTCTATCGACCATCCAATCATCGAACGGTATGCATCGATGCCGAAACGTTTCCGCCATCTCGTAAAGCTCATCGCCTTCGGTTTGCTCTTCGTGCGACGCCTTTCCCATATCATCTTGCTTGAGAGATTTTGTAAGCCTCCAATGCTCGTACCCTTTTTTGCAAACGTATTCATTCCACGCATCGATGTGCTTTTTGTCTTGCGCAAGCTCGGGACGGTCGAGCGACCGGTATGCATGAGCGTGAAGCGTTCCGATAGATTGCTCATCAACCGGCATATCCCTTCCGGCAAGCTCGGCGGCGGCGGCACGGGTGAGAGAGGCCAGGAGAACGGAGCCCGACCCATGCTTTTGAACAGCGAGCTTGACTTGCTTCTGTAGCCAGGTGGTTTTTCCACAACCGGGAGGCCCGATGGCTCGATACTCGATCATGAGCTTTTCCCCTCGACGAATTCATCCATGACTCGCTCGAAATCTTCGCCGATATCTTTTGCCGTTCTCAGCGCAAGCCACGCTCCATAGGCTTCGGCGATCATCGTGTGCGTATCTCCCCAGGCAACAACAGGAATCGCCCCAGGCTCTTGCTGTTTGAGAAACGTCTCAAAGCTATGCTCTTTTTTCATCTTGGTTTACCCCTCCTTCCACGGTGAGAACGGTACAGGGGACAGAGGTACCGAAAAAAAACTCTCTCCAGTACGGAGGCAGTGTGCCATCTCGCGCGTCCAAAGTAGCCCTTGTTACGATTCGTAACGTCTGAGGGTACACAGGCACAGTGCTGAAGGTACAATGCACACCGATCTGAGACACCGCTAATCGTTGACACCAAAAGATTAAAGGTCGAAAAGGTACACTCCCCCGAAATAAAAGTGCCCGCAAATTTGCGAGTACTTTTTTTTCTATACACTGTACCTCCGGATACCCGGTGTCCCCTGCAGGAGACACGGCCTCCATATTTCGCTTGTAAGCGACTTTCAGCGGGCATCCCTTGCCCGAGCCCCCGGAGCCCTCCGGAGCCCCCAGGAGCCCCCGCGTGGCTAGAATCCTGCCCGGTTTCATCAGGAGACGACCCACCGAAACACGGCCTTTCCGGTAACGATGATCCCTGCAGCGGCGAGCGCGAGAATCCACCAATTGAGAGCGAAGAGGCCGACGACGAGCCCGAGCATCGAGAAGCACAACCCGGCGATGATGGTAACGGGAAACGGCGACCTAACCCGCTTGGCGGGTTGATGCGAGCGCGCGAACTCTACTTGATGTCGGCGCTTTCTTTGAACCTCTCGACGTTTTCTTTTTTTCATGAGCTTTCCTCCTCTGTTTTTTCAAGCGGGAACTCGATCACGTTGCTAGGTGTGTACTTCCAATATCGAGCTTGCTTGCTGAACCCGGCGATTTTTTTCTTGTCGGGTTCGAGGCCAGCACTCCGGAGCAAAGACGGCATTTTGCCCACGGGGATCTTGTTGTCTCGATGTCGCCCGATCCATTTTCGAACCGCATCGTTGTGAACGTAAAAGTTTCCCTTGCTATCCTTGAACGGATGATTTCCTTTGTACGTTTCTATCGTTAGCTCGGGATGAATTCTTTTCTTTGCGAGGTACGCTTCAACCCATCCGAGCATCGAGGATCGATTCGATCCTTCGTCGCGAACTTCCTCGATGATCTCTTCTCTCGTTGCTTGGTTGATGAGAATCTTGAGAGCTTGATACTTCCATTGCTTCAAAGTCATGTGCGGGAGAATATCTTGGAACGCGCCGAAATATTTTTCGCTAAACTTCGAGAAGGAATAAACCTCCTTCGAACTCATCACGACCGTTCCTTTTTTTGTTTTGATGTGGTACTCGGCTTCCTCTCCAGCAATGAAGCAAACGACTTCCGTTATCGGAACCTTTTCGAAACCGACCATCTTGTTAAAATCTTCGATGGCGGTTTTTCTTCGCTCATCGTCATCGGAACCCGAGAAGCGTTGATGCGCTTCGCTTCTTTGCCGACTTAGCGTGGCGTCGGTCGAGAACGTTTGCCACGCTTTGTCGAACGTTCCCTTGAAATATCCCTCGCGAAGTTTTCTCTGTAGGTTCGGATCGTTGTGCTTTCTTCGCATGGCGATCAACGTGTTGACCGTTTCTTGAATGGTGAATCCTGCCGCTACACAGTAGTTCGCCATTGCCATGTCATAGGAGCTTCCGCTTTGATCCTGCAGATCCTTTCTCTTGTGTTCCCAGGTATCTTTAGCCGCGCGCAGGTTCCCGATGAGCGCCTCGAATTTTAGGATCGGAGGGTCGGCGTCGATTGACATCGAAAGCTGTTTATCTTGTTGCTCCTTCGGCACTTCCGGAACTTGGACGGATGGCGTATCGACTTCCTTCAAGAACATGTTGAAGTCATCGGGGGAGTAGCGCCAGGTGCCCTCGAACGAAATTTCTACGGGAGCGGGGTTCCGAGGATCTTTGTTATTCCAAGTGCCCGGAACTCTCATCACGCGCTCAAGATCGGACACGTTGTCCATGGTCCAACCGCGCGCCTCTGCAGCGGTGAGAACGAGCTTGTGCCATTTGCGAGCTAACGCTTGCGCAGCCTCGCGATCTTTATCGTCCTTGAAAATCCAAGCCTCATGAAAAGCCCAATAGCAATGAACGCCTCCGCCCGTCGCGACCATGATGGTCGGCGAGATGGGAATGTCTTTGACGAGAGCGTTAACGGAATCGAGATCGGGGGGATAGCTTTTTTTCTTGTGGCCCTCACCTAGAATATCGAAATCGTTGTGAAACCCAAGAATCCCTTTCGCCGGTCGCTTCTTTGAATCGAGTCGCCGGTTAGCTCCATGATCTCTTTCAGAAAGGGAGGTTCCGAAGTAGACATTTCTCGTTGTCTCTCCGATTGCGTAGTTTGCCGCCTTCTCGATATCGTTGAACCACTCCGAGCGCTTACCCGGATTGACCCAAATTAAAATGTATCCCTTTGGTGGTTGATCGGCACCTTCGCCGAACCATAGATCGAGAAATCGTTTCGCATCTCCAGTCGCGGGGTGGTCCACATCAAACTCCTATGTCAACAGGTTCGAAAATTGAGGCTCGCCCCGCCTGCGCATTGGCGAGGCGAGCCCGACCGTGAGCCTCTAAACAGAGACTCCCCCGCTAACCGTTGGAGTTTTCTTCCTCCCCGACATCATCACGACTGAGATCGACGCGCCTTTCGAGCGCGGGCTTGATCGCGGCGATGTAAGCGTTGGTGACTTGTTGCTCTTCTTTCGATAGCTCTGGATTTTCTTTCGACAGAACCGGCAGAAGTTGAGCGTACTCCGTTCCGCCTTGGTTCTTTGTTTTCTCAAGACGAAAGATCGTTCGAACCGCATTGACTCTCAACGCTTCCGCCGCGAGCCCCACGAGGTAATTGCCCATCGGCTTCAACGAAGTCGGCGGAAGGATGAAAAGGTACGGCAAGAAGGATCGACCTTTGGGTAAAAGGTAAACGATGCGAAGCTGTTTGCAAGCCTTTCCCCTTCCGGCCTTCGGCTCGCTTCCCCACTTGTTGAACGGGCACTCGGCGCAAGCTCCGCCAGGATCGCCCTTACCGTTGTAACCGTCTTCGGATGAGCAATCGGGAGGTTGCCCGCCGCCACCTTCATCGATGCTCTTTTTCCAGTAGGCGCGCGCCTCTTTGTGATGAATGACGATACCCTCGATCTCATCCATCAATTGCTCGCCTCGGATGCTCGGCACATTCCACTTCGTTCCGCCGCTCGTCGGGATCTTCACCCGAGTCAAGTTCCCCATGGTGATCCCCGAAGCACCGATGTTCGCTTGAATGATCGCATGGATCTCTGCAGGGGAGCGGGTGAGCGCACCGAACTCGCTTTCCTTGAGAGCGACCGTTGACAAACCTTTCTCGTCAACCGGCACCACCGCCTTTTCTTCTACCTCGGCGGCTTGTTTCTTTTCATCCTTCTTTCCAAATGCCATTGTGCTATCTCCTTCATGAAGCGATGCGCCTTGGCTCGCGCATCTGTGTTAAGACTGACTCAACTACCTCTCGACGTTTTTGCAAGGCGTAATAGATTCGACCGTCTATCGAATCCTTTGCGATGAGATGATAGTAAGTCACCGAGCGCGTTTGACCGGAGCGATGCAAACGCGCAAGACATTGATCGTATTCAGTGAGCGAGAATCCGACCGAAAAGAAAATCGCATAAGCGGAGCGGGTGAAGTCGAGGCCCTCGCTTCCGCTTCGGGTTTGCGCGGCAAGGACATCGAGATCGCCGTTTTGCCATGCAGCAACATCATCACGGTCGCCGCTTACTTCGCCGCAGGTTCGCTTTGCTTTTTCAGCGGCGCGCCGGATTGCTTTTGCATCGGGCTTGTATTTATAGAAAACGACAATCGGCTCTCTTGGAAGATCCTCGAACATATCCGCGAGAAGATCCTCCTTCTCGGAGTGAACCGTTTCGACTCGCCCGTCATCAAGTGCAAGGTGTCCCGAGGTTAGTTGGTGCAAGCGTAACAGCTTCACCAAAGCATTTGCGGCCGTAACTTCGCCTTGCTCGATCTCGACATAGAGATCCGCTTCGAGCTTGTCATAAGTTTTCCGAGCTTTGGCCGGTAAGGTAAAGCGGCGATCCATGTGAACTGCTGGCGGCAGATCGAGAACGTCATCTTTTTTGACGCGCATTGCAATCGAGAACATTAGATTGTGAAGCTCTTCAACGTTTTTGTACCCGACGATTTGCCGACCCTCGAATCCGCCTTTGACGGCGTAACGATTCTTGAAGCAACATCGATCATCGACAGGATTACAAACGACCTTCTTTTCCTTGAAGCTCCAGCAAAGATATTTTCCGAAAATTGATCGGTCAAGAAAGCGATACAGCGCCCAGGCATCGAGAGGCGAATGCGGCAACGGTGTACCGGTAAGCGCGAGCCGGTATGGTATCACCTTTCCGAGCCTGCCGAAATACTTGGAGGTTTGCGAGCCGACGCCTTTTAACCGATGCGCCTCATCGAGTATCGCCAACTGAAACCCACAATGCTTGAGCGTGGTTTTGAGAGGCTCGCGCCAGGCTGCATCGTAGTTGATGACCACGCAGAGTTGACGAGTCTTCGGGGTAACGATCCAGTCTTCAACCACATCGGCGATCTGCATTGCCTTGTCGCGTACCGAGCCTTCGGGCACGAGCAAGACTCGATCCTCGTGACGTGCGGAATGTTTCTCGAACTGCCCAGGCCAAACGGAGCGAACTCTCTTCGGTGTAACGATGAGAACCTTATCGATGGTATTGGAATTGTCGAGAAGGTGAATCGCGGTTCTGGTCTTGCCGGTTCCCATGTCGAAAAAGATTCCAGAGCCAGCGCCGCCTCCGTTCCAGTTATGACGAGCGCGGTTGAAGATGCTGCGCGCGAGATGGTATCCCTCGACTTGATGATCCCAGGAGTCGCCGATGCGGAGAACGGGTTGCTCTATCATCGCCACTTATCCCACTCGCATTGAGGACAGGAACGAACTTCTCGAACTTCACGCGCTCGGAGGGGATGATACGGCCCATCGCAAGCCATAGATCGACGCCGATGTTTTTCTTCGCAAAGTGTTCGGCCTAGTGCATCGATGCGCGTTGCTTGTTTGTCGCATCCAACAGTAAGGCTTGAAAGATTTGGAGATGGAGTATAAAAAGCGACTGCTGTAGGGACAGAACATCGCCGCCCTTCTTTCCGGAGCTTCGCTGCAATTTCCCTGCGCTTTGTTTTTTTCATGGTCTTGATCTCGCTGTTGAAGAATCCATAAATTTAGTGTCGTGTACTTTTGTTTTGTTGGCGAGCTTGCACGTTTGGCAAGAAGGGTTTCCCCATCGAACCGCTTTGCACTCGGGGCAAATTGAATGGCGGTGAACTCGTACCGCGTAGCAAGTTAAGAATAGACAACGGGTAAGAAGCTCTGTCCACTGAAACACCGTGCCGTTGATAGTTTCGTTCTTGTGGCTGAATTTAACTGTCGTCATCTTCGCACATCCTCATAATCGAGAATCCATGAATTAACCGATAGCCCACCTTGAGCGCGGTAAACTCAACCACATCTAATTGACGCGCCGCTCTCGCTTTGGTTGTCGGCGAAAGGCTGAAGTCTGGTATCGGATCGCCGACAACGAACTCCGCAATGCAAGTTTTTTTGTGAAACCACGGCTGTCCCTCGTGGAATGCGTTATGCGCCTTGCACCAAAACCGTTTTTTCATCTTGCCTCGATCTCTTGCGTCGATAAGGGTGCTACGCTTTCAACAACATCCCAACCGATCAAAAACATAACCGAGGCGCTATCGCACCAAGCACAAACTTGCTCGCGCGGTTTGTCGGCGATCCCTTTTACGATATGCGTTCGCACGGTAACGGTACTGTGCGGGCACTGGTAAACGTGCTGTAGATATTTCATGCCGCCTCGCTTCCATCGATAGAATCTAAGCGTGTTTTAGGAGCAAGCCCTTGCTTGATGGATCGCCGCCTTTCTTTATCCGCTTTTCGAAGCCAGCATCGATGACAAAGCCCTTCGAGCAAAAAGTCTTTTTTGTCGCAACGAACACACCAACTCTTTTCGATGATTCCAAGATGATCGCCTCTTTGATCGCAAAATGTTTGACCGCGTTGGCCCCTCATTAATTGATCAACAGTTTTCCTCGCTTTTGTCGTACCCGGATCTTTTTCAACCACGAACATTTTTTGCTCGCTCTTCGCTGTCAAAATACATTGTGCGATTTCGCCAAGCGTTTCCCAATCGCAAACGGGAACCATGGGCAAGGGCAGTCTTGCCAAAAAAGAACCGCCCATAACTTCCATCCGCCGCCCTCCGGTCAAGCTGTCTTCGCCGTGAACCTGGCAATAGTCTCGATCATACTCGACGCTATGTTTGCATTGAACGCTGTACCTAGTAAGTGCGGGGCAGCGTTTTTTTCTGTTCACGCCGCTTCCTTCCATCGGTAGAAATTCACCGCCGAGATGAAAGCGGATTTGTCGTTGTCGTTATCATGAACTCGAAGCGTAGGGAGATTGCCATTCTCTTTGAGCGGGATCTCGATGCGATGATACTTGTGCCGATCCTTAAACTCTTCTTTCCATATCATCGCGTATGCAGACGTTTGCAATCTCTTCGCGAGGCGGGTTGCTCCTATGGTGTAATCGGCAACTGTGCGCTTGCCGTTGATCATCATGATCGCGTCCGGCCTACCTGCCACGCGGAGCTTGCGAGAGAAGATGGCGCGTTCTTGCGAGATGACTTCCGCCTCGGTTTGTTCCATGAACTTGAGCCAGGAATAACCGTACCCTCTAATCTTCGGATGGAAGTCGGCGATACGCTTCGCGGCAAAGCGCCGGTTGAGAGTAAGCTCGGCACACATCGAATGAACCTCGGTCCCGAGCATCGCCTTCGCGTAGGCTTCCTCCTGGTTCGAGCCTTCCCAAAACGGTAGCACCGATTGAATAACGGTCGTTACCGAGGGATAGCGTTGGTTTTCGAAGAGATAGATTCGCGCCTTACCCTCTTCTGTTACAGTGAATCCCTTATCCATTGTGGCTCCTATAGGCTTCTAAAAGATGACGCAAGATGCCACCCTTCATCATGTCGGAATGGACGAAGACGAAAACCAATTCTCTGTCGCTGTCAACGAAAGACATCCTCTGGTAGCGGTGAACTTGGAAACGAGCAACCGGGGAATCAAGGGAGCGATCTAGCTGTTCTGGAATATCAATGTAAGGTTTTTCCTTTGGAACAGTGATCCGGCGCCGGTCGTAAGGACCACCAATCATCATCGCTGTTATGTTCATTTCTTTGTCCATTAGAACAGCGCTCCTTGTTTGTCTTGCCCCCACGCTTCGCGGAATGTCGAATACGGGCGAAGGGGAGGGAAAGAATTGGGAACGTAAAACTGAGGATCGCGATCCGCTCGAACTTGTTGCCAGTAGTAAGACTTCAATCCTTCATGACAATAAATCCATCCGGTAAAAAAAACGATTCCCTCTTCGAACGAGATAACCGGAGCCCAAATGAAAAGCCCATCCGAATTAGGCTCGTCATCCTTGCGCAGGTACAGACGTTTGTTGGTACCTTCGGCGCTTCTAATCCATACCTTCGGATCGATGTCTGGATCTTTGTAACGATGCGGAGGGCGGTCGATGAGAACAGGAGACGGATCAAGCCCGAGATGTTCGAATATCGCAACCTTTCCCAAGGCACCGACTTGATCCATGCGCAGAGCTATCGAATCATCGAGGCCGAATGTATGTTTGAATCCTCTTCGTCGATTCGATTCATACTTGATTCGCCCCGCTTCGAGCGCGATCCTTTGGCCGCGCTCCGATACATCAATGCGCTTGCGCCGCTGGATCTTTTTCTTCCCTGGCTCATACCATCTTTGATCAAGTTCCATAAAAAATTACCTACGCTACCTTTTTTTGTTTGCAGTGCTTCGTGTAAAGCTCGTTTATTTCGTGTTCCGACATAACATCGATGGGTCGTTGCTTTTTGTTCTTGCGTTTCCTTTTAAGTTCCCGCAAGACTGCATCCTGAAACCCTTTTGCGCTGGCAAGCCCTTCCATGTTTCGATCAATCTCGGCAATCGATTCGAGGATTAGCTCTTCGGTTGCAAGGCCGATGTATGTTCCGCTTTTGTGAAGCGGATACAGGAAGCGCCCTTCGAGCAATTTGAAATCCTCCGGCGAGATGGCGGCAACAGGTTTGCCTGTTGGTGTAGATTCAAGAAACTCGGCAAGCTGTTCGGAAGATGCCGCTGTTCTCATGTCGTTTTGTGCGTTCCTGATAATTTGGGAAACTCCCAAGCGAACCGCTAAATCCTTGAGCGATTCGTTGTTTGTGACACGCTTCAACAAAGCCGTGAATGCTTGATGGCTGTTGCCTCCAGCGCGGAGGATGGCTCGATCTGCCAATTCCTTGAGCGTTGACTTTTTCATTTCAATTTTCTCCTTCAAAGGTTAGATGAAATCCTTGCTTTGCATCGCCAAACCTTTCCGCGCTGCGCCATGGTGTGCTCGACCGCGCTGCGCCTCGCCAGGCTCGGCAAAGCCTTTGGTCCTTGCTCTGCAATTCTCAGCGCTGCAATGCCTAACATGGCTCGACACTGCCGCTCCGAGCCTTTGACCTTTTGCTTTCATCATCCCTTTTGCTTAGGTTAGATAAAATCCTTGCCTTGCCGTGCGCTGCAACACTAACGCTATGCTCAACCCGACCACACCATGCCAAGCGAAGATGCGCACGGCGTCGCATCGCCTTGCCTTTGGCCTTTGTTTCTTCATCATCCCTTTTTCAAGGTTAGATAAAATCCTTGCCTTGCCACGCATGGCGTCGCAAAACGAAACCATACCGGGCTTGACCAAGCTTTGCCGCGCCTCGCAGAAATCATTTCTTTAAAACGCTTACAGAAAAGCGCCCGAACGTAGGACGATACGTTCCGACACTGACATATTTCCCGGCATACTTTACGTATTCGATCAACTGCTTTCGATTAATCATTTCGTCTTCGAATTCAACAGTCGCAACGAGGGACCATCCATGAAAAACAGGACGGCACCGCATAACCTTAGCTTTGCTGGTAGGCTTGACGCCGCGATAGTCAACAAACTTGTCCGGTTGCGCCCAAAGCTCCGCAATGGTTCGCGGTCCTTTGTACTGTACGGCAATCCACTCTTCGGCAACGTTAAGCGCTCGTGTTATCGTCGCACCTTTGCGTTGAGACTTCGCCCCGTCTCGGATGCACGCTTCAACGTTAAGGCCAGGAATACATGGCCCTAGATTATCGGGAGCGCCAACGTAAAAAGCAGCCTCGAACTCAAGACGCATAACCGCAAGATGATCCGCGTCCGTTTTTTGACTCGCTGGCTTGCTCGTATACTTCTTGATTCCTTTTGTGATAGGGTCGAGCGGATTGGCAGTCCGCTCGGATTGAATCATCAACGGTCTTGTACCGTTGAACTTGAATTTTATTTCTTTAATCGCCATGTGCTTTTAACCTCCTTATGGTTTTCACTTCACGGCTTATTTCTCATAAAGCGTTTGAGTTTTTCGAACTTCGCTTTGCGTGCAAGAACTATGTTCGTCGCGCTGACATCGCCAGCGAGAACCATAATCTCGATCATCGCAGCAACGTCGCCTAGCTCCTCTTCAAGTCGAGCGCGATTGTCGGTTTCTGTTTTCGGGTAAACCTCATCGAAACCGAAGCGAAGCACTTTCATAGCGATATGTTGTGCTCGGCTGAAAATTTGCCCCGCTTCGTTCAACTCTTCGATGAGGATATAGAGCCGTTCCCGTTCGCGTTCGTTTGGCTCAACCCATCTCGTTCTCAGAATATCCGGAAGGTGAACGATGCAATAAAGCTCTCCAGCGACAACCGGATTATCACAAAGCATCCAATCGCAAGCCATTTTTTATGGCTCCCACTTAACGAACACAAAAACGCTCCATCGCTCCGTATTCACATCAGAGCCTCTTTGCTTCGGCAAAGTTTCTCGAACGAATCGCAAGTCTTGATTGAAGCAAAGCCCCGCGCGATGAACTTCTTTGGCGAGAGAGGAAAAAGCATCTTCCGACCGTAGCTTTCTCAAGCCTTCCGGCCCAAGCTCAGAAGATGCAAGCTCTCGATAATTGTAAGTAAAATCAATGAAGAGCATCTCTTCGTAAAGACAGAAGCCCCCCGTCCGAGCCAGAATCCTTATTTTGTGTGCCATGGCTCAATGCCGCGTGTCGGCGTCGAAGACATCAACATCGGGAAGTTCGAGCTTTCCCTTTAGCGAGCGAGCCATCGCGTTGATCGCTTTGACATCGAGGCTCCAGAACTCGCCAGGGATAATTTCTTTGCCTCGATTCTTCGGCCAAGCGTTCCAGCTTTTAATCATCTCGATGAGGAGTTTTTCTTGTTTGTCGAGAGCCTCGGCGGTAATCTCCGCCTTCCATCGCTTGACTTTGGTGACGCCTGCAACTTTTGGAATGTCGGCTGGCGCAACGGTCGGAGTAGGGACAATCGGAACCGCTTCGCGCACTGCATCAGCTTCGTCGGTTTTGCCTTCGTCTTCGAGCTTGGCCGCTTTCTTTTCGGCGCGTAGGTCGAGCTTCTCTTGCTCCTTCCGCGCCTTCTCGCGGAGTCGAACTTCCTCTTCGCGCTGTATTCTTTTTTGCTCTCGATCCCAAATGTTCATAGCGTAATCAAAAACCGTCCGCAACCGCTTCGCGAAATCTTTGAACCCGCCATACTTCGCGTCAATCCTTCGTCCCTCTTCGAGCGGCCCCGCCTTATCCTTTATCCGTTGCTCTTCGATCTTTTTCTCGATGTCCTTGATACGTCGAAAGAACGAACCGTAGTCGGTATAGAGCGCAGGGGAATCGATCTTGAGCGCCTCGACCCTGACCAGCCCGAGCTTGTCATTCAAGGATCGGCACTCTTCGAGCGATTGTTCGAGAGCGATAGCGGGGATCGAGAAGCCATCCAATGAAAGAACCAGTTGATCGAGCCTTTCGATTTCTTTGTCTCGATCCTCGACCGTGAATTCAACTTCTGTAGTTTTTGGCATGTAATACCTCCGTTTGGATAGTGTGTAACTCAACCGTGTGAGTTAGGTGTGTTGCGATGTGCGCGAACGCTTTGGTGCGCCCGCTCTTTGCGGAGGAAGCTATCTTCAGCCAAAGGCATTTTGGATGTTTACACTTCACCCAAAATTGATCCGGCTCCCCATCTTTGACTAGGATGAGTTTAGGAGTTATGCTTTCAGATGTCACGTGCTTACCTCCTTCTGTCAGAGGCGCGGTTTTGGACTACGGCATCCAAGGCCGCGCTTTTTTTTTATGCCGACTTCGCTGGAATCTCCGCCGTAACAATGGTGATTAACTTCGCCGCATAAGGCGGTATCGGTTGCAACCCTTGCTCCCATCGGCAAACCGTTGGCTGAGAGACGCCGACAGCATCGGCAAGCTCGCGCTGGTTCATTCCTGCAGCAACGCGGCGCTTTTTGATCTCCCTGGCCCTCATACTGTTTACGTCTCCGAGTGTCTTTTGTTTTGCCATCATATCCTCATTAAATACTATATGTATCAACTTGTCAACCCCTTTCACCGACGCTTCGATTTTGGACAAGATTGAACCAATTCGGCAAGGAAAAGCGTCCCGTTGTACCCTTTCGACTTCTTCCCGTCGAGCTTGACGCACACTGCGCTGTTGCGCGCATTCGCCTTCTCGCTTTTGTGATCCTTACCGAGAGCAACGAAGAGAACCACGCCAGCACCATCGGGCGTGGTAACACGATCTCCGCTGTTGTAGGTTGGTGCCGGTCCTGGCTCGCTTGCGTCGTAGCACGCGGCGCAGATGTTCGGGTTGATCGAGTGCATTACCTTCGGCACCTTGCGGCAATTTGAGCACGTCCAATCGTTCATGTTACTTCCCTCCTTTGAAATATTTCTCGCGCCGATCCTTGAGCCATTGCAGGATCACATCCTCGGAGATAGACCAGCTTGTTGAATTCTGGTCCAAGGTCGAGGCTCCAAGAAATTCGTTCTTGAATGCCTGGTAGAGCGCCGGATGTGGATCGGGATCATTGCTAACGTCTGCAATGATGGCGCGTGCAAGCTCGGCGGGTCCGCTCCCCGCGTACCCCCAGGAGAAACCATCCGGGGAATGTCGAGCCTTGCCGCCCGCAAAGCCGAGCTTGCGAGTCTTGCCGGTTTCGGAATCGACCACCAAGATCGAGGCGTTCTCGCCGTGAAAGAAATGTCCGTGTGGGGTGTAGTGTTTCATGGAACCTCCTTTGTTTAGCCCGCTTCGCGGGCGTAGACCTTTTCGCTCTGTGAAGGCGATACTTCAGCGTAACCGTTGTGAACGATTACCGCGAGCGCCGCTGCATAGGCGTCGGCTTCGTGGTCGCACTTCGGGCAAGCACCTGGCGCGTGGCGAGTGTCGTTGAACTGGCTCTCGACCCGCTTGCACTTTCGGCCTTTCCACGCAAGGACATCATGCGCAGCTATTGCTGCCGCGTGGTTCACATCGGTCGCGCCGATTGCGATGGCGAGCTTATAGCGCTCGATGATTTTGTCTTGCTGTTCGTTTGTTAGCTTGGAATATCGAATCATACTTTTCCCCTCTCCTTTTTGAAAAAGTCTTTTTTGTTCGCCGATTGAATCCCGCTAGAGCACCTTTGCAAGTGTCGCTCAAGCTCGAACTCATCCTCTTCTGGTTTCATCGAGCGAATCAAGAAACCGCACTTCGGGCAAACGATGTTCCTTGATGCTTTTTCCTCTGTTGACCAGTTCGGCCAGTAATGTATGATTATCCTTCTTTCAGTTTCTTCTATTTTGACTGGCATGAATCCTCCCTGCGGTTCGCGCGAGCCTGCGCTCTGCATAGGTGTTTCGGGTCGGACGGCTTGCCGCAATCGGCGCATTCGAAACGCTGTTTCAACCAAAGCGTTCGGCATCCGATATAATTTGAAGAGACGCGCTCGATCTCGAACCCTTCTCGGTCGAGCCATCGCCGAAGCTCTTCAATCGTGTGGAATGCAGTTTGCGCAATCGCACCATGCTCGACTCGAAAGCGGTAAGGCGTCCACCCGAGCCCGACATCATCCGCAACCTTGTATACTCGCCGGTCATGCGCGAGCGCGACCTTTGCCGTTAAGCAAGTAACCCACCAACTAGCTCGTTGTTTTTTCATTTTGCTCTCCTTCCTGTGCGGCACCCTTGAGAACCGCGCCGCATTCGCAGCAACCAACGCACAAGACACCATCGCTCGCGAACCATGCATAGAGTCTGTGCGGAGGATGATTGCAGTTATCCATTTTTACTCACCTTCCCAAAGGCGATGTGCGAACCGTTCTTTCAATTCCTTCGGCAACCAATGAATGATTAATCTCGGTGTGTTGAGTTGTCGCGCTACGTTCGCGATGCATCGTTGCCAATCGGAATCCCACTTGCGCCCGACACCATAACCCGGAATGTGCCGGTTGATTCGGTCATGTAGTCCAGCGCGGAATTGACTCAAGACTTCATCGCGCGACACCGACCAGTAACCGGTCAAGCCTTCGCTGTACTCAACCTCGCTCGATTCGGCAAGAACTTGCTTCCATGCTTGAACGTATGCCTTCAAGGGAACATCGCGGTTTGCTGTTCTGATAACGAGCATCTTACTTCCCTCCTGTATCTGCGGTGATTGCGCGCGCAACCAGCGAGAGTTGATGCGCTCGAACCGCGCTCCAGAGTCGAACATATCCGGTTGCGCTCAAGTCGAGCTTGCCTTTTCCTATGGCGTCTTCAACCGCTTCCCACCTTTCAAGCTCGGTTCGCTCGCGGGTTCCGAGATAATGAAGGTGCTCGTTGATGGCATTCAATAGAACGATGAGCCCGCCCGTTTCCCTGGCACTCTCCGTAACGTGGTTGAGTAGCTCTCCTATAGCCTCTTTGAGGTTTAGCCCACCTTCAGAGCTAAACCTGATTCTGGTTTCAGCTTTACTTATTGCGAGGTAAGCCTCTTCAAGCGCCTGGCGTCTGTAGAGATTCGAGCGCGCGCCGTAAATTTTCGAGACAGTAACTTGCGCAATGTCCCAATATTGAAGTTTTGGTTTGTAGGTCATATTACTTTCCCTCCTTGTTGAACTGAGCAACGAAGCTCGATTTGGGATTCGGAAGCTCGACGAGCCCGAGCGGTTCAATGTCGTGGGGAACGCCATGGTTGCCGAGAAACGAGAGGCGGTTGTAATCGTCATCCTCGAAATATTCGCCGCCCTCGGAAAGCTCATCCTCTGCAATCTCGAAACCTTCGAGCTTGCCGTCATCGGCTGCGATGTCGAACGCATCTTGCTCGCAATCGGCGAAGACAACAGCCTGCGTAAACCCGGCATCATGGATGAGCCAGGGACGAACGTTGTGCGGGTTCGACTCGCCTGCAGGTATCCAATCGTCGAGATTGCAAACGTCTGCATCGGTGAAACTGAATTCGAAGTTCTGAAGGATGTAAGTCGCTTTGTTGTTATCCATTTTAATCCCTCCCTTTTTTGTCGGTGCCTGCAGAAAGTATCGAACTCGCCGCGCTGAAGATTCGCGCCGCGTTGGTTTCGGGTATGGTTTCGCCGTCTTTGAGCCAGTTCTGGATGTAGCCTCGGCAAAACTCGGAGCCTTCAAGCTCCAAGGTTTCTAGCAGGATGAGCGCAACCGCTTCGGCCTCAACTTCAGCGATGTTCCGGGGAATGTCCTTGCCGTCAACTTGCTCGCCCGTGCTCGTGTGGCCTAGAACGATGTGAGCGATTTCGTGAA